>NZ_CP087597.1:748798-1080697 GCF_020990385.1 Paracoccus sp. MA
TCGGTCGTGCCGCGCGCGCAGATCGAAGAGCAGGGCGCGACCAACCTGTCCGAGGCGCTGAGCTATTCGGCCGGGATCGTCACCGAGAACTATGGCGGCGATCCGCGCTTCGACAGCCTGTTCCTGCGCGGCTTCAACCTCGAGAACGACAAGTTCCTGGACGGGCTGCGGCTGATGCGTTCGACCCAGTTCCCGACCAGCGCGCCCGCCTTCGAGCTTTACGGGCTGGAGCGGGTCGAGGTGCTGCGCGGACCGGCCTCGGTGCTTTACGGCGCGGGGACGCCCGCGGGGCTGGTCAACATGATCCAGAAGCGGGCGCAGGCGGACGGCGATTTCACCGAGCTGGGCTTCAGCGCCGACAGCAAGGGCTCGGCCTCGGTCTATGGCGATGCGAACCGGGTCGTGGACGACCGCTTCGCCTATCGCGTCACCGCCAAGGGCGGCAACAGCCGGACCGATGTCGAGGAAATCGACAGCAAGCGCGGCTATCTGGGCCTGTCGGCCAGCTATGCGCTGAGCGACGCGACCGAGCTGGAATTCATGGCCAGCTATCACGGCGATGCGCCGATCTCGCCCACGGGGGTGCCGAGCGGGCTGATCGGGCAGGTCGATGCCAAGGATCTGCGCGAGTTCTATTTCGGCGACAAGTCGGTCAATGACAGCGACCGCAAGATGGGCACGCTGAGCTTCGGCCTGACGCATGATTTCGGCAATGGCTGGCGGCTGAACAACACGCTGCGCTATACCGATTTCGACTGGGATTATGACAGCGTGTATATCAGCGGGCTGACCGGCACCTCGGTCGGGCGGGGCGTCATCACCCAGCGGGAAAACTTCCGCGCCATCGCCACCGACCTGCGGCTGGCGGGCAGCGCCGAGACCGGGGCGGTGACGCATGCGCTGACTTTCGGCATCGACGCGCAAAAGCTGCGCGAGCGCGCCTATACCGGCTTTTCCACCATCGCCCCGATCGACTATGCCGCGCCCTCCTATGGCGGCATCACCGTGCCCGCCCCGTGGTATACGGCGGACAAGTCGGTCGATGCGACGCAGGTCGGCCTTTATGCGCTGGACGAGATCGAATTCGGCAACTGGCGCGCGACGGCGGGGCTGCGATACGAATGGACCCGGCAAGAGGGTCAGAGCGTGACGAATTTCGGCACCACCGATTACGCCCGCGAAGACCGGCAGCTGACCGGCCATCTGGGCTTGGGCTATCTGTGGGACAACGGGGTTTCGGTCTATGCCGCCTATTCGACCTCGTATCTGCCGCAGCCGGGTTTCGACATCGACAACAACCCGCTGGAGCCCACCCACGGCAAGCAGTGGGAGCTTGGGGCCAAATACGAGCCCACCGCCTTCGACGGGCTGTTCACCGCCGCGCTCTATGACCTGCGCGAGACCGACCGCAATACGTCCGTCACCGAAGAGGTCGAAGGCGGCACCATCACCGGCGTCCGCCAGATCGGCGAGGCGCGCATCCGCGGGCTGGAACTGGAAGGCGTGGCCGAGTTCGGCCAGGGCTGGTCGGTCAAGGGCGCCTATACCTATGCCTCGACCGACATCTCGGGCGAGAACGACGGCAACGAGTTGGCCAACACGCCGCGCCACGCCGCAAGCCTCTGGCTGTCGCATGAATTCCAGTCCGGCCCGATGCAGGGGCTGCAACTGGGCGGCGGCCTGCGCTATATCGGCTCTCGCTGGGCCTCGGATGCGAATACCGAGCGGCTGGAGGCGGTGACGCTGGTGGATCTGGGCGCCAGCTACGAATGGGAGAACGGCGTGATCGGCCGGCTGAACGTGAACAACCTGACGGACGAGGCCTATATCTCGGCCGTGGGGCTGAATTCCAGCTATTACGGCGACGGGCGCACCGTGCAGGCCAGCCTGAGCCGTCGATGGTGACAGCCGCCTGCGGGTTCAGCCGACGCGCCTTTCTGGCCGCCGCCTGCGGGCTGGCCGGAGGGGCGTTGCCGGCTTTTGCGGCTGGCGGATTGCGGCTGGCGGCCGTGGACTGGGCGATGGCCGAGACCGCGATGGCGCTTGGCCACCCGCCCGCGGCGCTGGCCGAGCTGATCGGCTTTCGCGACGCCGCCGCGGCGCAGCCGCCGCAGAGCACCGTCGATCTCGGCCTGCGCGGGGCGCCCAATCTCGAGGCGCTGAGCCTCGTCGCGCCCGACCTGATCCTGTCCTCCAGCTATTACAGCGCGATCCAGCCGCGCCTGGAACGCATCGCGCCGGTCTTTACCCGCGCGCTTTATGTGGCCGGCGAGCCCGCCTTTCCCAAGGTGATGGCCGTGCTGGGGGAACTGGCGGAGCGGCTGGGCGATCCCGCCGCCGGGCCGCGCGCACAGGCCGCCGCGCAGGCCGAATTCGCCATGCTCGCGGGCCGCGCGGCGCCCTTTGCCGACCGTGCCTGCCTGATGTTCCAGCTGGGCGATTCCCGCCATATCCGCGTCTTCGGCACCGACAGCCTGTTCAGCGGCGCGCTCGAGGCCATCGGGCTGCGCAACGCCTGGGCGGCGCGCACCAGCTTCGCCTTCGCCGCCCCGGTGCCGCTGGAAAAGCTTGCCGAATACCCCGAGGCCCGGCTGGTCATCGTGGGCCGGATCCCGCCCCAGGCCGAACGCGGGCTGGGTTCGGCGGCCCTGTGGAACAGCCTGCCGCCGGTCAAGGCCGGGCGGGTCCACCGCCTGCCGGAACTGCGGCCCTTCGCCGGCATCCCCTCGGCGCTGCGCTTCGCGCATGAGCTTGTCGCCGCGCTGGAGGCCCGGGCGTGAATCGAGCCATCCTGGCCGCGGGGGGCGTCACGGCGCTGGCGCTGTGGAGCATTGCCGCGCTGTCGGCCCTGCCGCCGGCCGACTGGCCCGCCCTGCCTTGGCGGACCTCGGACATGACGGTCCAGCAGATCCTGCTGGCCTATGGGCTGATGCCGCGCGGGGTCCTGGCCTTGCTGGCGGGCGCGGCGCTGGGACTGGCCGGGGCGCTGATGCAGGCGGTGCTGCGCAATCCGCTGGCCGATCCGACGACGCTGGGCACGGCCTCGGGCGCGCAGCTGGCGATCGTGGCGGCGACGATCTTCGCGCCGGATTGGCTGGTGGCGGGCAACCTGCCCATCGCGCTGGCGGGGGCAGGGGCGGCCACCGTTCTGGTCATGGCGCTGGGGGCGCGGCGAGGGTTCGCGCCGGTCACCGTGACCATCGCCGGCATGCTGGTCGGGCTGCTGGCCTCGGCCGTGGCGACCGCGCTGACGCTGGCGCAGGGGCATTACCTGCTGTCGCTGGTGATGTGGAACGGCGGCTCCATGGCGCAGGTGGACTGGTCGGGCAGCCGGCACATGGCGCTGGCGCTGGTCCCGGCGCTGCTGCTGGCGGCGGGGCTGGCGCGGCCGCTGATGGTCATGTCTCTGGGCCCCGAGGGCGCGCATGGGCTTGGCCTGCGGCTGGCGCCCCTGCGCTTCGCGACCCTGCTGCTGGCGGTTGCCCTTTCGGCCCTGGTCTCGGCCGAGATCGGGCTGGTCGGCTTCGTCGGGCTTGCCGCACCGGCCATCGCCCGCAGCCTGGGCGCGCGGACGCTGCTTCAGCGCCTGATGCTGGCGCCGGTGGCGGGGGCGCTGGTGCTGTCGCTGGCCGACGGCCTGCTGCTGGCCGTGTCGGCCGCGGGCGGCCCGAGCCTGCCCACCGGCGCGCTGACCGGGCTGATCGGCGGGCCGCTGCTGATCTGGCTGCTGCCCCGGATGAAGGCGCAGGTGCCGCAGCGGGCCGAAGAGGGCGACCGCCGCAGCCACCGCGCCGCCCGTCCCGGGCGGCTGCTGGCGGGGCTGGCCGCCGCCTGCCTGATGCTGGCGGTGCTGACGCTGTTCGGCGGCCGCGGGCCGGAGGGCTGGGGCTTCATGCCCGCGGAACTGCGCGAGACCTTCCTGCCCCTGCGCGCCGCCGCGATCCTGGCGGCCGCCTCGGCGGGCGCGTTGCTGGCCGGGGCGGGGGCGATCCTGCAACGGCTGACCGCAAACCCCATGGCGGCGCCCGAGGTGCTGGGCGTGACCGGGGGCGCCTCGCTGGGCTATGCGATCACGGTCATGGCCTTCGGCGGCGCCGGTCCGATGATGCTGGCGCTGGGAACCTCGGCGGGGGGTGCCCTGGCGCTGGCGGGGCTGGCGGGCTATGCGATGCGCGCCGATCTGGCGCCCGCGCGCCTGCTGCTGGCGGGGCTGGCCATCGGCGCGCTGGCCTCGGCGGTGCTGGGCGCGATCATGGCTTCGGACGACCGCTCGGCCTGGGTGATCCTGGGCTGGCTGGCGGGCAGCGCCTCGCAGGTCTCGCCCCCGGGCGCCGCCGCCTTGGCCGGGCTGGCGCTGGCGCTGCTGGCCGCGCTGGTCGCTGCCGCCCGCTGGCTCGAGATCCTGCCGCTCGGCGGCGAGGTCGGCCGCGCGCTCGGCCTGCCGCTGGCGCAGGTGCGGCTGGGGCTGATCCTGCTGGCGGGGCTGGCCACCGGGGCGGCGACGATGCTGGTCGGCCCGGTCAGCTTCGTCGGCCTGATGGCGCCGCATCTGGCGCGCAGCATGGGCCTTGCCCGCGCCGCGCCCTTCTGCGCCGGAAGCTGGCTGCTGGGCGCGGTGCTGATGCTGCTCGCTGCCTTCGGGGCACGCACCGCCAGCTATCCCTATGACCTGCCGCTGGGGCTGTTCGCCACGCTGATCGGCGCGCCCTGGCTGTTCATCATGCTGATGAAAAGGACCTCCGCATGACGCTTTTCACCCTGTCGGGCGTCACCTATGACGTGCCGGGCCGCCGGCTGATCGAGGGGCTGGACCTGCAGATCCGCCCCGGCATGGTCACGGCCCTGATCGGGCGCAACGGTTCGGGAAAATCGACGCTGCTGAAGCTGATCTCGGGGCAGAACCGGCCCTCGGCCGGACGCATCGCCTATGCCGGCCGCGATCTGGCGGACTGGTCGCCGCGCGACCTGGCCCGCGACCTGGCCTATCTGCCGCAGGTCACGCCGCCGGCCGAAGGGATGCTGGTCGAGGAACTGGTGGCGCTTGGCCGCTTTCCTTGGCGCGGCGCGCTTGGCCGCTTCCGCGCGCAGGATCACGCCGCCGTCGATGCCGCCATCGCCCGCTGCCATGTCGGCCATCTGCGCGGCCGCCTGGTCGATACCCTGTCGGGCGGCGAACGCCAGCGCAGCTGGATCGCGATGATGCTGGCGCAGGGCGCGCGGACGCTGCTGCTGGACGAGCCGATCTCGGCGCTCGACGTCGCGCATCAGGTCGAGGTGCTGGACCTGGTGCATGGCATGTGCCGGGACGAGGGGTTGTCGGCCATCGTCGTGCTGCACGACCTGAACATGGCGGCGCGCTATTGCGACCATGTGGTCGCGCTTGGTTCCGGCAGGCTGCTGCTGGACGGCCCCATCGGCGCGCTGATGACGCCCGAGGCGCTGCTGGAGATCTATGGCCTGCCCATGCATGTCGCAACGCATGACGGCCATGCCTTCGCCTTGCCGCGCTAGGTCGCCGGTCCTTCCTGCGGATCCCCGCACCGCCCGGGGCTGCGATTCCGGCGCATGCCACCTCCAGCGAACCGCCTGGCGCCCGACGCAGGTCTCGCGGCTGGTGCAGGCCATGGAAGAGGGGCTAATGCCCCTCGTCGATCCGGGGCAGGAACCAGGCGAGCAGCCCGGCCAGCGGCAGGAAGGAGCATAGCCTATAGACCGCCTCGACGCCGTAGCTGTCGGCCAGACCGCCGAGGATCGCCGCCGCGATGCCGCCAAGGCCGAAGTTCAACCCATAGAACAGCCCGCCGATCAGCCCGATGCGGCCCGGCAGCAGCTCCATCGCATAGATCAGGATCGAGGCGAAGGCGCTGGCCATGATCAGGTTGATCGCCACCGTCAGCACCCCGGTCCAGAACAGGTCGGCATAGGGCAGCACCAGCGTCAGCGGCAACGGCCCCAGCACCGAGATCCAGATGATGCGATAGCGGCCGATGCGGTCGCCGACAATGCCGCCGATCAACGCCCCCGCTGCCGAAGCCAGCAGGAAGACGAACAGCATCATCTGCGCCGAGGGGATCGACAAGCCGAAGCGGTCCATCAGATAGAAGGTGTAGAATGAACGGAAGCTCTCGCCATAAGCGTTCTTGGAGAACATCAGCAGCGTCAGCACCACCAGCCCGATGCCGATGGTCAGGGGCGCGTGCGAGACGTGGCCGCGCCCGTCCTTGCGGGCAGCCGAGCGCATCGCCACGAATTCGGCGCTGATCTGCCGCTGGCGGCTGCCGATCCAGACCAGCAGCATCATGGCCATCAGCGCGGCGACGGCGAACCATGCCAGGCTGGGCTGGCCCCAGGGCACGATGATCAGCGCCGCGAAGACCGGTCCCAGCGCCCCGCCCGCCTGCCCGCCGACCTGGAAGATGCCCTGCGCCAGCCCCTGCCGGCCGCCCGCCGCATAGCGCGCCATCCGCGTCGCCTCGGGGTGGAAGATCGACGAGCCGATGCCGATCAGCGCCACCGAGACCAGGATGACGCCGTAGCTGTGGGCAAAGGCCAGGCTGACCAGGCCCGAGAGGGTGAACATCATGCCCGCCACCGGAGAGTAGGGCGCCGGGTCGCGGTCCGTCACCATGCCGATCACCGGCTGCAGCAGCGATCCGGCGATCTGGAAGGTCAGGGTGATCATGCCGATCTGAACGAAATCCAGCGCATAGGCCTCCTTGAGGATCGGATAGGCGGCGGGGATCAGCGACTGCATCATGTCGTTCAGCAGATGCGTCAGGCCCAGCATGACCAGCACGGTCACATGGGTTCTGGCGCGGGCGGCGGTCATGGTGGCGGTGGTCATGTCGGCAAGCTTTCCGTGCAGTGGCCGGGAGAATGTCCGGCGCCTCGGGCCATATCTGTGGCCCGAAAGCGCGGCATGGGCAAGGGCGGCCGAGTTCTGCAACGCCACGCCGCTGTCCCGCGCCATCCGCCGGGTCGAAGACGGGGAACTGGACCGTGGGCAGATTCGGGCAGCCGGCCAGTCGCGAAGATCCCTGCGGGGCAGGCCGCCGGCAGGCCGCTTGACAGGTCCGCCGCAGAATTATAAACGAACGGTCGTATTGAAATTCTGGAGCCGGCCATGGGACGCAAGCGCAGCATCGATCGCGACGAGCTGATGGCCGCCATCGAGCGGGTGGCGCGCCGTTCGGGCATTGCCGGGCTCAGCATCGATGCCGTCGCCAAGGAAGCGGGGATCAGCAAGTCCAGCGTGGTCTATGACTGCGACAGCAAGGCCGGGCTGCTCGCCGCCTTCATCCGTCACAAGATGGCCCAGCACCAGGCGCGTTTCGTCGATATCCGTGCCCGGCACGAGGGCCAGCCCAATGCCCGGCTGCGCGCGCTGATCGATGAGTGCCGGCGCGTGCCGACCGACGAAGAGCTGGACATGGCGATGCTGATCAGCACCAGCATGGGCGAACACGCGGAATGTCGCGAGATCATGCGCGAGATGCTGGCCGGCGATGCCGAGACGGTCGCGGCCCAGGCCGGCGACCGGCGGCGGATGCTGATGGCGCTTCTGACCCTGCACGGTATGGAATTCCTCGAATATTTCGGCTTTCACCGTTTCGACCAGGAAACCCGCAATGACATCCTCGACGAATTGATGGCGGTCGTGGAAAGCGACCCCGGCGCAGCCGGAGACTGATCCCTCCCCCATATTCAGCTTCCCAGGAAAGACCGATCCATGACGATGAGATTTTCCCCCGGCGTTTCCGCCGGGCTTGTGCTTTGCTGCCTGATGGCGGCCTCGCCGCTGGCCGCGCAGCAGCTTCCGCCGCCGCAGGTCAGCGTGCAGGAGATGACACCCGAGGCGCTGCCGGTGGTGAACGAATTGCCCGGCCGCGTGGCCGCGACCCGCGTCGCCGAGGTGCGGCCGCGCGTCGGCGGCATCGTGATCGAGCGCGTTTTCGAACAGGGCGGCAAGGTCGAAGCGGGCGACGTGCTGTATCGCATCGATCCCGCCCCCTATGACGTGCGCGTCGCCAGCGCCGAGGGTGCGCTGGCCCGGGCCGAGGCCACGGCGCTGAACGCCGCAGACCAGGAAAAGCGTGCCCGCGCCCTGCGCGAGCGCAAGGTGACGGCGGGGGTCGATCTGGACAATGCCGCCACCGCGCTGGCCCAGGCCCAGGCGGATGTGGCCATCGCCCGCGCCTCGCTGCAGGAGGCGCAGTTGAACCGCTCCTATACCGAGGTCACGGCGCCCATCGCCGGCGTGGTCGGCCGGGCGCTGGTGACCGAGGGCGCGCTGGTCAATGCCCAGACCGATATCATGGCGACCATCCAGCAGCTCGACCCGGTCTATGTGGACTTCACCCAGTCCTCGTCCGAACTGTTCGCGCTGCGCCGCGCGCTGGCGGCGGGGCAGCTGGCCATGACCTCGGCCGATGCGGCCGAGGTGCGGCTGATCTTCGACGACGGCAGCGAATATGCCCATCCCGGCAAGCTGCTGTTTTCGGAAGCCAGCGTGGACAGCTCGACCGGGCAGATCACCCTGCGCGCCGAGTTCCCGAACCCCGAGGGCGAGTTGCTGCCCGGGCTTTACGTGCGGGTGCGGATCGAGCAGGCGGTGCGCGACAACGCCCTGACCGTGCCGCAGATGGCGGTGCAGCGCGACCAGTCGGGCCAAGCCTATGTCTATGCGCTGAAGGACGACGAAACGGTCGAGCGCCGCGACGTGACCCTGGGCCAGACCACCGACAACCGCTGGCTGGTGGAAAGCGGGCTGAAGCCGGGCGACCGGGTCGTGGTCATGGGGGCGCAGAAGCTTTACCCCGACGCCAAGGTGGTGCCGCAGCCCGTGGACGCGGCCCAGCCGCCGGTGCCGGCCGGCGCCGCCGCGGCCGCCCCGGCCCCGGCGCAGGAGTAGGCCGATGGCACGGTTCTTCATTCACCGGCCGGTGCTGGCCTGGGTGATCTCGATCTTCATCGTCATCGCCGGGGTGATCGCGCTGCCGATGATGCCCATCGCGCAATATCCGCAGGTGGCCTGGCCGCAGATCACCATCTCGACCGCCTATACCGGCGCCGCGCCGGGCGAGATCAACCGCGCCGTCGCCCAGCCCATCGAGGACGAGCTGAATGGCGTCGAGGGCCTGGCCTATTACGAATCGGTCTCGGATTCCTCCGGGGCCATGTCGATCACCGCGACTTTCGAGCCGGGCACCGACATCGCCCGCGCCCAGGTCGACGTGCAGAATGCCGTGGCCCGCGTCGAGCCGCTTTTGCCGCAAAGCGTGGTCGATCAGGGCGTGCTGATCGAAGAGGCGGGCACCGGCTTCCTGATGATGGTGGCGCTGACCTCGGATGACGGGGCGATGGGTGACATCGCGCTCGGCGACTACCTGAACCGCAACGTGGTGGGCGAGATCCGCCGCATCGAGGGCGTGGGCCGGGCGCAGGTCTTTGCCCCGGAACGGGCGCTGCGCATCTGGGTCGATCCGGCCAAGATGACCGGGCTGAACCTCAGCTCGGCCGAGATCGTCGCGGCGGTGCGGGCGCAGAACGCGCAGGTCGCGGCCGGCAAGGTCGGGGCGGACCCGAACCCCATCGGCCAGCAGCTGACTGCGACCGTGCTGATCAAGGGGCAGCTGGACGATGTGGACGAATTCGGCAAGATCGTGCTGCGCGCCAATCCCGACGGCTCGACCGTGCTCTTGCGCGACGTGGCCCGGCTGGAGGTCGGTGCCGAGACCTATAGTTTCGCCTCGCGCATCGACGGCAAGCCGGCGGCGGCGCTGGGGATCCAGCTTTCGGCCACCGGCAACGCGCTGAACACCTCGGAAGCGGTGCATCAGAAGATGGAGGAGCTGTCGCGGTTCTTCCCCGACGGCGTCAGCTATACCATCCCCTATGACACCACCCCCTTCGTCGAGGCATCCATCGAGAAGGTGCTGCACACGCTGGTCGAGGCGATGGCGCTGGTCTTCGTGGTGATGTTCCTGTTCCTGCAGAATTTCCGCTATACCATCATCCCGACCATCGTCGTGCCCATCGCGCTGATGGGGACGGTGGCGGTCATGCTGACGGCGGGATTCTCGATCAACGTGCTGACCATGTTCGCCATGGTGCTAGCCATCGGCATCCTGGTCGATGACGCCATCGTGGTGATCGAGAACGTCGAGCGCATCATGGCGACCGAAGGGCTGCCGCCGCGCGAGGCGACGGAAAAGGCCATGGGCCAGATCTCGGGCGCCATCATCGGCATCACGCTGGTCCTGGCGGCGGTTTTCGTGCCGATGGCGTTCTTCCCCGGCTCGTCGGGCATCATCTATCGGCAATTCGCGCTGACCATGGTGGTGTCGATCCTGTTCTCGGCCTTCCTGGCGCTGACGCTGACCCCGGCGCTTTGCGCGACCTTCCTGAAGCCGATCAGCGGCCATCACGAAAGGAAGGGCTTCTTCGGCTGGTTCAACCGCAATTTCGACCGGCTGACCGAGCGTTACACCCGCGCGGTCGGGCTGGTCACGCGGCGGCGGCTGGTGATGATGGGGTTCTATCTGGTGCTGGTCGCGGCCACCGGCATGGGCTTCCTGCGCCTGCCGACCAGCTTCCTGCCGAACGAGGACCAGGGCTTCATCATCGCCGACATCCAGACCCCGGCCACGGCCAGTTCGAACCGCACCGACGAGGTGCTGGCCCAGGCCACGCAGATGTTCCAGCAGAACGAGGCCGTCGAGAACACGGTGGCGATCCGCGGCTTCAGCTTTTCGGGGCAGGGGCCCAATGCCGGGCTGATGTTCGTCACCTTCAAGGACTGGGCCGAGCGCGAGCAATCGGCGCAGGACATCGCCAACGCCGCGAACATGCAGATGTTCGGCTATCAGGACGCGCAGGCCTTCGCGCTGTCGCCGCCGCCGATCCCCGGCTTCGGCGCCACCGGCGGCTTCAGCTTCCGCCTGCAGGACCGCGGCGGGCAGGGGCAGGAGGCGCTGCTGGCCGCCGCCCAGCAGATCATCGCCAAGGCGCAGGAAAACGGCATCGCCACCGGGCTGCGTATCGAGGGGCTGCCCTCGGCCGCGCAGGTCTTCGTCACCATCGACCGCGAAAAGGCCAATGCCTTCGGCGTGACCTTCGCCGACATCTCGGCGACGATCTCGCAATACCTGGGCTCGGCCTATATCAACGACTTCCCCAATGCCGGGAAGATGCAGCGCGTGGTCATGCAGGCCGAGGACGACTCGCGCATGCAGGCCGAAGACATCCTGAAGCTGACCGTGCGCAACGCGGGTGGCGGCATGGTGCCCTTCTCCTCCTTCGCCAGCGTGACATGGGAGCAGGGGCCGTCGCAGGTCGTCAGCTATAACGGCTATCCGGCGGTCCGCATCGCCGGCGCGGCCGGGCCGGGCTACAGTTCCGGCGCCGCCATGGCCGAGATGGAGCGGCTGGCGGCCGAACTGCCGCAGGGCTTCGGCTATGAATGGACCGGGCAGTCGCTGGAGGAGATCCAGGCCGGGTCGCAGGCGACGCTGCTTTACGCGATGAGCATCCTGTTCGTCTTCCTGCTGCTGTCCGGGCTTTACGAAAGCTGGTCGATCCCGCTTTCCGTGATGCTGGTGGTGCCGCTGGGCGTCCTGGGCTGCGTCGTCGCGGTCATGCTGCGCGACATGCCCAACGACATCTATTTCAAGGTCGGGCTGATCGCCATCATCGGGCTTTCGGCCAAGAACGCCATCCTGATCGTGGAATTCGCCAAGGACCTGCGCGAACAGGGGCAAAGCCTGATCGAAGCGGCGGTGACGGCGGCGAAGCTGCGCTTTCGGCCGATCCTGATGACCTCGCTCGCGTTCACGCTGGGCGTGGTGCCCTTGGCCATCGCCACCGGCCCCTCGGCAGCGAGCCAGAACGCCATCGGAACCGGGGTGATCGGCGGCATGGTCGCGGCCACGGTGCTGGCGGTGTTCTTCGTGCCGGTGTTCTTCGTCTTCGTGCTGGGCGCGGTCAGCCGGCTGACCGGCGGCAGGACGGTGGCCGGGCCGCAGGCCGATACGGCGGGCTAGGCTCCGGCGCCGCCGCAGGCACGGGCGGGACCAAGCCCGCCCGTGCCGCCATTCCCCTTTCCGCGACCCCGTCCCGGGCCGCGTCAACCAGAGAGTTTCGGATGATCCAGACCATGCCTCTTTCCCGCCGCGGCCTGCTGGGCGGGCTGGCCTCGACCCTTGCGCTCGCCGCCTGCAACCCGGTCAGCTATACCGCGCCCCGGGCCGAGGTGGCCGGCGCTTTCGCCGCCAATTCCCCGGCCCGCCGCGCCGGCTCCAATGCCTGGTGGGCGGCCTTTCGCGACAGGCAGCTGGACGCGCTGATCGCCGCCGGGCTCAAGCGCAATCTGGACGTGCAGACCGCCGTCGCCACCATCCGCGAGGCGCAGGCCAATGCCCGCCTGGTCGGGGCCAGCGACCTGCCGCAGGTCGATGCGCAGAGCTCGGCCGGGCGCAACCGCAACGAGACGGGCATCGTCGAAAGCAGCTCGGCCACGCTGGGCGTGTCCTGGCTGGTCGATCTGTTCGGCCAGAACCGCGCGGCGCGGCAGGGCGCCTCGGCCCGGCTGGACGCGGCCTATCTTTCGGCCGAGGTGGCGCGGTTGACCGTGGCCAGCGCCATCGCCTCGGCCTATGTCGATGCGCGCTATTACCAGGAGGCGCTGGCCCTGACCCGGCAGAGTCTGGAAAGCCGCCGCCGCACGCTGGAGATGACCCGCACCCAGGACGCCTTCGGCAGCGTCTCGCGGCTGGAGGTGTTGCAGGCCGAGCAGTTGGTGGCGCAGGCCGAGGCGGCCCTGCCCGGGCTGGAGGTCGGCTTCGACCAGTCGGTGAACCGGCTGGCCACGCTGACCGCCGGGCGCAGCGCCGATATCGCCGCGCAGCTGCGCAAGGGCGGCGGCCAGCCGCGCGCCCGCTACAGCGCCAGCGTCGGCGTGCCGGCCGACGTGGTCCGGGTGCGCCCGGACGTGCGCATGGCCGAACGCAACCTCGCCGCCGCCGCCGCCGATGTGGGCGAGGCGCAGGCGGCCTTCTATCCCAAGCTCACGCTGTCCGGTTCGGTCACGCCGACGAATATCGCCGGCGGTGGCAGCAGCAAAAGCTGGGGCTTCGGACCGCAGATCTCGGTGCCGCTGTTCTCGGGCGGCGCTAACCAGGCGCAGCTTTCTGCCGCGCAGGCGCGGGCGGAACAGGCGCGGCTGGCTTGGCAGGCTTCGGTGCTGGGCGCGGTCGAGGAGGTCGAGAACGCGCTGGCCGGCTATAACCGCGACGCCCGCGCCGTCGCCGCGCAGGCGCGGCTGGTCGAGAATGCGCGCGAGACGGTCGGGCTGACCCGCAGCTCTTACGAGCTGGGCGAGGCGGATTTCTTCCCGGTTCTGGATGCCGAGCGCAGCCTGCTGTCGGCCCGGCAGGAACTGGCCGCCGCCGTGCGCCAGCAGGCGTTGAATTTCGTCGCGCTCAGCGCGGCTTCGGCGGGCGGGGTGGGTCTGCCGGTTTCCTGACGGCGCCGGCCGGTCTGGCCGGCTTACGGCCCGCTTGAAAACGCGGGGGCCCGGAACCGGCCGCCCGTCGCACGGTACGGCGAGGGCGTGTCTACAGCGGATCGACCGCGAAGGCGGGCATTCTTTCGCCCGCCTCCAGCGCCGCCAGATAGCGCCGGCCGCAGTCCAGCGCCTCGCGGATGGTCACGTCCATATCCAGATAGCGATAGGTGCCCAGCCGCCCCACGAAGGTGACGTTCGGCTCGGCCTCGGCCCGCGCGACGTAATCGGCCAGCATCGCCTTTTCCGCCACCAGCCGGATCGGGTAATAGGGGATGTCCTCGGGCCCGCATTCGCGCGAGAATTCGCGATAGAGCACCGAGCCGTCATGCTCTTCCCAGGGCGCGAAATGCTTGTGTTCGGTGATGCGCGTCCAGGGCACGTCCACGTCGCCGTAATTCATCACCGCGCAGCCCTGCCAGTCGCCCTGGTAATCGAACCGTTCGAAATCCAGCGTGCGATAGCCCAGCCGGCCCAGTTCATAGCCGAACCAGCCGTCGATGGGGCCGGAATAGAAGACGTGATCGTAATCGGCGGCCTCTGTGCGGCTGACCGCGGTGTTCAGCCGCACCGTGATGCCGGGATGGTCCAGGATGCGTTCGACCAGGGCGGTGTAGCCGTTTTCCGGCATGCCCTGGAACCTGTGGAAGAAATAATTGTCGTCATAGTTGAAGCGCACCGGCAGCCGCTTCAGGATCGAGGCCGGCAGCGCGGTCGGCGAGCAGCCCCATTGCTTCAGCGTGTAGCCCTTGAAGAAGGCCTCGTAGAGCTCGGGGCCGACGAAGCGCAGCGCCTGTTCCTCGAAGGTCTGCGGATCGCTGATCGAGCGGTCGGCCTTGCCCTCGATGAAGGCGCGGGCCTCGTCCGGGCGCAGGGTCTTGCCGAAGAACTGGTTGATGGTGTGCAGGTTCACCGGCAATGAATAGACCGCGCCCTGCGAGGTGGTCTTGACCCGGTTCTTGTAGGGCAGGAAGGTCTCGAACCGGTTGACATAGTCCCAGACCTCGGCGTCGTCGGTGTGGAAGATATGCGGCCCGTAGACATGCACCATGACGCCGGTCGCCGCGTCGCGGGTGGTGTGGCAATTGCCGGCGACATGCGGCCGCGCGTCCGCCACGGTGACCTGGTGCCCGGCCTCGGCCAGCATGCGCCCGATCACCGCGCCGGACAGGCCCGCGCCCACCATCAGACAATGTTTCGCCATGGGACTCTCCGAAACGGTTGGAAATGGGGCCGGCTTATTGCGCAGCCATGTGGGTGGTGCCGGGCGCGGCGGGCGGGGCTTCGATCCCCAGCCGGGCGGTCCAGAACCCGGTGCTGGCGAGTTCCGCATAGCCCTCGCGCCATTCCGCCTTGAGCCGGGGATAGTCCCGCATCAGCCGCAAGCCGTTCCTCAGCATCCGCCAGCCTTCGCGCAGCGCGGCGCGCTTGGAATGGCGCACGGTAAAGCTTTGGCTGCCGTCGGCGCTGAGATAGGTGATCCGGGCCGCCCCCCAGGTGTGGCGGATCTGGCCGCGCTGGCTCGACCGCAGCACCAGCTGGTTGCCGTAAAGCCGGAAGAAGGGCAGCAGATGCCCGTTCAACGTGGCCTTCATCAACAGCCGCGGCAGAAGCCGGTGCGGGTTGAAGCGGATGCGCGACCGCGGCGGCCTGCCCCGAAGCGGCGCCCAGGCCTCGTCCTTGCGCAAGGCGGCGAGGGTCGCGCGCCGTTCCGCCATGTCGGCATTGGCGGCAAAGAAGGCCGGGCCGCGCATCACGTCCTCGACCGCGAAGTTCAGCGCCGCGAGGGTTTCGTAATGGCATTGGAACAGGCTGCGCAGGAAGAACCAGGCCGGCATGGTCAGGGTCTTGAACAGGCCGATATCCATTTGCGGCAGGGCGAGGTGATGCACGATATGGCTGCGCAGGTCCAGATAGAGCGTCTGCAGCGATTCCTTGTCCGAGAAATCGGCATCCTGGAAGCAGACCACCCCCGGCAGGGTCACGATGTCGAAATCGTTGGCGATCGAGAAGCTGACATCGTCGCCGCGCACGAAGAACGGGAAGGGCCGGTATTTCGTCAGGGCGACGGGAAAGGCGAAATACCACCAGCCGCCATAGAAGTTCTGCGGCTTGTCCGCGGTGGATTCCATTTCCATGCGCGAGACCTGGTCGAAATTGCGCAGGTCGGTGCCCAGCCATTGCGGCTGGCAGTGCCGTTCGAAAAGGGCGCCGCTTTCCCATAGCGCCCAGCGGTGGTTGGCCATGGTCATGCCGCCCGCCACGGCGGTCCTGGGATCGGTCGCATGGGCGAGGAAGGTCCAGGTCCGCTCGACCGCGCCCATATGGACCGAGGCGTCGTCGTCCATGAACAGACAATGCGTGGCGCCGCGGGCCTCGGCCTCGATCAGGCCGCGGGCGAAGCCGCCCGAACCGCCGAGATTTTCGTTGTCGATGGGCGTGACATGGTTCGAGGGACGAATCCCCGCGCTACGCCCGTTATCGACCACGATCAGGTGCAGATGCGGTGCCAGCGGCGTCTCGGCCATGAAGGACTCGAACCGGGCGACGCTGGCGCGGACCGCCTCCTCGCGCCGGAAGGTGGTGATGGAGAGCGCCAGTTGCGGTTGCCGCCTGGGTGCCTGCCGGCTTTCCCAGGCGGCGCCGGCCAGCCTGCCCTCGCCAAGCGCGCGCAGCGAGAAGCAGACCAGCCCCACGGGTTCGGGCAAGAGCAGCGGGGTCAGGTCCAGCCGGAAGGGCTGGCCTGGTGTCAGCTCGACGATCTCGTTCACCGGCCGCTCCCACGAGCGTTCCGCGAGGACCTGGAACACCACGAGTTCGAACCGCCCTTCGCCCTCGAGCCGCAGGCCGAGGTCGGAAAGTCCGCAATGCCGGCGCCATTTCCCCAGGTTGAACAGATTGGCGGCGGTGTTGAACTCCGCCAGTCCGCCAGCGGAAAAGCAGATGCTGCGCGTCGCGCCGGAATAGGCCGCCGCGCCGCCGAGCCGCATGTAGAGCAGATGCTCGGTCGATATCCCGACCTCGGGCCAGAGCAGGAATTGCAGGGTGTGAAAGGGGACAGACTCGGGCTGGATCATAACAACATATGTCCGGTGAACTGAGCGAATTCGGAGATGGTGATTTGCCCGAGGTTGCTGGTCGGGTCTTCCCTGCGTCGTGGGGGGAAAAGGGGTGCCGGCTTGTCCGGGAAATACGTTGTCCTGACCCATTCGTTGGCGCTGGAAAAACGGGCCATGATGCGCTCGGACTGTTCACGCGAAAGACGTGCGCGCGGCTCGACCGGCAGGGTTTCGATCCGTCCTTGCAGCCTTTGCCGCAGCGGGTTGGGCTTTCCGTTCCAATGATAAGAAATAAAGGGGTGCATCTGACGCAGGAATTCGAGCGCGGGCGCAGACAGTCCGGTATTGTCATTGGCGCTGCGCCGAAGCTGCGACATGTCGGGCGGGTTTCCGGAAAACACGACATCGAAGAAATCGGTCAGGATGTCTTGGCCTACCAACTCGTCGCGGTCGAAGATGCGCACCGTTACCCGATCCCGACCGAAGGATTCATTCCAGAATTCGAGAATCCTGCGGTGGAAAATGTAGGGGACCATCACGGTATTGCCGAGCGCCTCATCGACGAAGCTGTCGAAGGTCATGCCTCCAAAACCGCGCCTCATGTATTCCCCATACATGCTGAGCAAGGCATCGTCCTGCCGCCGCAGATAGACCAGGATCCGGACTTCGTCGAAAATCTCGGAGAGAAAGTCTGCGAGATTCTGGACACCCTGCGGGCCGCTGATATTGGCTGTCAGGTTCTCGGAGGAAAGCAGGACGGTATGGATTTCTCCGTTCGCCTCGTCGATTTGCCGTCGCAGATGCGCGCTCAGCTTCGTGCCAAACTCTCTTGCCTCCTCTAGCGATTCAATACCGTAGTCGCGCGCAAAGACCGAGATATAGTTCGCACATGCATATAGCAGGCTGATGTGATTGACGTCAGGCACCAGCATGTCCGGATAGAGTATGCCATGGCCGCGCAGCCATCCCGCATTCTGGGCGCAGGTATTTTGCAAGAATGTCGAGGCGGTCTTGGGGTGGCCGATATGGCAGATCACTTTCATGGTTCAGATGGCACGCTGATGGCTGGCAGGACACTTTTTGGTCCAGACGAAATCCGGTCCTTGCATCTGACGATTCGAAGAACCGCCCTGCAAGCCGGAGCCGAACTTTTCATGACCGGGGAGAGAGGGGATGCGAAGGGCTTGGGTCACAGGGTCTGGTCTCGAGCAGGGGGTTCGGGATGCGGCAGCGCCATCTCGGCCCCGCAGTCCGGGGATTTAGCCCATTATGGCAGCGGAGGAAAGCACCAATGGCTTGCTGCTTGGCCCCGGAAAGCCGTCCGCGCCGGCTTTGATGCGTTTTGCCTGCCTTCTCGTCCCATGGCCTCGAAGGCCCCGCGCGGCGGATGCCTCTGTCGGCGGTTTCCCAGGCGGGTCGGCCAGGCCGCGGCGCCCGACTGCGCTTTCCGTCCTGACCACCGGCATCACGCAATCCGGCCCGTCATGCCTCCGCGCGGGAGTGATCGCGCAGGCGATCATCGCCTATCTGGGGCGAGGGGCCGGGACGGGCCCATGGGCCGGCTTTTGCGATACGGCTTCACCCCTGGCGGCTCTGGCCGCTTGCCCCGGCGACGGTCCGCCTGCGAAGCGAACCCGTTCCCGCCCTGCGACGAACCTGCGGGTCCCCGCAAGACGCCTGTCTCCGCTGACCGCCGGCACTCGCCCCAGTTGGAGGCAGCCGACCAAAAGCAGGGCGGGCGGCCCCGGGGGAGGCGCCTGCCCGGGGCCGAAGCTTTTCATTGCATATATTCGCAATATCGAATAGACAATCTGCGAACCGGCGTGAATGCCCATCGACACATGCAGCAGAAGCGAGGCGATTCCATGGCCAATGCCCCTGAAGTGACCGGCTTTTACGAGTCCCGCACCGGTTCGGTGCAATATGTCGTGGCCGATCCGGAAACCGGGAAATGCGCGATCGTCGATCCGGTGCTGGACTATGACGAGAAATCCGGCGCCACCGCGACCATCGAGGCGGACCGCATCCTCGGTTTCATCGCCGAGAAGGGCTATGAGGTGCAGTGGATCCTGGACACCCATCCCCATGCCGACCATTTCTCGGCCGCCGACTATCTCAGGCGCAAGACCGGCGCGCCCACCGCCATCGGCGAGAAGGTGGTGGAGGTGCAGAAACTGTGGAAAGGCTATTACAACTGGCCCGACTTCCCGACGGACGGTTCGCAATGGGACAGGCTTTTCGCCGAGGGCGAAAGCTTCGAGCTCGGCAATATCCCGGCGCGCGTGATGTTCTCGCCCGGCCATACGCTGGCCTCGATCACCTATGTGATCGGCGACGCGGCCTTCGTGCATGACACGCTGTTCATGCCCGACAGCGGCACCGCCCGCGCCGATTTCCCCGGCGGCGACGCGCATGGGCTGTGGCGCTCGATCCAGGCCATCCTGGCCCTGCCGGACGACACGCGGCTCTTCACCGGCCACGACTATTGCGAGGGCGGGCGCGAGCCGCGCTGGGAATCGACGGTGGCCGAGCAGAAGACCGCAAACATCCACATGGCGCGACATCGCAGCGAGGCGGAATTCGTCGCCGCGCGCGAGGCCCGCGACCGGACCCTGCCGATGCCCAAGCTGATCCTGCATGCCCTGCAGGTCAACATCAATGCCGGGCGCCTGCCCGAGCCCGAATCCAATGGAAGGCGCTATCTTAAGATCCCGCTCGGCCTGCTGCAGGCCCCCTGGGAGTGAGAAAGGAACAAGAGATGCAGATCAATATCGGAACCCCCGAACGCGTCCTGCGGCTGATCCTCGGCGTCCTGCTGGTGGTCCTGCCGTTCCTCGTCGGGCTGTCCAGCCTGTGGACCTGGGTATCGGTGGTCGCCGGCCTGGTGCTGCTGGTCACCGGCGCGATACGCTTTTGCCCGGTCTGGTCGCTGCTGGGCATCCGCCGGGGGGGCAAGGAATGACCGAGTTCACGCCCTGGCAATCCGCCCTGGGCGGGGCGCTGATCGGGCTGGCGGCGGTGCTGCTGATGGCGCTGCACGGGCGCATCGCCGGCATGACCGGGATCGTCTCGGGTCTGCTGGGACCGGCATCCGGCCCCGAGGCAGGCGGGCGCGGCTGGCGGCTGGCCTTTCTGGCGGGGGCGGCGGTCGCGCCGCTGCTGCTGGCGGCGGTGGCGGGCATGGCGATCCCCTTCGCCAGCCCGTCGCCGCCGATCTGGACGGCGATCGGCGGCTTCGCCGTCGGGCTGGGGGCGGGCATCGGCGGCGGCTGCACCTCGGGGCACGGCGTCTGCGGCATGGCGCGGCTTTCCCGGCGTTCGGTCGTGGCCACCCTGACCTTCATGCTGGCCACCGGCGTCACCGTCCATGTCATTCGCCATGTGATCGGGGGGTTCTGAGATGCCTGTGCTTTCCGCCCTGCTGATCGGCCTGATCTTCGGCGCCGGGATCGCCGTATCGGGCATGATAAACCCGGCCAAGGTGCTGAACTTCTTCGACCTCGCCGGCAGCTGGGACCCTTCGCTGGCCTTTGTCATGGGGGGCGCCCTAGCGGTGACCTTCATCGGCTACCGCATGGTGCTGAAGCGGTCCGCGCCGCTCTGCGGCGACCGCTTCCACCTGCCGGCCCGGCGCGACATCGATGCGGCTCTGGTCGGGGGTTCGGCGCTGTTCGGGATCGGCTGGGGCATCGCCGGCTTTTGCCCGGGCGGCGCGATCCCGGCGCTTGGCCTGCTGCGCCCCGAGCCGGTGGTCTTCGTCGCGGCCATGCTGGCCGGCATCGCCTTGGCGCGGCTGCTGCGCGGGCGCGGTGCAGGCCGGTCCGCCACCGGCCCGGGCCAGGGGGCCGCGGGTCAGCTGCGGGGCAGGGCGCGGCGCTAATCGGCCGGCCCCGGGGGCAACGCCTCGCGCACCAGCGCGCCGCGATGGCGGATGACCCTGCGGCTCAGATCGTGGGCGGCGCGGATCGCGGCGGGGATGTCGGCGCCCCGAAGCCGGGCCGCCAGATAGCCCGCGTTGAAGCTGTCCCCGGCCGAGGTCGTGTCCACCGGCACCTCGCGCGGCAGGTCCTCGACCAGCCCCGCGCCCTCGTTCCCGCCATAGAGCACCGGATCGCCGCCGGCCTTGACCACGACCTGCCCGGCCCCGCAAGCGAGGTAGCGCGCCACCGTCGCCTGCGGATCGGCATCGCCGAAGAAGCCGCGCTCGTCGTCGAAGCTGGGCAGGACCAGGTCGGCGATGGCCGCCGCCGCCTCGATCTCGCGGCGCATGGTGGGGATGTCCGGCCACAGCTTGGGCCGCAGGTTGGTGTCGAAGACCACCTGTGTGCCCGCCGCACGGGCGGCCTTCAGCGCCGCGATCAGTGCGGCGCGGCCGGCCTCGGGCAGGATGCCCAGGGTGATGCCCGAGACATAGGCGATGGCCACGCCTTGCAGCGCCGCGACCAGCGCGGCCGGATCGTCGGCCAGCCCCTTGGCCGCCGAGGTGTCGCGCCAATAGCTGAAGCTGCGCTCGCCATCCTTCAGCGAGATGGCGTAGAGCGCGATCTCGCGGCTTGGGTCGCGCCCGACATGGGCGGCGTCGATCCCCTCGGCGGTCAGGAAATCGACCATCTGCTGCGAGAACTCGCCGGTGCCGACGCGGCTGCAATAGGCGACGCGCCAATCCGCCGGCAGCAGGCGGCGCAGATACCAAGCCGTGTTCAGCGTGTCGCCGGCGATGCCCAGCCGCCACAGCCCGTCCCGGCCCGAGGGCGACAGCTCGACCATCGCCTCGCCGATGGAAAGGATCGCCTGGCCGGTCACGATGCCAGTTCCTTCGCCATGGCCGCGCGCAGCCCGTTGCGGCGGATATGGGTGACGGTCCGGCACACCGCCTCGGTGAAGCCGGCATCCCCGACCAGCGCAGGCGGCGCCAGTCCCGGCAGCGTCAGGACCGAACGGGTCAGGGTCGCGTCGTCTTCGCCCGCCTTGCGGGCCAGGTCCAGCAGCACCGCGCCGCGCGGATCGTCCGGGGCCTGCTGCTGCGCCGCCAGCCAGGCCAGCCAGATCGCGGTGGCGAAGGCGAAGGGGCGGGCGTCGCCGCCGGCCTGCAGCGCCCCGGCCGCGGGGGCGAACCAGCGTTGCGGCAGCTTTTCGGTGCCGTCCATGGCGATCTGGCGGGTCTGGTGGGCGATGGCCGGGTTGGCGAAGCGCGCCAGCAGCGCCGCGGCATAGGCTTCGGGGTCGAGCCCGGCGCCCTGCGGCAGGGTCGCGCCCGCCGCCCGCATGTGGCGACGGACCAGCGCCGTCAGCGCCGGATCGGCCATGACGTCGCGGACATGGAGCAGGTCCAGCAGCTGCCCGGCATAGGCGATCAGCGAATGGCTGCCGTTCAGCATGCGCAGCTTCATCGCCTCATGGGGGCGCACGTCCTGGACGAACAGCGCGCCGCCGGCCTCCCATGCCGGGCGGCCTTGCGGGAAATGGTCCTCGATCACCCATTGGCTGAAGGGCTCGGTCTCGACGCAGGCCAGGTCGCGATGGCCGGTCAGCGCCTCGACATCGGCCAGGGTGCGCTCGGTCGTGGCCGGGGTGATGCGGTCCACCATGGTCGCCGGAAAGGCGGCATGATCGGCGATCCAGCCCGCCAGGCCGGGATCGCGGCGGCGGGCAAAGCCCAGCACGCCGGCGCGCAGCAAGGCGCCGTTGTCCGGCAGGTTGTCGCAGCTGAGCACCGTGAAGGGTGCGGCCCCGGTCTCGCGCCGCGCCGCCAGGGCCGCGGTGATGATGCCCAGCACGCCCTGCGGCGCCTGCGGCTGCGCCAGGTCGGCGGCCACCGCCGGATGGGCCGGATCGGCATCCATGGCGGCGCGGTCGATCCCGTAAGCCTTTTCCGAGACGGTCAGTGACAGGATGCGGATCGCCGGATCACAGGCTGCGCGCAGGATCGCCGCTGCGTCGCCGCCGATGGCCGGGCCATGCGCGCCGATCACCCGCGCCCGGTCGCTTTCGGACCGCTCCAGCACGGTGAAAAGCCCGTCCTGCGCGTTCAGCGCATCCGGGACGTCGCGGCTGCGCAGGTTGGCGCCGAGGATGCGCCAGTCGCCGCCCTCGGCCGCCAGCGCGTCATCGGTATGAACCGCCTGATGCGCGCGGTGAAAGGCGCCCAGCCCCAGATGCAGGATGCCCATGCCATGCGCCGCGCGGTCATAGCGCGGCCGCGCGACTCCGGGCGGCAGGTCGGCCAGTCCGGTCAGGCGCGGACTCATGGCCGCGCCCCGTGGCTCAGCGCCAGTTCGACCCCGCGCAGTTCCGCCAGGCCCTTGAGCCGGCCGATGGCGGGATAGCCGGGCTGGCCGCCGCGGCCGATATCGTCCAGGATGTCCTGCCCGTGGTCGGGGCGCATCGGGATCACGGCATCGGCGCGGCCGGCGGCGCGGCGCTTGGCCTCCTCTCGCAGGACGGCGGCGACCAGCGCCACCATGTCGGTTTGGCCGCCCAGATGCTCGTCCTCGAAGAACGAGCCCCGGATCGCGTCCGTGTCGCGGCGCACGTTGCGCAGGTGCAGGAAATGCACCCGGTCGCCCAGCCGCGCCATCATGCCCGGCAGGTCGTTGTCCGGCCGCGCCCCCAGCGAGCCCGAGCAGAGCGTGATGCCGTTCGCCGGCAGATCCACGGCGGCCATGCGCTCGGCGTAATCCGCCTCGGTGGACATGACGCGCGGCAGGCCCAGCAGGCCGAAGGGCGGGTCGTCGGGATGGCAGCACAGCCGCACCCCGATTTCTTGCGCGACGGGGACGACCTGTTCCAGGAAGTCGTGGAAATGCCGACGCAGCACCGCGTCGGTGACGGGGGCATAGCTGTCCAGCAGCGCCCGCACGTCCTGCAGGGTGAAATGCTCGGCCGCGCCGGGCAGGCCGAAGACCACGTTGCCGGCCAGCTCTTCGCGCCGGGCCTCGTCCATCCGGGCGAAGCGGCGGGCGGCTTCCTCGCGCACCTCCTCGGGGAAATCCTCGGCCGCGCCCTTGCGCTGCAGGATATGAATGTCGAAGGCGGCGAAATCGGTGAAGTCGAAGCGCATGCAGCGCGCGCCGTTCGGGCGCCGCCAGGCCAGGTCGGTGCGGGTCCAGTCCAGCACCGGCATGAAATTGTAGCAGATCACCTCGATCCCCGCCTCCTTCAGGTGCCGCATCGAGGTGATCCAGTTGGCGACATGCGCCCGCCAGTCGCCGGTCTGGGTCTTGATCGCCTCGCTGACCGGCAGGCTTTCGACCACCTCCCATTTCAGGCCCGAGGGCGCGCCGTCGGTCATCACCGCCAGCTCGGCCTGCCGGCGGGCGATTTCCTCGGGGGGCCAGACGGTTCCGGTCGGGACGTGGTGCAGGGCGGTCACAACGCCCTGCACCCCCGCCTGCAGCATGTCGTCGATCGAGACCCGATCCTTGGGGCCGAACCAGCGCCAGGTATGTCGCATTCACGTTTTCCTTGTTCTTCAGGCGGCATTGCCGCGGTCGTCGGGCCACAGGCAGCCGGGACCGAAATCCTTGATGTCGTTGACGCCGCAAAGCGCCATGGTGATGTCCATTTCGCGGCGCAGGATGGCCAGCGCCGCCTCGACGCCCCTTTGCCCCATGGCGCCCAGCCCATAGGTGAAGGCGCGGCCGACAAAGACGCCGTTCGCGCCGCTGGCGATGGCCTTCAGCGCCTCCTGTCCCGACTGGATGCCGCCGTCGAGATAAAGCGGAAAGTCCGGGCCGACCGCCCGGCGGATCGCGGGCAGCGTGCGGATGGTCGAGGGGGCGCCGTCCAGCTGCCGCCCGCCATGGTTCGAGACCAGGATCGCGTCGCAGCCGGTATCCAGCGCGCGCCGCGCGTCCTCGGGGTCGTTGATGCCCTTGAGGATCACCAGCCCGCCCCATTTGCGGATGATCTGCTCGACCCGATTCCAGTCCAGCCGCTGGTCGAACTGGCGCGCGGTCCAGTCCATCAGGTCGCCCAGGCTTTCGACGCCCCGGGCATGGCCGACGATATTGCCGAAGCTGCGCCGACGCGTGCCCAGCATCCCCAACGCCCAGCGGGGATGCAGGGCGATGTCGATCAGGTTCGGCAGCGTCAGCCGGGGCGGCGCGGTCATGCGGTTCTTCAGATCCTTGTGGCGCTGGCCCTGGATGGTCAGGTCCAGCGTCAGCACCAGCGCCGTGACCCCGGCCCGGCGGGCGCGGTCGAGGATGTTCTCCAGGAACTCCTCGTCCCGCAGGGTGTAGAGCTGGAACCAGAACGGCGCCCCCGTCGCCTGCGCGATATCCTCCAGCGAACACATCGACATGGTCGATAGCGTAAAGGGCACGCCGGCGGCCTGCGCGGCGCGGGCGGCGTGGATTTCTCCGTCCGGGTGCTGCATGCCCAACAGGCCCACCGGAGCCAGGGCCAGGGGCATCGAGACCGGCTGGCCCAACATGGTGGTGGCAAGGGTTCGGGCGTCGATGTTCCGGGCCACGCGCTGGCGCAGCAGGATGCGTTCGAAATCGGCGCGGTTGGCGCGATAGGTGCCGCCGGTCCAGGCGCCGACATCCACGTAATCGTAGAACATGCGCGGGACGCGCCGCCGGTGCAGGCGGCGCAGATCCTCGATCTCGGTGATGACCGGCATGGGTTCAGACCCCGAAATCCAGCTGCACCTTGACCGCCTGCGCCCGGTCGCCGGCAAGATCGAAGGCGCGCTGCGCTTCGGCCGCGGGCAGGACTTGCGTGACCATGGGCGACAGGTCGATCTCGCCCGCGCCGATCATGCGCACGGCCTGCGCGAACTCGCGGTCGAAGCGGTGGGTGCCGACCAGGCGCAGCTCCTTGGCGACGATCAGGTTCAGGGGCAGGGGCAGGGTGCCGCCAACGCCGATCTGCACCACGGTGCCCTGCGGCCGCGTCACGCCGATGGCCTGCGCGATGGCATGGGGATTGGCCGAGCATTCCAGCACCACGTCGATGCGGCCCTTGCCCTCGGCCAGATCGGCCAGCGCGTCGGGCTGTTCGGCCACGTTCACCGCCCGGTCGGCGCCCATGCGGCGGGCGATGTCCAGCGTGAAGTCCTGCACATCCGTCACCACGATCTCGGCCGCGCCGCGCAGGCGGGCCAGCGCGGTGCAGATCGCGCCGATGGGCCCGGCGCCGGTGACCAGCACCCGCTGGCCGGCCAGGTCGGGCGCCATGCTCAGCGCGTGCAGGCAGACGGCCAGCGGCTCGGCCCCCGCCGCGGCTGCGGCGTCTGCCCCGTCGGGCAGCGGCAGGCACTGCCCGACGGGATGATAGAGCCGGCTGCGAAAGAAGCCGTTCTCATGCGGGAAGCGCATGGCCGAGCCGTTGAAGCGCATGACCAGGCAATGCCGCTCGGCGCCCGCGCGGCAATATTCGCATTCGCCGCAGGGGCGCGAGGGCGACAGCGCGACCAGTTGGCCGGCCCCGAGGCCCGAGCCTTCGGGCGCGGCCTCGACAACGCCCGCGGCTTCGTGGCCCAGCACGATGGGCTCGCGCACCCGGACCGGGCCGAAGCCGCCGTCATGGTAGTAATGCAGGTCCGAGCCGCAGATGCCGCCCCGCAGCACGCGGATCAGGGCAGCGCCCTCGGCGGGTTGCGGATCGGGCAGGGGCTCGATCCGCAGGTCGTGGGCCGCATGCAGGCGGCAGGCGATGTTCCCGGTCATGTCAGTTCCCCATCAGCGTCGTCGGCAGCCAGGTTGCGAAGGGCGGGTAATAGGAGACCAGCAGCAGCACGATGATGTTCGAGATCAGGAAGGGAATGACCGCGCTGATCACCTTGGCCAAGGGCTCGCGGGCGATGTTGCAGGCGACGAACAGGCAGACCCCGACCGGCGGCGTGGTCAGGCCGATCATCAGGTTCAGGACCGCGAAGGTGGCGAAATGCAGCGGCTCGATGCCGACGCTGGTCGCCAGCCCAAGCAGCGGCACGAACAGGATGATCAGCGCGGCGATGGTCTCCATGAACATGCCGATGCACAGCAGCAGCACGTTGATCAGCAGGATGACCAGGATCGGGTTGTCGGTGATCGCCAGCACGCTGCTGACCAGCATCTGCGGGATGCGCTCGGAGGCCAGGATCGAGCCGAAGACATTGGCGAAACCCACCAGCGCCAGGATGCCGGCCGAGGAGACGGCGCTGTTGACGACGATGCGCGGCACCGCGCGGATCGGCAACTCGCGATAGACGAAGGCGCCGACGACAAAGGCGTAAAGGCAGGCGACGATGGCGGTCTCGGTCGGGGTGGCGATGCCGGTCAGCAACCCGCCGATGATCAGCCCGGTCATGGCCAGCGCCCAGAAGGCGGCGAGGAAGGCCGCGACCAGCTCGCCGAAGCCCTGCCATTGCTGGCGCGGATAGTTGCGGCGCACGGCCAGGATATAGCAGGTGATCGCCATGCCGATGCCCATCAGCACGCCCGGCACCGCGCCGGCAAGGAACAGCTGGCCGACCGAGATGCCCGACAGGGCGCCGACGATGATCATCGGCACGCTGGGCGGCAGCATCGGGCCAACCGTGGCCGAGGCGGCGGTGATCGCAGCAGCGAAATCGCCGGGATAGCCGGATTTCTTCATGCCGGGGATCATCACGCCGCCGGTCGCCGCGACATCGGCGACCGCCGTGCCCGAGACGCCGCCGAACATCATCGAATCCGCGACGTTCGCCATGGCCAGCCCGCCGCGCATCCAGCCCACCATGGCATTGGCCAGGCGGATGATGCGTTCGGTGATGCCGCCGAAATTCATCAGGTTGCCGGCCAGGATGAAGCCGGGAATGCAGAGCAGCACGAAGACGTCCATGCCCGCATACATGCGCTGCGGGATGATGACGACCGGCAGGCCCGCCGACAGGATATAGGCCAGCGAGGCCAGCCCCAAGCAGACCGCGACCGGCACGCCAAGCGCCAGCGTCACGATGAAGGTGGTCAGAAGCAGGAAAAGGTCCATGGATCAGGCTTCCTCGGCAAGGTGGGGCCGCCCGTCATCGGTGCCGGCGATCATGCCGATCACGCGCAGCAGGGCGAACAGGCAAAGCAGGACGGACAGCACCAGCACCGAGGCGTGGATGATGTCCATCGGCCAGCGCAGGCTGGGCGCGCGCTGGAAGGCCCCGATCTGGGTGAATTTCCAGGCCGGCCAGACCATCACCGCGCCAAGCGCCGCCGTGCAGACCGCCGCGATCAGGCGCATCCACCAGGCCTTGCTTTCCGAGACCGTCTCTTGCAGCAGGTCCACGTTCACCAGCTCGCCCGTCATCAGCGACAGGCCGATGCCGAAGGCGGTCATGTAGAGCAGCAGGTAGCGCGACAGTTCCTCGGTCCAGACCGGCGAGGGCAGGCCGAAGGTCCGGGTGGTGATCTGCAGCGTGACCACCGCGATCAGCACGAAGAAGGCGATGCCCACCGCAAACCGGCAGACCGCCGCGAGAATGCGTTGCATTAGAGCCAGATTTTTCATCTGCTTCAAACCCTTGTCGGCAAGTCGCGGCATGCGCGGTGCGCGCCGCGACCGGGCCGGTTAATTGTTGAACAGGTCCTGGACGATGGGCCGGATGCTTTCGTCGACGCTGTTGATGACAGCCTCGCGCGAGCCCTCGGCAAAGGCCGCCTGATCGGTTTCGACGAAGGTCATGCCCTTGGCCTCCAGATCGGCGCGGATGGCGTCCTCGTCCTGCAGGAACTGCTGGCGCTCGAACTCCTGGGCGCGGCGGGCGGCTTCCAGCATGTGGCCCTGATCCTCTTCGGACAGGCGCTGCCAGACCTGCTCGGCCACGGTCAGATAGATCCAGCCCCGCACATGCTCGGTCAGGTTCACATGGCTCTGCACCTCGTTCAGCGAGGCGGCCTGGATCAGCGCCAGCGGGTTTTCCTGCCCGTCGATGGTGCCGTTCTGCAGCGAGGTGAACACCTCCGAGAAGGCCATCGGCGTCGGCTGCGCGCCGAGCGCGGTCCAGGTGTCGACAAACAGCGGCACGTTCGGCACCCGCATGCGCATGCGATTCAGCTCGGCCGGGCTGGTAATGGCGCGGTTGGCGGTCAGGTTGCGCGCGCCGCGGGCGAAATAGGCGATGGGGCGGACCTGGGCGCGTTCGATGATCTGCGCCTCGATCTCTTTGCCGATCTCGCCGCCGGCGACCTCGTCCATGTGTTCAAGCGACTGGTAGGCATAGGGAATGGCCAGCAGCGCCGCCATGGGCGCCCAGTTCTGCAGGCTTTCGCCGGTGATGGTCATCTCGACCGTGCCCAGCTGCATGCCGTTGATGAGGTCCATCTCGCGGCCCAGCGAGTCGTTGGGAAAGACCTCGACGGCGATGCGGCCCTCGGTCAGTGTCGCCAGTTCCTCGGCGAATTTCAGCGACGCCTTGTGCCAGGAGTTCTGTTCGTTGGCGAGATGGCCGAGCTTCAGCGTCAGTTCGGCGGCAGAGGCGCCCATGGCGGAAGCGGCGGTCAGGCATGCCACGGCCAGCGCCGCAAAGCGGCGACGGTTCAGGGTGATCATCGTTCTCCTCCGGGATGATGCGGGTCAGGGAATGAAAAGTTCGGGGCGGCTGCGCGAGATTTCGGGCAGGTCGTTCAGCAACTCGCGCAGATGGCGGCGCATGGCCTGCTCGGCCAGGGCCGGGTCGTGATTGCGCAGGCCCTCGACGATCTCGGCATGCTGGCCGATCAGCTTCTGGATGTCGAAGGTGCGCGCGGTGATGTAGCGCAGACGGTTCATCTGCGACTTCAGCCCCTCCAGCACGACCCAGACCGCCTCTTGCCCGGCCGCCACCGCAAGCAGGCGGTGGAAGCGGTCGTCGAGCCGGACGAAGGTTTCGGCATCGTCGCGCGCCACGGCCTCGCGCTGCTCGTCGATCTCGGCATCCAGGCGGGTCAGCAGCCGCTCGTCGGCCTGTTCGGCCAGCATGCGGACCAGATCGCTTTCCACGGCCTCGCGGATCAGCCGCGCCGAGAGCACCGCCGAAAGCGAGATGCGGCTGATATAGGTGCCGCGCTGGGGCCGCACCTCGGCCAGCCCGTCCGAGGTCAGGCGGATGAAGGCCTCGCGCACCGGCTGGCGGCTGACGCCGATCTGGTTGGCGATCTCGGTCTCGCTCAGGCGGGTGCCGGGGGGCAGGGCGCCGCGCAGGATCGCATCGCGCAGCCATTCATGGACCTGCGGCGCGGTCGAAAGCGTGAAGTCGATATTCGGCTGCATGGACATGAATCACCTCCCGAGCAGTAAAGTATCGCATACTTGCATACTAGTAAATCAAAAATGCATTCCCCCATCGAGACGCCGCCGGAAAAACCGGCAGGGCGGCTTTCCATCCGCACGGATCTGTGGCACGAAAGCCGGCCATGACCGTCAGCCAGCCCTATGATTTCCTGGTCTATCGCGCCACGCCCGCCGGCATCGTCGCGGCGATCACCGCCGCGCGGCTGAAGCTGCGCACCCTGCTGGTCGAGCCCTCGGGGCGGGTGGGCGGCATGATGACCTCGGGGCTGAACGCCGCCGACACGCTCAACAGCGGCTTGATCACCGGGGTTCCGCTGGAGTTCTTCCGGGCGGTGCGCGACGAATATGCCATGCCGCACCTGCCGGTCCGCATCGAAAGCAGCATGGCGCTGAAGGTCTTTCGCGCCATGCTGGCGCGCAGCGGCGTCGAACTGGCGCTGCATTGCGACATCGGCGGCATCCGCCGCGAGGGACCGCGCCTGGCGGAATGCCGGCTGAGCGACGGCCGGCAGGTGTCGTCACGCTGGTGGGTCGATGCCTCTTACGAGGGCGACCTGATGCACCTTGCCGGCATCCGTCACCGGCTGGGCCGCGAATCCGCCAGCGAGTTCGGCGAAAGCCTGGCCGGACGGCAGCCGTTCGGCCCGCTTCTGCCCTGGCAGCCCAAGGCGGCGATCGACCCGCGGCAGGATGGCCGGCCGCTGCCCTATGTCCTGCCCTGGTCGCCCCCTGCCGAACCGGGAACGGGCGACGACCGGCTGCAAAGCTATTGCATCCGCCCCACGCTGACCAACCGGCCCGAAAACCGCTTGCCGATCACCGCGCCCGAGGATTTCGATTTCCGCAACTTCGCGTTGTTCCGCCGCCTTGGGCTGCTGATCCGGGCCGGGCGGATCACCTCGAAAGCCATCCCGATGCAGGGCACGACCTTCCAATCGGCCTATTTCAAGCTGAACGAGCTGCCGAACGGCAAGTTCGACATGAATTCCGGCCCGGCCGCGCCGCTGAACAATCCGGCGCTGACGCAGGAATGGGTGAATGCTTCGATGGAGCGCCGCAAGGCGCTGACCCAGGATTTCGCGCGTTATACCCAGGCGCTGCTGCACTTCATCCAGAACGACGATTCGGTGCCCGTCCGCCTGCGGCGGTTTTTCGGCCAGTTCGGCCTGCCCGCGGACGAATATGCCGATTCGGGCCATCTGCCCCCCGAGGTCTATGTGCGCGAGGGCCGCAGGCTTGTCGGCGCGCATGTCTTTCGCCAGCAGGACATCGAAGGCGGCGGCGGCGATCCGGCCGACGCCATCTGCATCGGCAAATACCATCTGGACTGCAAGCCGGTGCGCTGGCAGGTGAACCACACCGGGACCAATGTCCTGCGCGAGGGGATGTTCTTTTCACATAGCGCCCATCGCTATGCCCTGCCGGGCTGGATCATCCTGGCGCATCCCGATGATTGCCGGAACTTCTTCTCGGTCTGCGGCGTCTCGGCCAGCCATGTCGCCTTCAGTTCGATCCGCATGGAGCCGACCTGGATGGAACTGGGGGCCGCGGCCGCCATGATGGCCCATCTTGCCGACCGGCACGGTGTCCCCGCGCACGAGATCCGGGGCCGGTCGGTGGTGGAACTGCGTCAGGCACGGTTCCGGCAATGGCCCTCGGCCACCTTCATCCGGGCACGGCTGCGCCGCAAGATCGCCGGATATCGCCGCAAGCTGCCCGGGCAGGGGAAGACGGCCGGGTGATCCGCCGCCCGGGCAGTCAGCGGGATTCGACCTGCGACAGGATCTCGCGCTCGGTCGCGCGGATCATGCCGCTGTAGCGCTGGTTCTTGAAGCCGAAGATGGTGGAATGCACGTCCTCGCGATGGCCGGCGATGAAGGGCACGGCCGAGACCACCCGCAGCCCCGGCATGCTGTTGAGCCATTCGTCGATGGTATTCGTGCTCGCATCCCCGGCATCGGGGGACCAGTCCGCCATCCATTCCAGCGCGATGCGGTTATAGACGTTGAACACCATGCCCATCATGTGCGGCGTGTGGATGATGTGGTTGTCGCCCAGCCGCCTGCGCAGGCTGATCTTGGGCTTGCCGTCGATCCGGGTCATCACGCCGTTGAAGACGTCCCAGTCGGCGCGGTCCAGATAACGGTGGATCGCCGCGCAATATTGCGGGAAATCCGGGCTGAAGAAGGCGTCGTCCTCGCAGATGGTCAGGCGCTCCGCCCCGGATTGCAGCGCCTTGGCGGCGACGGTCTTGTAGCTCCAGGCGCAGCCCTTCCAGGCGGGCAGCAGGCGGATGCCGTCGAAGAAGCGGAAGCCGGCCGGATTGCCCTGCCGGAAACTGTCGCGCCTTTGCAGATATTCCGGCAGGCTGATGCAGATATGCGCGCGGTCGCCGATCGGCGGTGCAAAGGCCAGCACCTCCTCCAGATAGCGGGCGGGATCAAGGGCGCCGGCATAGGCGAGCCAGCGCCCGATGGCCAGCCTTGTCTGGTGTCCCGGAGCCCGGTCGGGGACCAGGGTGATGTCGGGCAGCGCCGCCCCCAGCGCCAGCCCGCGGCGCAGGCCTTCCTCCGAACCGACGATCATCGCGCAGCCCGATGCCAGCAGCGCCTGGATCGCGCCGTCCTGCGGTCCGGCCGCCGCAAGATAGTCGTCGTCCAGCACGGCCGCGGCCAGATCCCCCGCGCCAAGCTCGGCAGCGCCGGGGTTGAAAACGATCGTGCGGCAGCCGGCCGAGGCGGCGGCCAGAAGCCCGTGGCGCGCAAGCTCGGCCTGAAACCGCGCCTTCAGCGCCCCCTGGCCGGCAAGCGCCATGGGCTGGCCGGAAGGGGCGCTGATCTCGCGCATCAGCCGGTCGTCGCGACGGTATCGGACCCGGTTGATGGCACCGGTGACGCCTTCCTGTGCCACGACCCGGCAGAGCCTTCTGACTGCATCCAGCATCCTGAATTCCTGTCGGAACTGTTCCTGCGGATAACCTTCGTGCTGGTGAACGACACAGTTCGATTACGCTTGCGACAATAACCAAGTTTCAGCCGTAATCAGAATGATATTTTAGAGAGCGCCAGAAAGCGTCGAAATGCAGACAAATGTATCATATACATATTAATCAAAAGCGGCGCTTGCGGCGGTGGGAAATATCCATGCGACAGAGCAAGGCGCCCGCTCGGGCTTTACCGAAGGCGATCCCGATAGGAGCTGCGCGCGTGATGGTCCGCGAGGGAAAGAATGCGGCCGTAAATCTGGACCCGGACCGTGCCAATTCCTTGCGGCGAAACCTGCGCGTAAAGATACGGCGCCTCCTGCCATTCTCCCAGCCGGATCGGGAAATCATGGATGGCATTCTTTTCGGCCAGCCTGCCCAGATCCGCATTTTCCACCAGCAGCAGGCCGCCGCCTCTTTTCTGGTCGAGCGTTCGAAGGGTCAACAGCGCGGCGCCCGGCTCAATGCGCGCAGGGGCCCAGATGGTGATATTGTCGATGATATATTTCCCCTGCGCCTGCAGTTCGATGGCCTGTTCCTGGTCACTGGAAATATCCACATCGCCGATTCCGAAGGGAAAATTCGGGCTTTCGACGATGAAATGCGCCGCACCGGAACGGCCATCCGGCGAAACGATCGTCAAGCCCGGGCCTCCGGTCGTGAAGGCTTGCGTTTCCCTGCGGCCCGCCTTTTTGACGTTATCCATGTTTCTTGCCATCCTGTTCTTGAACATCAGAAGCATCAGAAGCGAGTAATCGTCAGGCCGGCCTTCTTGAGGCGATTCTGAACCGGCGCGTAAGACAGTTTCGCCGGCGGAACCTCCATTTCCAGACTGGTCAGCGCGACATGGCCGCAGGCTTCGCCCACTGCGGACAGGAAGGGCTCCAGCCTGATGGCGGTAAAGGCAACCTCGCTGGCCGATATGCCCCAACTGACGATAAGGTTGTCGCATTCCCCGACCGGAGGAACCACCGCCCGCAGCGGAACGGTGATGTAGTTTGCATTTCCCGCATGCACCTCGGCCCCATTGGCGTCTTGAAAGGTCTTTACTGCCAAATGTCCTTCAAATTTCGTACCTCCGAATGGGCGCGCTGTCTGTGTTTTAGCCTTTGAATCAAGGATGTACTGTCCTACAGCAATACTATCCTCCCAATTCACCTCGTACACTGCGTGCCAAAAATTGATCGTTACCTGTCCAACAAGACGACGACCTTCCCGTTGATAAAGTTCGGAAGGCCAGCCAGGGGTGAGGATATAGTCGTCCTGCCACTCGTCAGCACAGAGCCCCCACATAGAAAAATTTCGTCTTACTACTTGTGGAACCTCGAATCGCTGCTGAAAGATATGCAGCCTTCCCAGTTCTCGATAGGCTAAAAACTCGCGAATCTCATGTCGGCGCTTATCAGTTGCTTCAGAGTATTCCGATGAGACTTCTCCGCGAATATCGCTGCCATTGGCCGAAAATTTGTCGCGATATTCCGTCATCTCTTTGATGCTGGAAAGTCTCAACCAAGTATTCTGCCGTTCTTGCTCACCGAGTTGCAAGAAGTTTGGAATGGCGAGCTTTGCCTTTTCAGCATCATAGGTTGCCCTGTATATAGGACGATAAGCATGCTCGCGAGTATTTATTCTGATGCTTCCTGCTTTCTGCGCTAATCTGACTTCGTCAGAGAAATCTCTTATATCAAACCCTGGAGGAGCAGGAAATCTCAGGTTGGAATCGCCGGGAATGTTGGTGATGCAATTCCTGAAGCCCATCGCCATGCTTCTGCGATCGGCGCTGCCCTTGGGTTCGAATGCGCGCCAGCCGCCGTATTTGGTGAGATTGCCTTTCTCATCGACGACATCGTAAGTGCGCTCGGTGACGCAGCCGGGATTGGCGCCCGCATAGTCTTCGCCAAATTGCGAGGCCGCCTCGCGGCCAATTCTCCAGGGCACGTTTGCGGCAGCCATGAGGCCGCCATTATAGCTGGCATCGATATAGACCTTTGCGGCATAGAGCCCGCCTTTTCCCGGCTTTCGCAGCCAGGAACATCCTTCCGTGGCTATCGCGGCGATGCGGGTTCCGCGTTCCGCAACGGCGCTGTCCGGTTGGCCGTCCTGGTCCACGATCTCATTGCGGATGACCTGCGTGATGGTTTCACCCAACGCCAGAACGATATTCGGTTCTGCACGGATCATCCGGGACAATACCCGGTGCGCCACGGAAGGCGGAAAGTTCCACTGCAGGAAGCTTGAAGCGTTATAACCGGTGATCGAGGAAACCGCGTCGGTAAATTCCTCGACGACCCCGCCGGCCCAGTTCTTGAATCGATGCGGAGCATCCGTGATGCCGAGGCCGCCGGTGATCATGCCGCCGATTGACGATTCCGGTGCCTGAATCACGACGGATTTTCCCGCCCGCGCGCATACGATGGCGGAGAAAATCCCCGACGGAGTGGCGCCGTGGACAAAGACGTCGAATTTTCTCATCATGTCGCTCCTGAACTGCGCGCTCCGGGTCGTGCAGCGGTAAGTCGGATTTGGGGTCAGCCGCGCTTAAGAGTAAGGAAGACCTTCCGACATCTTGCCTGTCTTATAAGCAGATGACGTCAGCCTGGCTGCAAGGCTAGCCGGGTCGCTCACCAGGCCGAAAAGCTCTTCTGTCGGGTTTCCAGGATCTGAGATTCAAGATCGAAGGTCTGCCTTCCCACCATTTCTGGGCGATACGTTGTCCGTTGCTGTATCGCAATACGAGCCGGCCTCTAGCAGCGGCTCGGACAAGACTGTCACATATTTCCCGCTCTTCCTTGGTCAATGCGGGTAGTTCGGCGACTGTGTTATCTTTTCCCGAGGGACTGCAAGAAAGGAATTCCGAGGTCGCGAATCCACGGTAGCGTACTGCAAGCCAATGATTGGTTTCCAGCGAGTCCTGATAGATTTTCCGACGCAGTTCCGGCTTCATGAAGGTGAAATCATTGACTTCTCCGGGGTAGTGTCGAAAGAGATCGGAGATCATCACGATGTATCTGACAGGAAGTGCCATCTCTCCGGTTTCACGGATGTATTTTCCCGAGCAATATCGGATAGCACTTAATGCTTTCAGACCAAACCTCTTATTTACGATATCGGAATCCGGCATCTCGACATCCAGCTTGAGAGCATATTTCAGCATGTGACTGACGATGCCATTCGTCTTGGCTTCCTTGTCGAAAGGCAGGCAGATGATGTTTTCGTGACCTATCGCCTTTCCCCAAGCGGTGACGATGCCCTTGTATTCCGTTATCTTCGCCCCCTGCTCCTGGTAGAATTCATCTATCGTTCCGCTATGTCGGCCAAACCTGAGCAGCTGATTATATCCGGATTCTATATAGTCCCATTGAGGACGAAGATAGAGGATCACCTTGCAATCATAATCGGCGAAATGCTTTCTGAACTTCGCAGCAACAGTATTGGCCAGAAATCTTCTAAAGGCTTCACTGGACAGCAATATGTTGTCTGCGCCCGTGGACCTGACCTCTTCCTCCAGATCCGCCCAGCTTCCACGAGCCGGTAGAAACGATTTCGGCGCATATAGTTCATAGGCCAGATTGTGATGTGCGACCAGCTTCCTGACATACCGGCCTTTACGAGGATAGTACACAATGCGGTTTTCCGCGGAATCACTATGTTCTGCAAAAGCCCGCTGTATTGCGGTCGTCCCGCACTTCGGCTGGCCGATATGTAAAAAGATACGCTTCACAATCCTACCTTCCGGCTTTTATTTTTCTATCACTCGCAAGCTCTGGTTGCGTTTTTCCGACGCGCACCCGCCTATCCCTTGATCAGCACTCCGAACCGCCGATTCACGATACAGACGAAATCATGGTGCTCCATGCGCATCATGCAGCGAAAGGCCTCGCGCGAGGATTCGGAATAGGACAGATCGTCCACGATGATCATGGATCGCCGCGCCATCCAACCGATCAGGGAACGAAAGCTGCGCAGCATGGCGTCCTTTTCATGCACCGCATCGATGAAGGCCAGATCCACCTCGGCCGCACCGGCCAGATAGGAGGGAAAACAGGCGAAATCGCCTTGCACCACCCGCGAGCCGGGATCGATCAGGTTGACCGAAGCCTGGGCGATCTCGGCATAATCCGAGATCTCGAAGGAGAGCAGCGTGCCGCCTTCGGCCCGGCGGGCGGCCGCGGCCAGATACATCGACGAAATGCCGAAACCCGCGCCTGCCTCGAGGATCAGCCCCGCCTCGATGCTGCGCGCCAGATTGTAGAGCACGGCGCCATAGGCGGGCGAGATCGCCAGAATGTCCGAGGTGACCAGGCCCGGCCCCTCGCGCCCGGCATGGGACTTGCCGCCGTAAGAACGGTGCAGGGGGCTGGGCGCATAGTTGCGCAGCGCCGTCCGCCGCCGGCCGATCTCGGCCTGGGTCTCGGGCTCGATCTCGCCTCCCAGCACCGCCCGGAACCGCGCGCGGTCCCAGGTCGGCGAGTTCTCGCGCAGATAGGTGACGGCGAACCGGCTTTCCCCGGCCCCGGCGGGGGCGGCGACAGGGGTGGGGGCCGGTTCGCCCTCTTTGTGGGATTGATCCATATATCGGGTTCTTTCAGGTCCTGGCCGGGACGGGTCCGGCCTGCCAGCTTGCCATCCATTCCCCGGCGGCGCGGGTCACCTCGGGCAGGGCCTCGAAGGGCGCCGCCGCCAGCAGGGCCGCGATGTCGATGGGCTTGCGGGCCAGCAGGAAACGCTCGGCCGGGATGGTGTCCGGATCAAGGCCGGCGAATTGCGACAGGTCCACCGCCTCGGGCGCGCGCTCATGGCCGATCGACTGGTAATAGTCGTCGAACTTGATGCCGTCGCCGTGGATCTGGGTGCTGGACGAGGTGACCGTCGCCAGGCAGGCGGGAATGCCGTAGGCCTGCGCGATGATCACGCCATGCAGCGAGGAGGAGACGATGCGCTCGCAATCGTGCATCTCGTCCAGGAAGGCCTCGATCTCGTCATAGCCGAGACGGCGGATGTCGATGCGCTTGACGGCCGGATCGACCGGGGTCGCCATCTCTTCATGGGTGAAATGCAGGATCAGCCCGGTCTTGTGGCGCGGCTTGGCCGTGCGCGGATAGAGGATCGGCAGCAGCCAGGCCGGATCGCCATAGACCTCGGGGCAGGTGCCGCCGTTGGCGATGACCAGGTCGCGGGTCAGCGGGCCGCGCACCGCGTGATAATGCGCCCCTGCCGCCAGGGTGTCGCGAGAATTCGGCGTGCCGCTGCCCCAGACCCGGCTGCCCTCGCGGGCGTATTTGATGACCGAACCGATGGCGCAGAGCCCGATGCCGCGGCCCGCCCATTCCGGGGGAATGCCGGTGACCTTCTCGACGATATAGGGGTTCACGATGTCGCCCAGGTTGCCGGGATAGGGCTGTTCCCACCAGAACAGCTTGACCCGCCGCGAGGGCTCGATGCCGCGCTGTTCCGCCCGCCGGTCGAGCGAGGCGCGGAACAGCCGGCTGCGCGAGAAGCTGATGACCGCCTCGTTGCCGGTCAGCAGGATCTCGGAGAACAGCTCGTCCGCGCGGGCCCATGCCTTCTGATCGATCGCCTGCAAGAGCTGGAAGCGCAGCGCATAGGGGTGAAGATGCTCGTTGTCGCGATAGCGCGCCAGATTGGCCTTCAGCACCGAAGGGTCCTTGAACTTGGCCGAGATCTCGAGCAGCCGGTGATAGCTGGCGTAATCCTCGGGATCGCGCGACAGCAGGGCGTGGAAATAGTCGCAGACCAGCGTCCGCCGCCCCGCCCGGGCCGCGTCGGAGATCAGGTCCAGAATGACCGCCTTCTGGCTTTCGGGACGCATGATGTCGGGGGTGTGCTGAAGCACCTTTCCCTTGAATTCCTTGACGTTTCCGCTGTCGCCATGCAGGAAGTAGGCGCCGGGATTTTCAGAATCCTGCGGGCGGACGACGTCATTGGGCGACAGCACAAGCAGCCGCGGCCGGGCGCTGGTGCGCCGGAAGGCCTCTTCGAGGATGTAGTCGTCGGTGAAATCGCCCTCGGTTTCGCGTTCGACCCGCTTGCATTCGTAAAGCAGTTCCAGCGTCTCGCGGGTGTAGTTCAGGATCAGATAGCCCGGATGGAAGCGGCGGGCGTAAAGCGAGAAATTTTCCTGCGGCAGGAAGCGGAATCCGCGCATGAAGGCCGCGATGTCATAGGCGCGGCTGGCCAGGTTATCGACATTGCGCAGCAGCTTGGTGTCCACGTCGACCCACATGATCGTGCTGCGATGCTTGAGTAGCATCTTGCGATAGAAGCGGACCTTGGCGCGGCAGATCTCGCTCCAGCTCGTGCCTTCGGGAAAGGTGATGGGCTGGATGTCGTGCAGCATGCCCAGCTCGTCGCAGCGGGCGCGCAGCTCGTTGGCCTTTTCTTCGTAATAGCCGCCCTCGGTATAGAAGCTGACGATGGTGATGCGCTGGCTGGCCACCTCGCCGCGGCGGCGGACATAACGTAGCAGGGCTTCGGGCAACAGCTTCTTGGCCAGGCGCACCGAGACGGGGGTTGGGGAGGGCTGGAAGAGGTTGGTGTTGGCGCTTGTTTCGGTCATGGGAGCAGCTTTTCCTTGAGAGGTTTCACCTGCCGCAGACGCGACGGCAATAGGGAGGGGAGGAGGATTATGTATAAACAAAAAAATCAGTATCTTACCTTTCCGGATCAATCCGGAAACCAAGCCCGGCGGTCCCGCTTTCGCTGCGGGGGTGACGGGCTGGCCAAGACCCTGGCACGGCACGGGGATGCCGTCGCTGGGGCGGGTATTTCGGTCCGGCGCAAGGGCCGGCTTCCGGGCTTGGCCATGGCACCGCCATGGCCGCGCATTTCATCGCTGCGCCAGATCGCGGTGCCATTTGGTCAGCAGCGCCAGGCCGGCGGCGAACAGCACCGCGGCGATGGTGATGACATAGAGCGGCTCGACATATTCGGCGCGATAGGTCGAATAGAACCCCGAGCGGCTGGTGCCGACGATATGGATCAGCGGGTTGAACCAGACATAATCGCGATAGGGCATCGGAATGCTGTCGAAGGACATGAAGATGCACGACAGCAGGAACAGCGGCCGGGTGATGATCCCCCAGATGTTGGCCCAGACGGGAAAGCGCCGCATCAGGAAGCAGTTCATGCAGCCCACGCCGAGCGCCAGCCCGGCGGCCATCAGGAAGGCCAGCATGATGCGGGGCAGGTTCACGATCAGCTCGATATCGTCGTAATAGATGATGCCGGTCAGCACGATCACGAAGACCAGCGCCTGGATCATGCAGGCCAGCACGAAGCGCGCGATGATCGCATCGACGAAGGTCACGCCGGGATAGAACAGCAGCTGCTTCGAGAAGGACAGCGATTGCGCGATCTTGCGGCTGATGTCGAGGAACATGATGAAGGGCAGCAGCCCCGAGGCATAGAACAGCGCAAAGCTGGACCCCATCGGCGGCACCCGCACGCCCAGCGAAAAGATGATGGTCAGCAGCGCGATGCCGCCCACCGGCTCCAGCACGGTCCAGATGAACCCGCCCGGCGACTTGCCGTAAGAGGTCGACATCTCGCGGAAGATCAGCGCGAAGATGGTGCGCAGCGCCGGCATCCGGGTCAGGGGGTGATGTTGGGGCATCAGGGCTTGCATCGCGTCAGTCCTCGTCGTCCACGCCGCTGGCGCCGATATTGGCTTGGTGCACCTCGATGGCCTGCTCGACATCCTCGAAATAGGTCAGCTGCCCCTTGTGCAGCACCGCGGCAGAATCGCAGACCGCGCGGATCATGCGCATGGAATGTGTCACCATGATGGCACCGCTGTTCTTCAGGCGGTTGCGGAAATAGCTCTGGCTCTTGTCGCGGAAATTGCCGTCCCCGACCGAGGTCACCTCGTCCACCAGATAGGTGTCGAAATGGATGCCCATCGACACGCCGAAGGCCAGCCGCGAGCGCATCCCCGACGAGTAATGCCCGAAGGGCAGGTAGAGGTGATGCCCCAGATCCGAGAAATGCGCGACGAAGGCCAGCAGCTTGTCGGCATCGACATTATAGACCCGGGCGATGAAGCGGGTGTTCTGCGCGCCGGTCAGGTCGGGATGGAAGCTGCCGGCAAAGCCCACCGGCCAGGATACGGTGCCGGTGGTCACCACCCGCCCGCGATCGGGCCGGATAACGCCGGCGATGATCCGCAGCAGCGTCGATTTGCCGGCGCCGTTATGGCCCAGCAGGCCGACGCTGGTTCCCGTCGGGAAGGTCACGTTCACGTCGCGCGCCACGACCGTGGTGCGCCCGTTGACCGTGAAGCTTTTCGACAGGTTCTCCAGCCGGATCATCAGTGTCGGTCGCGGTTGCTATAGCCGATCAGCACGAGGCTGAGCCAGCCGATGAAGATGAAGGTGACGGCAAGAAGCGTGATCATCAGCCGCCGCGGGCGGGTGGCCGTCTCGGCCAGGGTGGGCTCGACGAAGGTCGCGAGGTAGCGGCTGTCCTGTTCGGACTTGGCGCGGGCGCCCTCGACCCCCGACAGCGCGAGCGCATAGCTTTTCTCGGCCAGTTCCAGGTCCAGCTGCAGCTTGGTGTATTCGTCCACCACCGAGCTGAAGCTGACATCGCTGGGCGCGCTGGTGGCATAGCTCTGCTGTTCCTGCTCGATCCGGCGCTTGAGCACATCGACGCGCAGCTGGGCCTGGGTCAGGCGGACATCGGCGGTGCCCTGGTTGCGCAGGGTCTCGACCTGGACCATGGCCTCGGTCAGTTCCTGCGACAGGCTGGTGACCACCGAGGCATTGATGTTCACCACCGATTGCGGGTCGATCAGCTTGTACTTGTCGCGGAAGCGCGCCAGCGCCACGCGGGCCTTGGCCAGGTCATCCTCGGTCTTGGCGAGGTCGCGTTGGGCGTAGCGCAGCGAATTGTCGCGCGCCTCGTCCGAGACGGCGTTGACCAGGCGGCCGGCGGCCTTGTGGATGCCCTGCGCGATGCGGTGGGCGTCCTCGGAGGTAAAGGCGCGCACCTCGATCTCGATCATGCCGGTTGCCGAATCGACGCTGATGGTGACCATCCGCCGCCAGTAATCCACCAGCTGCTCCTGGCTCGATCCCTCACGCAGCGTGAAGACCGGGTCGCCCTTGGGCTTGGTGAACATCGCCCGCAGGTCCAACTCGCGGTCGAGCTGGGCGACGAAGTTCGGGCTGCGCAGGTATTTGTAGAGGATCTGCGCATCCGTGGTCGTGTTGCCCACCGAGGACAGGCCGAATCCGGCCAGCAGCCCCAGGTTCGGCGTCTCTTCGTCGCGGACCACGAAAGAGACCTCGGAGACATACTGGTCCTTCGCGATCAGGAACATGTAGGTCGCGACAAGCAGCGAAGGCAGCGCAAAGACCAGCAGGAAGCTGGCCAGCACCAGCGTATGAACCCGCTTCCAGCCCGAGCGGCCGACCGGAGGCAGGACACGCGGGTTGGCGGGCTGTGTGCGCTGCGGAGTTTCCAGATCTTTCACGAGCCGTTCCGATCGTTATTGCATCAAGGGACGGGCGGCGCGGTCATAGGCCGCGACGGCCTCTGTCAGGGCGGATTCGATGTCATCCATCGCCGCCTCGGAAATGCGGTCATGCTCGACCAGGTCGGTCAGCGCGCGATGACGCAGGTCCAGGCCCACCGTCTGCGGCAGGCGTTCGGGCAGCCCGACGCCGGCGGCGTAGTCGCGATACTTGATCCGGTCGCCGGCGACAGCGTCCTCGAAGCCCTCGAAGGTGATCAGCCCGACCGGGATGCCATAGGCATGGCAGGTGATGTAGACATGCATCGCGCTGGTCAGCACCGCATCATATTGCAGCAGCGTGCCGATCAGCGACTCGATATCGGCGCGGCGCGACAGCAGCACCGAAAGCTCGTCCACCTGCTCGGGCAGCCGCAGCGACAGCTTGCGATGCGCGAAATGGCGCACCAGCGCCAGGCGCCCGTTCGTCGCCTGCGGCCGTTCCAGCGGGATCAACCGGGGCAGGATCGCCGCCGGATCGCCGAAGCGTTCGACGCGCGGCCCGCCCGCCTCGGCGACCAGCTGCGCCGAATGCGGCCCCCGCAAGGAGATATAGGTCGCATCGGGCGCGATCTCGGTATCGGCGCGGCTGAAGCCGGTGCCGACCAGGATCGAGCTTTTCTGCGCGAAGCGCCCGATCGAACCGACGGCCATCAGATGCGGCCCGGCGCCGATCTCGTCATGGCGCTGGAAGCGCACCGGCCTGCCGGCATGGGCCTGCAGGATCAGCGGCGACAGCCAGTCGCCGTAATTGCCCGGATAAGGCTTGTCCCACCACAGCAACGGCAGCGGCGCGCCGGTTCCGCTGGTGACATGGTCCAGGAAGGCCATCGCCGCCCCGATCACCACCCGGTCGGTCTTGCCCAGCAGCCGGCGGGACGAGATATCGGCGATGCGGGCCTCGACCGCCTCGCGATTGCCGCTGCGGGCCTCATGGACCAGATTGTAGATGCTGCGCTGCGACAGTTCGCGCGAGGCCGGCATGGTGGGCGACAGGTATTCCGTCAGCCCGATGCTGTCCGACAGCCGCCGCAGCGGCACCGCGACCCGGCGGGGCAGGGCGCCCTGCAGGCGGCGCGCGGCCTGCAACGCGACCGATTTCGGCTTTGCCCCGCCTGACAGGGCGCGCGCCGCCGCCGTCGAGCGGCTGTGCTGGGCGGCCAGCCCCTTGAAGGTGGCGACATTGCCGCTGGAACCGAAATAGAAGAACGGCCGGCGGCCGCTGTCGGGCAGGTCGGCGCGCCCCAGCAGCATGGACGAGGGAATCATCTGGAAGGTCAGCTGATCGGCGTTCTTGCGCCAGGCTTCCTCGAAGAAGAAATCGTCCGTGGCGCGCATCGTCATGGTTTCGCAGGCGGCGCGGGCGTCGCGGATGTAGTTGCGTGCGGCGGCCGTGGTGTTGATGCCCCAGAAGCACGGCTCCCAGAAGCGCGCGCTGTTGGCATAGCCGATCCGCATGGGATGGCCGAAACCGCGCTGGAAGCCGATGATGTCGGCCGAGAAGCCCGAGACGAAATCCGGCAGGTAGTCGATGTCGCAATCCACGTCGATCCAGAAGATCTTGCGCTTCGGATTGCTCTCGCAGACCGAGTACAGGAACGGGATCTTCTTGCGGCAGATCTCCAGCCATTCCTCGCCGGGCGCCTTGGGAACCTCGGCGATCTCATGGGCGATGCCCAGCCGGTCCAGCGAACGACGCAGGTTCTGCGCTGACTGTGCGTAATAGTCGTCAGGTGTGTGGAACGAGCAGAACAGGACGTCTGCTGGAAGCGGTCCGCCGAAAGGCATGTCTGTGTCTCGTTTCAGGCGTTCGTCAGGTTGGCCAAAAGGGACCGAAACAAGTCGGCCGATACGAGGCGTTGTTAAACTGAATCGTTCAGTTCCTGCAACCGAGACTGCGAAAAAAGGCAGGGCTTTGCCGGGTTCACAAATGCTTCAGCATCAAAAGAATGCAGAATGCCCTGAATGCAGAAGGATTTCCAACGCGCTGTCGATAAAGCCGAATTTGTCCGCGCGGCACGCTGTGGCAGGCCGCCCACGGTGACCACCAAACCGCCTGTCCGGCAGGGTCAAATCTGGGCGGAAATCCGCCCAATGCGCGTTCCTTCCGGCGTCTTATGCCAGACCATGGCCCGGCAGGTGGCCTGCAAGCCGGGGAAAGCGCCGGATCGCGGCGACAGAGTCGCGGGCCTGCCGCGCCGGTTTGCTGGCGCGCGGCAGCCGAAATCCCGCGGAGATTCCCGGTCGAAGCTTGCGGGCCACCCCGGCGGGCCGGTTTCCGGAAATCGCTGCGGATGGAGGAGCGGGCGGGCGATTTGCCGCCCGCCCGCCTTGCATGGTGCGGCCGTCAGCTCATTTCGCGCAGGACATATTGCACGATGCGCTCGGCGGCGTCCTCCGGGGTCAGGTCGACGGTGTTGACTGTGATTTCGGCCTGCTGGGGCTGTTCATAGGGGCTGTCGATGCCGGTGAAGTTCTTCAGCTGGCCCGCGCGCGCCTTCTTGTAGAGGCCCTTGACGTCGCGCGCCTCGGCCACTTCCAGCGGCGTGTCGACGAAGACCTCGACGAATTCGCCCGGCGCCATCAGGTCGCGCACCATCTGCCGTTCCGAGCGGAAGGGCGAGATGAACGCGGTCAGCACGATCAGCCCCGCATCGGTCATCAGCTTCGCCACCTCGCCGACGCGGCGGATGTTCTCCACCCGGTCGGCATCGGTAAAGCCCAGGTCGCGGTTCAGCCCGTGGCGGATGTTGTCGCCATCCAGCAGGAAGGTGTGCTTGCCAAGCGCATGCAGCTTTTTCTCGACGATATTGGCGATGGTCGACTTGCCCGAGCCGGACAGGCCGGTGAACCAGACCACGGCGGGCTTCTGGTTCTTCAGCGCCGCATGGGCCTCGCGGTTCACGTCCAGCGCCTGCCAGTGGATGTTCTGCGACCGGCGCAGCGCGAAATGAATCATCCCCGCCGCCACCGTGGCATTGGTCATGCGGTCGATCAGGATGAAGCCGCCAAGGTCGGGGTTCTGGGCATAGGCCTCGAAGGGGATCGGCCGGTCGGTCGAGATGTTGACCACCCCGATCGCGTTCAGCCCCAGGGTCTTGCTGGCCAGATGCTCCAGCGTGTTGACGTTGACCTCGTATTTCGGCTCGGTGACGGTGGCGGTGACGGTCTGGGTGCCGATCTTCAGCAGGTAGGGGCGGCCCGGCAGCATCTCCTGCTCGGCCATCCAGACCAGCGTCGCCTCGAACTGGTCGGCGACCTCGCAGGGCTGGTCCGATTGCACGATCACGTCGCCGCGCGAGCAGTCGATCTCGTCGGCGAAGGTCAGCGTCACCGACTGGCCGGCGACCGCCTGGTCCAGATCGCCGTCATAGGTGACGATCGACTTGACCGTGGTGGTCTTGCCCGAGGGCAGCACCCGGATCGCGTCGCCCGGCCGCACCGCGCCGGCGCCGATCTGGCCGGCGAAGCCGCGGAAATCCAGGTTCGGCCGGTTCACCCATTGCACCGCCATGCGGAACGGCTGGTCCAGCATGCGCGTGTCGCTGACCGGCGCCTCTTCCAGATGGCCCAGCAGCGTCGGGCCCTGATACCAGTGCATGTTGTCGCTGTGGCTGACGATATTGTCGCCCTTGAGCCCCGAGATCGGGATCGGCAGGAAGCTGTCCATGCCGATCTGCTTGGCGAAATGCGAATAATCCGCGACGATCTCGTAGAACCGCTCGGCCGAGTAATCGACCAGGTCCATCTTGTTCACCGCCAGCACCACGTTCTTGATGCCGAGCAGGTTCACCAGATAGCTGTGCCGCCGCGTCTGGGTCAGCACGCCCTCGCGCGCGTCGATCAGGATCACCGCGAGGTCGGCGGTCGAGGCGCCGGTGACCATGTTGCGCGTATATTGCTCATGGCCGGGGGTGTCGGCGACGATGAACTTGCGCTTGTCGGTGGCAAAGAAGCGATAGGCCACGTCGATGGTGATGCCCTGTTCGCGCTCGGCCGCCAGGCCGTCGACCAGCAGGGCGAAGTCGATCTCGCCGCCCTGGGTGCCCACGACCTTCGAATCGTTTTCCAGGCTGGCCAGCTGGTCCTCGAAGATCATCTTGCTGTCATAGAGCAGCCGGCCGATCAGCGTCGACTTGCCGTCGTCGACCGAACCGCAGGTGATGAAGCGCAGCATGGTCTTGTGCTGGTGCTTCAGCAGATAGGCGTCGATATCCTCGGCGATCAGCGCCTCGGTGACGTAGACGGGGTCTTTGTCTTGAAGGTTCATTTCAGAAATACCCCTCTTGCTTCTTCTTCTCCATCGACGCGGACTGGTCGTGGTCGATGGCGCGGCCCTGGCGCTCGGACGTGGTGGTCAGCAGCATTTCCTGGATGACCTCGGGCAGGGTGCGGGCGTCGGATTCCACCGCACCGGTCAGCGGATAGCAGCCCAGCGTGCGGAAGCGCACCGATTTCATCACCGGCTGCTCGCCGTCGCGCAGCGGGAAGCGGTCGTCATCGACCATGATAAGCAGGCCGTCGCGTTCCACGACCGGGCGCGGCTCGCTGAAATACAGCGGCACGATGTCGATGCCTTCCAGGTGGATGTATTGCCAGATGTCCAGCTCGGTCCAGTTCGACAGCGGGAAGACCCGGATCGATTCGCCCTTGCCCTTGCGGGTGTTGTAAAGCTTCCACAGCTCGGGGCGCTGGTTCTTGGGGTCCCAGCGGTGGTTGGCCGAGCGGAACGAGAACACCCGCTCCTTGGCGCGCGACTTCTCCTCGTCGCGGCGGGCGCCGCCGAAGGCCACGTCGAAATTGAACTTGCTCAGCGCCTGCTTCAGCCCGTCGGTCTTCCACATGTCGGTATGCAGGCTGCCGTGGTCGAAGGGGTTGATGCCCTTTTCCATCGCCTCGGGGTTGTGGTGGACAATCAATTCCATGCCGGCCTCGGCCGCGGCGCGGTCGCGCAGCTCGTACATGGCGCGGAACTTCCAGGTGGTGTCGACATGCAGAAGCGGGAAGGGCGGCGGGGCCGGATAGAACGCCTTCTTCGCCAGATGCAGCATGCAGGCAGAATCCTTGCCCACGGAATACAGCATCACCGGGTTGTCGGCCGTGGCGACCACCTCGCGCATGATCTGGATGCTTTCGGCCTCCAGGCGCTGGAGATGGGTCAGCGTGGCCGCCTGACCCCCGGTATGTATGACGGATTGGCTGTTCATCTGGGTGGCCCTTGTTCTTGGATGCGCGTCCTTTGCCAGATTTTCGCAGCAAGACCAAGACCAACGGAGCCTGAAACGGCGCTGCGACCACGGAAAGGACCACCGTTCCGCTGCATCGCGGAATCCGCGGACGGGCCGGGCCTGCCGACCGGTTTCGCCAGACCGTGGTTCCACCCGCGGCTTTCTTTTCGGTAATGTTCGTTTGGGTTCGTATCTGACCGCCCTTGCGATGCCTGCGCCGAGGCAGCCCCACGGAAACGCGCGGCATTTTGCCGTTCTTGCGCCTCTGACGCTGCACTTTCCAACAAGATTCGCCGCAATGCCGCGCCCGAACATTCGATTTCCGCAAAAACGATCATAAACGAAAATTTTCGCTTGACGGGAATCACGCAGCCGTTACACCTTTTCGCTATCGACAGGCGCGAAACGACGGGGGAGGGATCGGCGTGTCAGCACCAGCGCGGCCCGAGGCCGACCTTTTCATCATCGGCGGCGGAATCAACGGCTGCGGCATCGCGCGCGACGCGGCCGGGCGCGGGCTTTCGGTCACCCTGGCCGAGATGGGCGATCTGGCGCAGGCGACCTCTTCGGCCTCGACCAAGCTGTTCCACGGCGGGCTGCGCTATCTGGAGTTCTTCGAGTTCCGGCTGGTGCGCGAGGCGCTGGAGGAACGCGAGACGCTGCTGGTCGCCATGCCGCATATCTCATGGCCGATGCGCTTCGTGCTGCCCTATTCGCCGCAGATGCGGTTCGAAAGCGACACGCCCACCTCGCGGCTCTTGTCCTTCGCCATGCCCTGGCTGCGGGGCCGCCGGCCGGCCTGGCTGATCCGGCTGGGGTTGTTCCTTTACGACAATCTGGGCGGGCGCAGGATTCTGCCGGGCACCAGGCGGCTGGACCTGTCCCGCGACCCGCTGGCCGCGCCGCTGAAGCCGGGCTTCCGGCTCGGCTGGGAATATTCCGACTGCTGGGTGCAGGATTCCCGGCTGGTGGTGCTGAATGCCCGCGATGCGCAGGCGCGCGGCGCCGCGATCCTGACCCGCACCCGCGTCACCCATGCCGAGCGGGCGGGCGGGCTGTGGCGCATCACCACCGAGGGGCCGGAGGGCGTGCGCATCCACCACGCCCGCGCGCTGGTCAATGCCGGCGGGCCTTGGGTCGAGGCGGTGATCCGCAACGTCGCGCATATCCAGTCCTCGGAAGGGGTGCGGCTGGTGCGTGGCAGCCATATCGTCGTGCCGCGGCTTTACGATCACGACCGCTGCTATTTCTTCCAGGGCGAGGACGGGCGGATCATCTTCTCCATCCCCTTCGAGGAGGATTTCACCCTGATCGGCACCACCGACATGGACCATCAGGGCCCGCCGGGCGAGGCGCGCTGCTCGGATGCCGAGCGCGATTATCTCTGCGCCTTCGCCAGCCAGTATTTCGCCAAGGCGGTGACGCCCGACCAGGTGGTCTGGACCTATTCCGGGGTGCGGCCGCTTTATAATGACGGGGCCAAATCGGCCACGGCGGCGACGCGGGACTATGTGCTCAGCCTCGATGAGGGCGGTGCGCCGCTGCTCAACGTGTTCGGCGGCAAGATCACCACCTATCGGCGGCTGGCGGAAAGCGCGCTGGCCAAGCTCGCGCCCTTCTTTCCGCAGGCCGGCGGCGACTGGACGGCGCGGGTGCCGCTGCCGGGCGGCGATTTTCCGGTGGACGGGGCCGAGGATCTGGTCGCGCAGCTGCAGGCCAGCTATCCGTTCCTGTCGCCGCGGCTTGCCCGCCGGCTGATGCGCACCTACGGCACCGAGGCCTTCCTGCTGCTGAACGGCGCCGAAAGCATGGCGGCGTTGGGTCGCGACTTCGGCGCCGGGCTGACCGAGACCGAGGTGAACTGGCTGATCCGCAACGAATTCGCCCAGAGCGCCCAGGACATCCTGTGGCGGCGCACCAAGCTGGGCCTGCACATGAACGAGGAACAGCGCCGCGAACTGGAGGCGTTCGTGGACAAGCGGCATGCCGCCCATCCGGCGGCGGAATAGGGGAGGAAGGCTTTGCTGGAATTGCAGGGCGTGTCCCGGTCGGTCGGGGGAAGGGTGCATATCCATCCCACCAGCCTGACCTTGCAAAGGGGCACCATGAACGTGCTGCTGGGGCCGACGCTGTCCGGCAAGACCAGCCTGATGCGGCTGATGGCGGGGCTGGACCAGCCTTCGACCGGCCGCATCCTCTGGAACGGGCAGGACGTGACCGGGCAACGGGTGCAGGACCGCGGCGTCGCCATGGTCTACCAGCAGTTCATCAACTATCCCGGCCTTTCGGTCTATGAGAACATCGCCTCGCCGCTGCGCATCCTGGGCCGGCCGCGGAACGAGATCGACCGCAAGGTGCGCGAGACCGCCGAGATGCTGCGCCTGACGCCCATGCTGGCCCGCAAGCCGCTGGAACTGTCGGGCGGCCAGCAGCAGCGCTGCGCGCTGGCGCGCGCGCTGGTCAAGGGCGCCGGGCTGGTGCTGCTGGACGAGCCGCTGGCGAATCTCGACTACAAGCTGCGCGAGGAATTGCGGGTCGAGATCCCGCGCATCTTCGAGGCCTCCGGCGCGATCTTCGTCTATGCCACCACCGAGCCCGAAGAGGCGCTGCTGCTGGGCGGCCAGACCGCGACGCTGTGGCAGGGCCGGGTGACGCAGTTCGGCCCGACGCCCGCCGTCTATCGCCAGCCGGTCGATGCGACCACGGCGCGGGTCTTCAGCGATCCGCCGATGAATTTCGTCGGCGCCCGCAAGCAGGGCGATGCCGTCAGCTTCGGCGAAAGCGCGCTGGCCTCGGGCAGTTTCGCCGACCTGGCCGACGGCGCCTATCTGGCCGGGTTCCGCGCCAACCATCTGTCGCTGACCCGGCACGGCCCGGCGGCGGTCGAATTCGCCTGCACGCTCGTCGGGACCGAGATCACCGGCTCGGAAACCTTCGTCCATGTCGAGCACGGCGCCGACCGCTGGGTCGGGCTGGTCGAGGGCGTGCACCTGCTGACCGCCGGCCAGCCGCTTTCGGTCTGGCTGGACCCGGCGCATGTCTACCTGTTCGACGCGTCCGAGCGGCTTGCCGCCCCGGCCGCCTATGCGAGGGCGGCCTGACATGGCGCAGATCACGCTCAAGAACCTCGCCCACAGCTACAACCCGCATCCGAAGTCGGAAGCGGATTATGCGCTGAAGGAGATGGACCATGTCTGGCAGGACGGCGGCGCCTATGCGCTGCTGGGCTCGTCGGGCTGCGGCAAGACCACGCTTCTGAACATCATCTCAGGGCTGCTGACCCCCAGCCACGGCCGGGTGCTGTTTAACGACCGCGACGTGACCGACGCGCCGACGGCCGAGCGCAACATCGCCCAGGTGTTCCAGTTTCCGGTGGTCTACGACACCATGACCGTGCGCGACAACCTGGCCTTTCCGCTGAAGAACCGCGGCAAGGACGCCGCCTATATCAAGGCGCGCGTGGACCAGATCGCCCGGATGATCGGCATGGAGGCGATGCTGTCGCGCAAGGCGCAGGGCCTGACCGCCGACGCCAAGCAGAAGATCTCGCTTGGCCGCGGCATGGTGCGCGAGGACGTGAACGCGATCCTGTTCGACGAGCCGCTGACCGTCATCGACCCGCAGATGAAATGGGAACTGCGCACCCAGCTCAAGCAGCTGCACCGGCAGTTCGGCCATACCATGATCTATGTCACCCACGACCAGACCGAGGCGCTGACCTTCGCCCAGAAGGTGGTGGTCATGTATGAGGGCCGCGTGGTGCAGATGGGCACGCCCGAGGAGCTGTTCGAAAAGCCCGCCCATACCTTCGTCGGCTATTTCATCGGCTCGCCCGGGATGAACTTCCTCGATGCCGAGGTGCGGGGCGACCGCGCCCTGCTGCCCGGCGGCGAGGTGGTGGCGCTGGGTGGGCATTACGCCCCCGCCGCCGGCCGGGTGCAGATCGGCATCCGCCCCGAACATGCCGCGCTGGTGGCCAGCGGCGGGCTGCCGTTGACCATCCGCCGCGTCGAGGATGTGGGTCGCCACCGGCTGGTGCGCGGCGAGGTGGCGGGCCGGCCGCTGAACGTGGTCATGCCCGAGGGCATGCCGGTCGAGGGCCTGCCGCAGGTCGCATTCGCGCCGGGCAAGATCAACGTCTATGCCGACGACTGGCGCGTGGCGCCGCAGGGGGAGGGGGCGGCCTGATGGAAAAGACCCAGAACAACAAGGCCTGGTTCCTGGTCCTGCCGGTGCTGGCCGTCGTCGCCTTCTCGGCGGTGATCCCGCTGATGACGGTGGTGAACTACGCTTTCAACGACACGTTCGGGAACAACGAATTCTTCTGGGCCGGCCTGGAATGGTTCGACGAGATGATCCACTCCTCGCGCCTGCACGGGGCGCTGGGACGACAGGCGCTGTTTTCCGCCATCATCCTGGCGATCGAGGTGCCGCTGGGCATCTTCGTGGCGCTGAACATGCCCAAGAAGGGCTTCTGGTCCAGCCTGGTGCTGGTGCTGATGGCGCTGCCCTTGCTGATCCCCTTCAACGTGGTGGGCACGATCTGGCAGATCTTCGGCCGCACCGATATCGGCCTGCTGGGCCGGGGGCTGGCGGCGCTGGGGTTCGACTATAACTACACCAACGATCCGCTGGACGCCTGGATCACCGTGATCGTCATGGATGTCTGGCACTGGACCAGCCTCGTGGCGCTGCTCTGCTATGCCGGGCTGCAATCCATCCCGCAGGCCTATTACCAGGCCGCCAAGATAGACCAGGCCAGCCGCTGGGCGGTGTTCCGCTATATCGAGCTGCCCAAGATGAAGGGCGTGCTGCTGATCGCCGTGCTGCTGCGCTTCATGGACAGCTTCATGATCTATACCGAGCCCTTCGTCGTCACCGGCGGCGGACCCGGCAACTCGACCACCTTCCTGTCCATCGACCTGGTGAAGATGGCGGTGGGACAGTTCGACTTGGGCCCGGCGGCAGCCTTCAGCCTGATGTATTTCCTGGTCATCCTGCTGGTCAGCTGGGTGTTCTACACCGTGATGACCAGCATGGACCGCAGCCAGTCCGACATCCCGGAGGCCATGTGATGCGCGTCAAACCCTCTGCCCTGGTGATGGTGCTTTACCTGCTGTTCCTGCTGATCCCGATCTACTGGCTGGTCAACATGAGCCTGAAGACCAATGCCGAGATCACCGGCACCTTCAGCCTTTATCCGCACAACCTTACGCTGCGGAACTACCGGGTGATCCTGACTGATCCCAGCTGGTATATGGGTTACGTGAACTCCATCATCTATGTGGTTATGAACACGGTGATTTCCATCGCCGTGGCGCTGCCGGCCGCCTATGCCTTCAGCCGCTACAGCTTCATGGGCGACAAGCACCTGTTCTTCTGGCTCTTGACCAACCGCATGTCGCCGCCGGCGGTCTTCGCGCTGCCCTTCTTCCAGCTTTATTCCTCGGTCGGGCTGTTCGACACCCATATCGCGGTGGCGCTGGCGCATTGCCTGTTCAACGTGCCGCTGGCGGTCTGGATCCTCGAGGGCTTCATGCGCGGCGTCCCAAAGGAGATCGACGAGACCGCCTATATCGACGGCTACAGCTTCCCGCGCTTCTTCGTGAAGATCTTCATGCCGCTGATCGCCAGCGGGATCGGGGTCGCCGCCTTCTTCTGCTTCATGTTCAGCTGGGTCGAGCTGCTGCTTTCGCGCACCCTGACCTCGGTGAACGCCAAGCCCATCGCGGCGACGATGACGCGCACGGTTTCCGCCAGCGGCATGGATTGGGGCGTGCTGGCGGCGGCGGGGGTGCTGACCATCATACCCGGTGCGCTGGTGATCTGGTTTGTCCGCAACTACATCGCCAAGGGCTTCGCCCTGGGGAGGGTCTGATGTCCGACGCCGCCATCCCGACGCACAAGCGCAAGGCCTGGCCCGCCATCTATGCCGGGGCCGCCATCCTGATGGGCGCCATCCTGGCCCTGCTGGTCTGGGCCACGCCGGCCGAGGACGGCGCCAGGGACTGGACCGCGCCGATGGTCCCCGGCGGCTGGATGGCCTGGACCTTTCCGGTGGCGCTGTTCTTCTGGGTGATCGCCAGCCTGCTGGTTCTGTTCACCATCCTCGCCATCCGGTTTCCCGAAACCCCGCGCCGCGGCACCCTGCGCATCGAGACGACGCGCGGCGACCGGCTGTTCATCTCGCTTCTCGGCTCGGCCTTCATCTGCCTGGGCTGGCTGTTCTTCGCAGGCCCGCCGCTGTGGTGGGGGCTTGCGCTCTGCCTCGTCTATGCCGCGGCGGTGTTCCGCTGGGTCTGACCGGGTTCGAACCGGCCCCAGGGGCAGCGGCGATTGCCCGGGGCGCAAGGATCAACGTCTCATTCCAAGGGAGGAAAACATGAGACCGATGCAAAGGACCACGGCCATGGCGCTTGCGCTGATGGTCATGGGGGCGCCCGCCTGGGCGGATATGGAGGCGGCGAAGAGGTTTCTCGACGCCGAGATCGGCGACCTCTCCTCGCTCTCGCGCGAGGACCAGGAGAAGGAGATGCAGTGGTTCATCGACGCCGCGCAGCCGCTGGCGGGGATGGAGATCAAGGTGGTCTCGGAAACCATCACCACGCATGAATACGAGGCCAAGGTGCTGGCCCCGGCCTTCACCGCCATCACCGGCATCAAGGTCACCCACGACCTGATCGGCGAGGGCGACGTGGTCGAGAAACTGCAGACCCAGATGCAGACCGGCGAGAACATCTATGACGCCTATGTCAACGACAGCGACCTGATCGGCACGCATTGGCGCTATCAGCAGGCCCGCAGCCTGACCAAGTGGATGGAGGAGGAGGGCAAGGACTTCACCAGCCCGACGCTGGACCTCGACGATTTCATCGGGCTGGAGTTCACCACCGCGCCGGACGGCGATCTTTACCAACTGCCCGACCAGCAGTTCGCCAACCTCTACTGGTTCCGCTACGACTGGTTCAGCGACGCCAAGACGCAAGAGGATTTCAAGGCCGAATACGGCTACGACCTCGGCGTGCCGGTCAACTGGTCGGCCTATGAGGATATCGCCGCATTCTTCACCGGCCGCGACATGTCCTATATCGAGGGCGGCCCCACCAGAGCCTGGGGCAACATGGACTACGGCAAGAAGGACCCGTCCCTGGGCTGGCGCTATACCGATGCCTGGATGTCCATGGCCGGCATGGGCGACAAGGGCGAGCCGAACGGCCTGCCGGTCGACGAATGGGGCATCCGCGTCGACGAGAACTCGCGTCCCGTGGGCTCCTGCGTGGCGCGCGGCGGCGCGACCAATGACGCGGCGGCGGTCTATGCCGTGACCAAGGCCATCGACTGGCTCAAGAACTACACCCCGCCCGAGGCCATGGGCATGACCTTCGGCGAGGCCGGCCCCGTCCCGGCGCGCGGCGACATCGCCCAGCAGATGTTCTGGTACACCGCCTTCACCGCCGATATGGTCAAGCCCGGCACGCCGGTGATGAACGAGGACGGCACGCCGAAATGGCGCATGGCGCCCAGCCCGCACGGCGCCTATTGGTCCGAGGGCACCAAGATCGGCTATCAGGACGTGGGCTCCTGGACGCTGATGAAATCGACGCCGGTGGATCGCGCGCAGGCCGCATGGCTCTATGCGCAATTCGTGACCTCGAAAACCGTAGATGTGAAGAAATCCCATGTCGGGCTGACCTTCATCCGCGAGTCCACGATCCAGGACCAGTCCTTCACCGAGCGCGCGCCGCAGCTTGGCGGGCTTGTCGAGTTCTACCGCTCCCCCGCCCGCGTGCAATGGTCGCCGACCGGGACCAACATCCCGGACTATCCCAAGCTCGCGCAGCTCTGGTGGCAGAACATCGGCGACGCGCTTTCCGGCGCCAAGACCCCGCAGGAGGCGCTGGATTCGCTCTGCGCCGAGCAGGAGCGGGTTCTGGCCCGGCTGGAGCGGTCCGGCGTGCAGGGCGACCTGGGCCCCCAGCTGAACGAGGAAAAGGACCCGCAGGAATGGCTGGACGCCGAGGGTTCTCCCGTCGGACCGCTGGAGAACGAAAAGCCGCAAGGCGAGACGATCTCCTATGACGAGCTGATCAAGTCCTGGCAGTGACGCCTGGCGGGGGCGGGGCCGGGCCTCGCCCCCATCCTTCGTTCCCCGGCCGTCTCTATGCGCCGGATCGACGACATTCCGGAAATCGCCATGACCCACATCCTTGCCATCGACCAGGGCACGACCTCGTCGCGCGCCGTCATCTTCGACACCGGGCTGAACCCCGTCGCCGCGGCGCAAAGGGAATTCCCGCAGCATTTCCCGTCTTCCGGCTGGGTCGAGCACGATGCTTCGGATCTTTGGGTCAGCGTTGCGGGGGTTGCCCGCGCGGCGGTGGAGAAGGCCGGGCTGCATGCCGGCGACATCGCCGCCATCGGCATCACCAACCAGCGCGAGACCACGCTCCTCTGGGACCGCAGGACCGGCCGGCCGCTGCACCGCGCCATCGTCTGGCAGGACCGCCGCACCGCCGCCCTTTGCGACCGGCTCAGGGCCGAGGGGCACGAGCCGATGATCGCCGCCCGCACCGGGCTGCTGCTCGACCCGTATTTCTCGGGCTCGAAGCTGAAATGGCTGCTCGACAATATCGACGGCGCCCGCACCCGCGCCCGGCGCGGCGAGCTCGCCTTCGGCACCGTCGACAGCTGGCTGATCTGGAACCTGACCGGGGGCCGCACCCATGCCACCGACGCCACCAATGCCGCCCGCACCCTGCTTTACAACATCGCCGAGAACCGCTGGGACGAGGATATCTGCGCGCTTTTCGACATCCCCATGGCCTTGCTGCCCGAGGTGCGCGACTGCGCCGCCGATTTCGGCATGGCGCGGGCCGACCTGTTCGGGCGCGAGATCCCGATCCTGGGCGTCGCCGGCGACCAGCAGGCGGCGACGGTGGGCCAGGCCTGTTTCGCGCCCGGGATGATGAAAGCGACCTATGGCACCGGCTGCTTCGCGCTGCTGAACACCGGGGAGGAGATGGTGGCCTCGAAGAACCGGCTGCTGACCACCATCGCCTACCGGCTGGGGGGCCGGACGAGCTATGCGCTGGAGGGCTCGATCTTCGTGGCCGGGGCGGTGGTGCAATGGCTGCGCGACGGGCTGGGGATCATCCGTTCGGCGGCCGAGACGCAGGGTCTGGCCGAGGCGGCGGATCCGGGGCAGGAGCTGGTCCTGGTGCCGGCCTTCACCGGGCTGGGGGCGCCCTATTGGCGGCCGGACTGCCGGGGCGCGGTGTTCGGGCTGACGCGGAACTCGGGCCCGGCGGAGCTGGCGCGGGCGGCGCTGGAGAGCGTGGGCTTCCAGACCCGCGACCTGTGGGAGGCGATGCGGGCGGACTGGCCGGGCGCGGCTGCGGGGGTGCTGCGGGTGGATGGCGGCATGGCGGCGAGCGACTGGACCATGCGGTTCCTGGCCGACATCCTGGGCGCGCCGGTGGACCGTCCGCGGGTGACCGAGACGACGGCGCTTGGCGCGGGCTATCTGGCGGGGCTGCAGGCGGGTCTGTGCCCGCCGCCCGAGGATTTCGCCCGCGCCTGGGCCTTGGAGCGCCGCTTCGAGCCCGCCATGGCCGAGGGCGAGCGCGAGGCCCGATACGCAAGGTGGAAAAGCGCCGTGGAAGCGACGATGGGGGCGGCATGAGCGGGGACGGCATGAGCGGGTTTTCCTTTGCCCTGCCGGGCCGGGTGATCTTCGGCCGCGGCCAGGCGCAGAACGCCCCGGCGATGATCCGGGTCTGCGCCATGGTCCGGCTCCGCCTTCCGCCGCTACGTTCCCAAACGGCGCCGAAGCGGATGGGCGAGCTTCGGTCTGGTGGCTGCGGCGCGCTCCGGTAGGCGGGCAAGGGGCGATGAGGCCCGGTCCTGTCGCGCCTTATCCAGAGATGCCGCGAAGCTGCTGGCCCTGCCGCCTTTCTGGCCGGGCTGGCGCGCTCAGCCCGGCTCGGCCAGTGCGGCGCGGATGGCGCGGGCAAGCCGCCGACAGCCCTCCTCCAGCCGCTCGGGCGGGTTCAGGGTGAAGTTGATCCGCAGCGAGCGGCGGTCAAGCCCCTCGGGGTCGAAGACGCTGGAGGGCGAGATGCACACCCCCTCGGCCATCGCATGATGCAGCAGCCGGTCGGTATCCAGCCGCGGATCGCGCGCCGTCGCCCAGACGAACATGCCGCCAACCGGCACCTGCCAGTCCAGGTCCCCGGCCAGATGCTGCTGCATCGCGGCGCAAAGCGCGTCGCGCCGGGCGCGATAGATCGCCAGCACCTCGGGACGGATGCGGTCGGTCATGCCCGCCTGCAACGCCCGCAGCGCCAGCATTTGCGACAGCCCGCTGGTGCACATGTCCGAGCCCTGCTTGGCGGTGGCCAGCGCCGCGATCATCTCGGGCGCGGCGATCACCCAGCCGATGCGCAGCCCCGGCACCAGTTCCTTGGAGAGCGACCCCATATAGACCACCGGGCCGTCATAGGGCCCGGGCCGCTCGGCCCCCGACAGGTCGAGCAGCCGGGGCAGGGGCTCGCCCTCATAGTAAAGCGCGCCATAAGGGTCGTCCTCGATCAGCCAGGTGCCGGTGGCATGGGCAGCGGCGACCAGCGCCTGCCGCTCGGGCAGGGCCACCAGCCGGCCGCTGGGATTCGAGAAATTCGGCACCGTATAGGCGAATTGCGCCCCCGCCAGCGCGGCATGGGGGTCGAAACCATTGCTCTCGATCCGCATGGCCCGGTAACGCGGCGCATGCGGCATCCAGGCGTCGAGGGCCCCCAGATAGGCCGGGCTTTGCGCCGCGACCAGCCCGCCCGGCTGCAACAGCACCTTGCCCGTCAGTTCCAGCGCCTGCATGCCGCCGGTGGTGATCAGCACGTTCTCGCGCGAAAGCCGCAGCGCCTCGGTCGAGAAGCGGGCGGCGATCAGGTCGCGCAGCGCCGGCAGGCCGGGGATCGGACCATAGCCCAGCGTCTCGTCGGGGTGGTTGCGGATCGCCTCGGCGGCAAGATCGGCCAGTTCCTCGACCGGCCAGACCGAGGGCTCGGGCAGGCCGCCGGCAAGGTTGACCAGATCGGGCACCTGTCCCGCCGCCAGAAAGACCGAGGTCACATCGTTGCTGCAAGACAGCCAGGGGGCAAAAGCGGGGCGCATCGTCGGAACCGTTTCATCGGGGCATGATCCTGCTGTGACCGTTTTTTGCCAGCGGGGCAAGGGTCGTGCCTTTGCGCCGCGCCCCGGCTTGTGCCCGGCCCGGATGTATATCAGACAGGGGCGCGACAGCGCGAAGGGGCAGGGAATGCAGGCACTGAAACGGATCGGCATCGACACCTACATGCTGCTGCTGATCGGCATGGTGCTGCTGGGGCTGGTCCTGCCCGCCCGCGGCATCGCGGCCGAGATCCTGCGCGGCGCCACCTTCTGGGCGGTGACGCTGCTGTTCTTTCTCTACGGCGCCAAGCTGGATCCGGCCTCGGTGCGGGCGGGGCTCTTGAACCTGCGGCTTCAAGGCCTGACCTTCGCCGCCACCTATGCGCTGTTTCCGGCCCTGGGCATTTTGCTGGCCGCGCTGTTCGGCGGCGTGCTGGGACCACAGCTGGCGCTGGGGCTGCTGTTTCTCGCCGTGCTGCCCTCGACGGTGCAAAGCTCGATCGCCTTCACCTCGATCGCGGGCGGCAACGTGCCGGCGGCGATCTGCGCGGCCTCGCTGTCGAACCTGGTGGGCGTGGTGCTGACGCCGCTGCTGGTCACGCATCTTCTGCATCAGGAGGGCGGCGGCGCCAGCCTCGACGCCATCGAGAAGATCGCCGTGCAGATCCTGCTGCCCTTCGTCGCCGGGCAATTGCTGCGGCGCTGGATCGGCGGCTTCGTCCAGCGCCACCGGCTGCTGACCATGGTGGTGGACCGGGGCTCGATCCTGCTGATCGTCTATTCCGCCTTCGGCGCCGGCACCGTCGCCGGCATCTGGTCGGCGATCCCGGTGCCGGGGCTGGTGCTGTGCTTCCTGGTCACCGCGCTGCTGCTGGCCTTGGTCATGGGGGGCATGGTCGGTGCCGGGCGGCTGTTCCGCCTGCCGCCCCAGGACCAGGCGGTGCTGTTCTTCTGCGGCTCGACCAAAAGCCTCGCCAGCGGGCTGCCCATCGCCACGGCCATCTTTCCGGCCGCGGCGGTGGGTGCGATCGTGCTGCCGGTGATGATCTATCACATGACGCAGCTGCTGGTCTGCTCGGCCATCGCGCAGCGGCTGGCGCGGAACCGACCCTAGAAATTCCAGTCCTCGTCCTCGGTCGCCACCGCCTTGCCGATGACATAGCTCGACCCCGAGCCGCTGAAGAAATCGTGGTTCTCGCTGTCCGGCGACAGGGCGGCCATGATCGCCGGGTTGACCTCGCAGGCCTGCGGCGGGAACAGCGCCTCGTAGCCCAGGTTCTGCAAGGCCTTGTTGGCGTTGTAATGCAGGAAGGCCTTGACGTCCTCGGTCAGCCCGATGCCGTCGTAAAGCTCGGCGGTGTATTTCGCCTCGATGTCGTAGAGATCGAAGATCAGCGCGAAGGCGAAATCCTTCAGCGCCGCGCGCTCGGCCTCGCCCAGCCGCTCCAGTCCGCGCTGGTATTTATAGCCGATGTAATAGCCATGCACCGCCTCGTCGCGGATGATCAGCCGGATCAGGTCGGCGGTATTGGTCAGCTTGGCGCGGCTCGACCAGTACATCGGCAGGTAGAAGCCGGAATAGAACAGGAAGCTTTCCAGGAACACGCTGGCGATCTTGCGCTTCAGCGGGTCCGAGCCGGCCTTGTATTCCTCCAGCACCAGCCGCGCCTTCTGCTGCAGATGCGGGTTCTCCTCGGCCCAGCGGAAGGCGGCGTCCACCTCGGGCGTCAGGCACAGCGTCGAGAAGATCGAGGAATAGCTGCGCGCATGCACCGCCTCCATGAAGGCGATGTTCGACAAGACCGCCTCTTCATGCGGGGTCAGCGCATCGGGCATCATCGCAGGCGCGCCCACGGTGTTCTGGATGGTGTCCAGAAGCGTCAGCCCGGTAAACACCCGGATGGTCAGTTCGCGCTCCTCTGGCCGCAGCGTGGCCCAGCTCTGTACGTCGTTGGACAGCGGCACCTTCTCGGGCAGCCAGAAATTCACGGTCAGCCGGTTCCAGACCTCCAGGTCCTTCTCGTCCTCCAGCCGGTTCCAGTTGATCGCCCGCAAGGGCGTGCGCAGGGCATGATCCTTCATCCGAAGAACCTTTCTTTCTTGTCTAAATATCCCACGGGGGTCCGGGGGTGTGAAACCCCCGGCTCAAAGCGTGCAGGAGACGCAGCCCTGCACCTCGGTGCCTTCCAGCGCGGTCTGGCGCAGCCGGATGTAATAGATGGTCTTGATGCCCTTCTTCCAAGCGTAGATCTGGGCGCGGTTGATGTCGCGCGTGGTGGCCTCGGCCGGGAAGAACAGCGTCAGCGACAGGCCCTGGTCGACATGTTCGGTCGCCGCCGCATAGGTATCGATGATCGCCTCGGGACCGATCTCGTAGGCGTCGCGGTAATAGTCCAGGTTCTCGTTGGTCATGAAGGCCGCGGGATAGTAGACGCGGCCGATCTTGCCTTCCTTGCGGATCTCGATCCTGGCGACGATCGGGTGGATCGAACTGGTCGAGTTGTTGATGTAGCTGATCGAGCCGGTGGGCGGCACCGCCTGCAGGTTGCGGTTGTAAAGCCCGTGCCGCATCACCGATTCCCGCAGCATGGCCCAATCTTCGCGCGTGGGCAGGGCGATGCCCTCGAAGACCCGGGCGACCTCGGGCAGCGAGGGCAGCCAGTCGCGCGTGACATATTTGTCGAAAAACGAGCCGTCGGCATATTTCGACTTCTCGAAATCCTTGAACGTCCGGCCCTTTTCCTGGGCAAGCAGGTTCGAGGCGCGGATGGCGTGATAGGCCACCGCGGCGAAATAGACCGAGGTGAACTCGATCCCTTCGGGGCTGCCGTAATGGATGCGCTCGCGCGCCAGGAAGCCGTGCAGGTTCATCTGGCCCAGGCCCACGGCATGGGCCTCGTCATTGCCGCGCCGGATCGAGGGCACGGCGTCGATAGCCGACATCTCCGACACCGCGGTCAGCGCCCGGATCGCCGCCTCGACGGTCGCGCCGAAATCCGGCCCGTCCATGGTCGCGGCGATGTTCAGTGATCCGAGATTGCATGAGATATCAGTTCCCAAATGGGAATAGCTCAGATCTTCGTTGAACGTGCTCGCCTCGTTCACCTGCAGGATCTCGCTGCACAGGTTCGACATGCTGATGCGGCCGGCGACCGGGTTGGCGCGGTTCACCGTGTCCTCGAACATGATATAGGGATAGCCGCTCTCGAACTGGATCTCGGCCAGGGTCTGGAAGAAGGCGCGGGCATTGATCTTCTTCTTCCTGATGCGCTTGTCGTCGACCATCTCGGCATATTTCTCGGTGACGGAAATCTCCGAGAAGGGCAGGCCGTAGACCCGCTCCACGTCATGGGGCGAGAACAGATACATGTCCTCGTTGCGCTTGGCGAGCTCGAAGGTCACGTCGGGGATCACCACGCCCAGGGACAGCGTCTTGATGCGGATCTTCTCGTCGGCATTCTCGCGCTTGGTGTCCAGAAAGCGCAGGATGTCGGGGTGATGCGCGTTCAGATAGACCGCGCCCGCGCCCTGCCGCGCGCCCAGCTGGTTGGCATAGCTGAAGCTGTCCTCCAGCAGTTTCATCACCGGGATGACGCCCGAGGACTGGTTCTCGATCCCCTTGATCGGTGCGCCGGCCTCTCGCAGGTTGGTCAGCATCAGCGCCACGCCGCCGCCGCGCTTCGAGAGCTGCAAGGCCGAGTTGATCGAGCGGCCGATGCTCTCCATGTTGTCTTCCAGCCGCAGCAGGAAGCACGAGATCAGCTCGCCCCGGGACTTCTTGCCGGCATTGAGGAACGTGGGCGTCGCCGGCTGGAAGCGGCCCGAGAGCATCTCCTCCATGAAGCGCATGGCCAGCGCCTCGTCGCCGCGCGCCAGCGTCAGGGCGACCATGACCACCCGGTCCTCGTAGCGTTCCAGGTAACGCTGGCCGTCGCGGGTCTTCAGCGTATAGCTGGTGTAATACTTGAAGGCGCCGAGGAAGGTCGGGAAGCGGAACTTCCGCGCATAGGCAGCATCCCAGATCGCGCGCTGGAAATTGCGCGAATACTGGTCCAGCACCTCGGGCTCGTAATAGCCTTCGTCGACGAGATAGCGCAGCTTCTCGTCGAGATTGTGGAAGAACACGGTATTCTGGTTGACATGCTGCAGGAAATATTGCCGCGCGGCCTTGCGATCCGCCTCGAAGCGGATGCGGCCCTCGCCGTCGTAAAGGTTCAGCATCGCGTTCAGCGCGTGATAGTCCAGCTCGGCCTTTACGCCATTGTCAAGCATTCCGTCCCCCAGAATTTCTCAAGCCCCGCCCGGACGCGGGAAAGATCGTTGTCGTCGCCCGCCAGCTCGAATCGATAGAGCACGGGGACGTCGCATTTAGCAGAAATGACCCTCGCCGACAGGGCGAAGGTGGCGCCGAAATTGCGGTTGCCGGCGCCGATCACGCCGCGCAGCAGCGCGCGGCGCCCGGGGTCGTTCAGGAAGCGGATGACCTGTTTCGGCACCGCGCCCCGCCCCTCGCCATCGGCATAGGTCGGGCAGATCAGCACGTAGGGCCGGCCGGGCTCGGGCAGGATCTCGCACGGCGAGACCGGGATGCGGAGCGCGGGCAGCCCCAGCCGCGCCATGAAGCGCGCCGTGTTCCCCGAGCCCGAGGAATAATAGACCAGTTCGCCCCGGTGCCCGCCCATGGCCGCGCGTTCAGGACAGCCGGCCGATCATGTCGGGCCGGAAACCCGCCCAATGCGCCTCGCCGGCGACGACGACGGGCGCCTGGCGATAGCCGAGCGAGGTGACCAGTTCCATCGCCGCCTCATCCTCGGTCAGGTCGACCAGCTGATAGGGCAGGCCGCGCGCCTCGAGCGCCCGGGTCGTGGCGGTGCATTGCACGCAGGCGGGCTTGGAATAAACGGTGATGGTCATGCCTCTGCTCCTTCTTTCTGTCGGCAAGCAGGGGCCGCGCCCGATGACCGCGCCATCGGAACCGCTTCAGCCCCGCGCCCGCCGCACGGTTTCGTCCTTTCGCGCCATGGCAGGTCTTCTGACTCGCGGGTCCCGGCTTGGCTGGCCTTCCCGGGGCTGGCCCCAGTGGCATTCCAGCGTCGCTCTCCGCTTACAGCTGCGGGGGCAGTGCCGGCCTTGCACCGGCTTCCCTGTTGATCCCCGAGTCGCCCCGGAGGTAACCATGACCCCTGCAGTTAGCCACGCTCCGCCACGCAGGTCAATCCACATCTAGTGGGAAACTGCCCGCCCATCGGAACATCTGGTGGACCGCCGAACATCGCCGGGGTGGTGCCGTCGGCATCCCGGCCGAGGGTTGCGGCACCTTTTCCGACGGGCGAGCATCCGGATTGTTGAATCACTGCAACAGTCGGGCCTGCCGATCCGGGATTTTACGCAGCGTCGTTTGACAATTTGCGACAATTAACCCTCTTGCATGGATCACGCGCGGCCAGGACAGGGGGGCGACTGCTCCCCCTCCCGGCTCGTTTCACCGCAAGCCACTCTGCTGAGCCAGCACGTCCCTGTCGCTTCCATCCTCGTGGATGGCAGCGATTTCTTTTGTGCCGGGAGCAATCCATGAACAAGTCCCATCCGAAACCGCCGGTCACGGGGGGCGCAGCGCAATTGCTGCCGACCCTGGGCCTGCTGCCGGTGCTGGCCATCTCGGCCGGCGTGGCCGGCCCTGCACAGGCGCAGGACACCGTCACCCTGGACACGGTGGTCATCCGCCGCCAGCAGGGCAACGAGGCCGAGACAAGCTACAAGGTCACCGAAAGCACCTCGGACAAGGCCACCGCGCCGCTGCTCGACACCCCGCGCTCGGTCACCGTCGTCACTGCGCGCGAGATCGAGGAGCGCGGCCAGACCTCGGTCGCCGACGTGCTGCGCACCACGCCCGGCGTCACGCTGGGCGCGGGCGAGGGCGGCGTGCCGCAGGGCGTGCGCCCCTATATCCGCGGCTTCGAGGCCAGCCAGGACCTGCTGATCGACGGCATGCGCAACGCCTCGCGCACGCAATACGAGGCCTTCAACCTGGAATCGATCGAGATCAACAAGGGGCCGGGCGGCGTCTATTCCGGCGCCGGTTCGACCGGCGGCACCATCAGCCTGAACAGCAAGACCCCGCAGCCGGGCGCCTTTGACGAGGTGGCGCTGTCCTACGGAACCGGCAACTATGTCCGCGGCACGCTGGATTCGAACCGCGAATTCGGCGCCCTCGGCCTGCGCCTGAACCTGATGGGGCAGCGCGCCGACGATCTGGGCGGGCGCGACGGTGTCGAGTCCAAGCGGTTCGGCGTGGCGCCGAGCTTCAGCTATCGGCTGACCGATGACAGCAAGATCACCGCCGGGCTCTATTACTACAAGGACGAGGATACGCCCGATTATGGCGTGCCGATGTCGAATGCCACCACGCCTGCCGAATGGCGGCGCGGCTCGGGCACCCGCATCGACCCGTTCCTGCCGGCCGATGTCGATCCCGATACCTTCTATGGCCTGCATGCGCGCGATTTCCGCGACGTGGAATCCGCCTCGGGCTACCTGAAGTTCGAGCACGCATTCTCGGACAGCCTGCGGCTGACCACGGCGCTGCGCAAGGCGCGCGACACCAATACCTATGTCGTGACCTCGCCGACCTCGGGCAGCGACGGGCTGGTGTCGCGCAGCTCCAAGGCTTCGGACCGGGTGAACGAGACCGTGTCGTTCAACGCCCAGCTTTCGGGCGAAGTGCAGGCCGGGGGCGTCGAGCACAGCTTTGCGGTCGGCGTGGACATCGCCAATTCCCGCGCCACCACCCGCCGGCTGACGGTGGTCAACCCCGATCCGATGCCGACCTCGCCCTACGAGCATCCGGATGCCGGCGCACCCTGGGGCGGCAGCATCGAGCGCGGCGGCGATACGGGCTACAGCACCACCAAGTCGCGCGGCATCTACGCGCTGGACACCATCACGTTCACCCCGCAATGGGAGGCGACGGTGGGCCTGCGCTGGGACGATTACAGCGTCAACAGCGTCACCCACGCCACCGACGAGAATCCGCGCGAAAGCCATCGCAACGATTCCGACTTCCTGAACGGAATGCTGGGCGTGGTCTACAAGCCGGCGCCGAACGGCTCGGTCTACGCCTCGGTCAGCAGCTCTTCGAACCCGGCCGGGGAGGGCGCGGGCACCGGCGGCAGCAATGCCTCGGACGATCTGGACAGCCTCGATCCCGAGCACAGCGTGAATTACGAGATCGGCACGAAATGGCTGGTGCTGAACGACCAGCTTCAGCTGAGCGCGGCGCTGTTCAGGACCGAGAAGGACAATGCCCGCGTCACCAACTCGCTGGGCGAGACCGAGAATATCGGCAAGACCACCGCCAAGGGCGTCGAGCTGGGCTTTGCCGGCCAGATAACAGAGCGCTGGGGCATCTGGGGCGGCTATGTCTATCAGGACGTCAAGCTGAAGGACGGCGGCTGGACCACCCCGCGCGGCGGCGGCGATCCCTATCCGAACCCCGGCACCGGCCGGCAGGTCGTGAAGATCCCGCGCAACAGCTTCTCGCTGTGGACGACTTATGACTACAGTCCGGAACTGACGCTGGGCGGCGGCGTGACCTATACGGGCAAGCGCATGGCCAGCTATTCGCAGAACGGCGATGCCGATGCCGGGCTGCCGTCGAGCTGGCGCACCGACCTGATGGCCGCCTACAAGCTGACCGAAGAAACGGCGCTGCAATTCAATGTCAACAACGTCTTCGACCGCCAGATCTATACCGACTCGCATAGCGGGCAATTCGCCAATATCGAGCCGGGGCGGAACTACGTGCTGACGCTGAAGCACGCGTTCTGAGGCATCAACCCGCAGGGGCGGCCTGTCGGTCGCCCTTGACGCGGCTGGCGCCAAAATAACCGACAGAAACGCTTAACTTCCCGGGGCGCCGGTTCTATCCTGCGCCTCGATGCACCGCAGGAGAATCCCATGCTCGTCACCATTCCGGACCTGCTGACGCCCGAAGAAGTCGCCTATATCCGGCAGGTGTTGGAGGGCACCGACTGGGTCGACGGCCGCAGCACCGCTGGCGACCAGGCGGCCAAGGTCAAGAAGAACCTGCAGGTGCCGGTGGACAGCCCGGTGGCGCGCGAGCTCAGCGGCATCGTCCTGCGGGCGCTGGGGCGCAGTCCGGTCTATTCCTCGGCCGCATTGCCCCTGCATGTGCTGCCGCCGATGTTCAACCGCTATGACGAGGGCATGACCTTCGGCGCCCACGTGGACGGCTCGATCCGCATGGTCCCCGGCACCGGCCAGCGCATCCGCACCGATGTCTCGACCACGGTTTTCCTGACCCCGCCCGAGGATTACGACGGCGGCGAACTGGTCGTGCACGACACCTATGGCGAGCATCGCGTCAAGCTGCCGGCGGGCCATGCCGTGATCTATCCCGCCACCTCGCTGCATTCGGTGACGGCTGTGACGCGCGGCTCGCGTTGGGCATCGTTCTTCTGGGCGCAATCGATGGTCAAGGACGACTGGCGGCGGCACATGCTCTATGACCTCGACCAGTCGATCATGCGCATCCGCGCGATGCTGCCCGACGACGATCCGGCGGTGACCGGCCTCACGGCGCATTATCACAACATGATCCGCCTCTGGTCCGAGATTTGACGCAGGCCATTCCGCCCGACGTGGTGGCGCTGGAGGATTATCAGCGCCTGGCCGCAGCCATCCTGCCCGCGCCGGTGCGGGCCTATGTCGATGGCGCCGGCGCGGACGGGCTGACGGCACAGGCCAACCTTGCCGCCTGGCGGGGGATCAGGCTGCAATCGCGCCTGCTTTGCGACATGCGGGGGGCGCATACCGGCCTGCGGCTTTTCGGCCTGGACCTGCCGCATCCCTACCTGCTGGCGCCGGTGGCCTTTCACGGCCTCGCCCATGCCGAGGCCGAACATGCGACCGCGCTTGGCGCCGCGGCGGCCGGCAGCCTGATGGTGGTCTCGACCCAATCCGGCCTCTCGCTCGAAGAGATCGCCGCCCGCGCGCAGGGGCCTTTGTGGTTCCAACTCTACATGCAGCCCGAGCCCGCAGACACGCTGTCGCTGGTCCGCCGGGCCGAAGCGGCGGGCTATCGCGCGCTGGTCGTGACCGTGGACGCGCCGGTGAACGGCCTCCGCAACATGGAGACCCGTGCCGGATTCGCCCTGCCCGAGGGACTGCGCGCCGTCAACCTGGACGGCTTGCGCCCGCCGCATATCCGCAGCGAGCCGGGGCGGGCTGCGACCTTCCTTGGCCTGCTGGACCAGGCGCCACGTTGGGAGGATATCGGCTGGCTGAAGTCGCAGTCCCGGCTGCCGCTGCTGCTGAAGGGCGTCATGTCGGCGCATGACGCCGGTCGCGCGGTCGAGGCCGGGGTGGATGGCGTGATCGTCTCGAACCATGGCGGCCGGGCGCTCGACACGCTGCCCGCAACGGCCGAGGCGCTGCCCGTCGTGGTTCGGGAGCTGGCGGGCCGCATCCCGGTGCTCTGCGATGGCGGCATCCGGCGCGGCACCGATGCGCTGAAAGCCCTGGCATTCGGGGCTGCGGCAGTGCTGGTCGGAAGGCCGCAGATCCACGCCCTGGCGGTAGGGGGCGCGGCCGGGGTGGCGCATATGCTGACCATTCTTCGTGCGGAACTCGAGGTCGCCATGGCGCTGACCGGGCGCCGCCGCCTGGCCGAGATCGATGCATCCGTGCTCTGGCCCGCAGATGCCGGTCGCTGATGCGCGGCGCCTGGGCTCATCCTGCCAGCTTGCCGAGTGTTGGGCCGGCGGGCCGCGTCGCCCTCTCTCTCTCTCTCGCGCGCGCGTGAAACCATCTGCTGGCGATGATCGCGGCACCGGATACGGGGCTCTCTCTCTCGCGCGCGTGAAACCAGACATACTACCGAGTTCCGCATCGACGGCGTGCTGCAGGCTCTCTCTCGCGCGCGCGTGAAACCAGACATGCCCCGGAAACCGCCATATCCGTGCAGACCGGAAGCTCTCTCTCGCGCGCGCGTGAAACCAGACATGGCAGCCCGCCAATTTCTCAAGGGGCAGGGGCCCTCTCTCTCTCGCGCGCGTGAAACCGCAGTTGCGCGGCGGTCGTCCCAGCTGCCTCTGAACCCTTGCGGTCGAACAAGGAAGTGCGCCTTCAATCCTGCCTCTCCTTTTTGCCTTGGCAGCGGGAGTATCCTGAATTCTGTGTATCTGGCCCGTCCCATGGGGTTTCAGATACTCAAGCGGAGAAGCGCTCGCCGAGCATTATGGCGAACTGGTTGCGGGCCGCAAACCATTCCCGGACGTTGCAGCCATCTTTCTCGAAGCTGCGGATCGCCAGGTAGATCAGCCTGGTGGCGGCATCATCGGTCGGGAACGAGCCGCGTGTCTTGATCGATTTCCGGATCACGCGGTTCAGGCTCTCGATGGCGTTGGTTGTATAAACCACCTTTCGGATTGCCGGATCGAAGGCGAGGAACGGGATCACCTCCTGCCACGACCGCCGCCAGGCCGGGGCAATGGAGGCGTATTTCGCGGCCCATTTCCCCTCGAAAGCATCGCGCTCGCCGGCGGCCATGTCGGCGGTCGTGGCCCCGTAGATCCGGCGCAGGTCGGCCGCCACCGCCTCGCGGTCCTTCCATGAGCAGAAGTTCAGGCTGTGGCGAACCAGATGCATCGAGCCATGGGAACGCCACTGGTCCGAAAGACCATGGCGAGGGCAGGCCTGGACCATGGTCTCCGGAAAGGCAGCGGTGATCGCCTCAGGAAAGCCCTTCAGCCCGTCCACGACCGCGATCAGGATGTCCTGGAGCCCGCGGTTCTTCAGTTCGTTCATCACCGAGAGCCAGAATTTGGCGCCCTCATTCTCCGCGGTCCACAGGCCCAGAACCTCGCGCAGGCCGTCGCGGGTGACGCCCAAGCCCCCCTAGACGGCCTTGTTCTTCACTGTCCGGCTGCCGGCATCGCGGATCTTCACCCGCGTTGAATAGCCCCGAGTTTCTTAGACGCCTTCACGTCTCATCATCTGCCGTCGCTCGAACTCGGCGGGCGACAGCATCCCGTTCTTCGCATGCTTGCGCTTCGAGTTGTAGAACATCTCGATGTAATCGAACACGTCCTGCCTTGCCTCTTCGCGTGTCCGGTAGGTTCTTCGCCTGATCCGTTCGCGCTTGAGCAGGTTGAAGAAGCTTTCGGCGACGGCGTTGTCGTGACAGTTGCCGCGGCGGCTCATCGAATGCTCAAGATTGTGGGCGCGCAGGAAGGCAGCCCAGTCCATGCTGGTGAACTGGCTACCCTGATCGGAATGGATCAACACCTTGCTCTTCGGCTTGCGCCGCCAGACGGCCATCAGCAAGGCCTGCAGGACGACATCTGTTGTCTGGCGGCTCTGCATCGACCAGCCGACCACACGCCGGGAGTAGAGGTCGATGACCACAGCAAGATAGGCAAAGCCCTCCTGCGTTCGGATATAGATAATATCAGTCACCCAAACCCTGTCTGGCGCCTCGACGTCGAACTGCCGATCAAGCGTGTTGTCGACCACGATCGACGGCTTGCCGCCATAGCGGCCGCGTTGCGGGAGTCCTGGTCGAACGGGCAGACCGAGGGTCAGATCAATCGCCTGAAGACGCTGAAACGCCAGATGTATGGCCGTGCAAATATCGATTTGCTCCGGGCAAGGGTAACCGTCCGGCCTGACCGCTACCCGTTCCATCGCCAGGGCAGCAGGTCGTCGACCTTGGTGATCCTGTAGTCTGGGATGCGGGCGATGGTGTCGGCGAGCCAGGCGCGGGATCGATTGCGTTGAGCTTGGCGGTTTCGATCAGCGTGTAGGCGATGGCAGCTGTCTTGCCGCCCGCTTCTGATCCGAAGAAGAGGTAGTTCTTCCGCCCGAGGGCTATGGCGCGCATTGCGCGTTCGGCGGCGTTGTTATCGGGCATGCTGTTCTCGGCGCCCATCGAACAGCACGCGACTCTGACCTGGTCATGGTAGAGTTGCCGTGTCGGGACAGGGGCGTCGGAGTGCGAAGAAGCGGGCAGGCCGAATTGACTTTGAGCTGCGAGCTCGCGTTGTTATCTGGCCGCCCCTGCGACTATCCCGTCTGCGCTGTGAGCGCGTATCCGTAGATGTCGCACAGCCCGCGCACTCCTCCATCGGCAACAGGGAGGATTTTGCATGCGATCCATAGGAATGGATGTTCATCGAAGCTTCGCGCAGGTTGCGATCCTTGAGGATGGAAGCACGACAGATGTCAGGATCGATCTTGATCATGACGCGGTGGTGGCTTTCGGACAGACCCTGCGTCCGGATGACGAGGTCGTTCTGGAGGCGACGGGCAATACTGCGGCCATCGTCAGGCTTCTGACTCCTTTTGTGGCGCGGGTCGTCATCGCAAACCCGCTGCAGGTGAAGGCCATCGCCCATGCGCGGGTCAAGACCGACAAGGTGGACGCCAGAATCCTGGCGCAGCTTCATGCCGCAGGCTTCCTGCCGGAGGTCTGGGCCGCAGATGACCGGACGCTGAATCTGCGGCGCCTCGTTTCCGAACGCGCAGCGGCGGTGAGATCGATCCGCCGGGTCAAGAGCCGGGTCCAGGCTGTCCTGCATGCGAACCTCGTCGCCAAATATGCCGGACACCTGTTCGGCAAAGGCGGCAGGCGATGGCTGGCCTCGGCACCGCTGCCGAAGGCAGAGCGCGATCTGCTGATCAGGCATCTGGATGAACTGGACTGGCTGGAAGGGAAGCTGGCGAAACTGGATCAGGCACTGGCGGGTATCGCGCTCGACGACAGCCGCATGCGCAAGTTGATGAGCATCGCCGGCATCAATGTTGCGGTCGCCACGGCGGTCATTGCCGCGATCGGCGACATCTCCCGCTTCTCCGCACCCGATCGCCTTGCAAGCTATTTCGGGCTGACACCCCGGATCCGGCAGTCCGGCGATCGCGGCGCCATCCATGGTCGGATCTCGAAGCAGGGGAATACGATCGGGCGCACCATGCTGATAGAGGCCGCTTGGTCGGCCGCTTCCATGCCGGGACCGCTGCGGGCCTTCTTTCTCCGGATCAAGGATCGCAAGGGGCACAACGTCGCCGCCGTCGCGACCGCGCGCAAGATTGCAGCGTTGATCTGGCAGCTGCTGACAAAGGAGGCCCCCTATCGATGGGCGCGACCGGCCTTCGTCGCGATGAAGATGCGGAAACTCGAGTTGCGCGCCGGTGCCCCACGGGCTCATGGACCAGCAGGTCCGGGCCACGACTATTGGATCAAGGAAATTCGTCACCGAGAGATGGAACTCGTCGCGCAGGCGGAAGCGGCCTATGCCCGCATGGCCCAAACGTGGAGAGACAAGCCACCAAAACCGCACAAGGTCTGAGAAAGGGGCTGTTCAACAACATCCGTGTCGAGCTCGAGGATGCCGTGATCAAGGTAGGGGGCAGGCGCTCCATGCGAGTTAGCGCATAGCGGATGGCGGCCGCGAGTGGGGATTTACCCGAGATCGTGGTGAGCTGCATGGCCAGCCAGACCTCGAGATCGTCGAAGACCGGGGCGGCATGGGCGCGGCGGAGTTGCGCGCGAGGGTCAGGCGGCGAGCCTCGGGCCTCCTTCTCGACGGCGTAGAGCTGGGCGATCCGGGCGATGGCCTCTTCGGCGATGGGGGACGCCTGCGACCGGTGGATGTCGACGAACTTGCGCCGGACATGAGCCATGCAGGCAACTTCGCGGATGGCTCCGGAGCGATAGAGGTCCTCGAACCCGGCATAGCCATCGGCATGCATCCAGCCGCGGAACCGGGCGAGGTGATCCTTGGGGTGCTGGCCCTTCCGGTCGCCGGAGAACCGATACCATGCCGCTGGTGGAGCATCCCCGCCCCAGGGGCGCTCGTCACGGGCATAGGTCCAGAGCCGCGCGGTCTGGGTCTTGCCGGTGCCCGGCGCCAGCATCTGAACGGGCGTGTCATCCACGAAGATCGCTTCGGCCGACAGGACATGGCGCCCGATGGCCTCGGACAGCGGTTCCAGCAGGGCGGTGGTCTTGCCGACCCAGTCCGCCAGAGTAGAGCGGTCGAGGTCGATACCTTCGCGCTCGAAGATCTGGCTCTGGCGATAGAGGGGAAGATGGTCGGCATATTTACTGGCCAGGACATGGGCCAGCAGGCCAGGCCCGGGACGGCCGCGCTCGATGGGGCGCGTCGGCAGCGGGGCCTGGACGAACCGTTCGCAGCAGGCGCAGGTCAGCCGGGGCCGCACGATCCGGTTCACGATGAAGCGTCCCGGCACATACTCCAGCTCTTCGGTCACATCCTCGCCGATCCGGCGCAGCCGCCCGCCGCAATCGGCGCAGGCCTCGGCGCCCGGGGTCAGTTCCACTTCCATCCGCGGGATGTGATCCGGGATCGGCCGGCGCTTGGGGCGGTCCTTCTCCTCGATGTCCGGCAGCTTCATCCGCGCCGTCATCGCGGCAGCGGCGATCTCGCTGGTCTCGAGCGCCAGTTGCAGCTGCTCGGCCGTCCCCGACGAGGCTCCGAACCGCTGCGCCCGGTGCCCGGCCAACTGGTGGCGCAGCTTCTCGATCAGGATCGCCTGCGCCTTCACCTCGGCCAGAAGCCGCGCGGTGAAGCTGCGAAGCTCCTCGGGGTCGTCCGGCAGGGTCAGGGTGTGATCGAGCATGGGAGAAGTCTATCTCACGGGATTCCTTGTGGGAATCCTGCGATTGCATGCCCCTTGGATTAGCCTGCCGCCAAGGGCCTCCAGGTCCGCTCCGGCGCGCGCCAGTCGATCCCTTCCAGGAGCATCGACAGCTGCGCCGGCGTCAGCGCCACCTTGCCTTCCTTCGCCGAGGGCCAGACGAACCGTCCCTTCTCCAGCCGCTTCATGAACATGCAGGCCCCCTGGCCATCCCACCAGATCACCTTCACTAGATCGCCCCGGCGACCGCGGAACACGAACAGATGCCCGGCGAACGGGTCCTGCTTCAGCACGGCCTCGGCCTGCGCCGCGAGCGCTGCAAAGCCCTTGCGCATGTCCGTCACCCCGGCCGCCAGCCAGACCCTCGTAGTGGCCGGAACCGGGATCACGCCGTGAGACCCCGGATCAGCCGCGCCAGCGCCTCGGGATCATAGCTCCCGCTGATCCGCATCCGGTGACCGCCGGCCAGCTCGATCTCGATGCGGTTCTCGGCGACAGGCGCTGCCGCAGGTGCTTGCTCTTCCGCGACTATCTCTACCGGCAAAAACCGCGCCTCCTCCGACGAGGCCGGAACCGACGCCGGGTCGGGCGCAAAGCGGGGATCGCGCAACCACTTGAAGATCAGGTTCGCATTGACCGCGTAGCGTCGCGCCACCTGCGCTAGGCTCTGTTGCATAACTCAGGTGATGGGCGCGGTTACCCCCTCCCCGGACAGACTTATCCTACAGCTTCCGTGACCGGGATGCCGAGCGCGGTGTAGCCGTTCAGGACGGCGATGCGGATCTGGAACTCGGCGACCTGACGGTCGAAGTCCCTTGCCATGAGCCGCTGGCCCAGCAGTTTGACACAATGCATCTTCGTCTCGATGCGGCTCCGGCGGTGGTATCCACTCCATCGTCGCCACAGGGTGCGGCCGAGATACCTGGACGCCCGGAGGGCCTCGTTGCGCGCGACGGCTCCAGCGGTGATGGTCTTCCAGGTCTTCGCGTTCCTGCGCGGTGGGATGACGGCATGGGCTCCGCGATCTGCAATCGCATCGTGGCACTTGCGCGTGTCGTAGGCGCCATCTGCCGTGACGCTACCGATTTCCTGGTCCTCCGGGATCTGGTCGAGAAGGTCAGGTAGGATCGGCGCATCGCCGACGTTGCTCCCGGTGATCTCGACAGCCCGGATCTCTAGCGTTTCCTCGTCGATCCCAAGGTGGATCTTGCGCCAGACCCGCCGTTTGGGGCCACCATGCTTGCGAGCGTGCCACTCGCCTTCGCCCTCGACCTTGATTCCTGTGCTGTCGATCAGCAGGTGCAGCGGCCCTTTGGAGCCGCGATACGGGATGTTCACAGCCAAGGTCTTCTGGCGGCGGGACAGTGTGCTGAAGTCAGGCACCGTCCCGTCGAGGCCAACCAGACGCAGCAGGCTCTCGACGAACCCGGTCGTCTGCCGGAGCGCCATGCCGAATAGCACCTTCATCGTCAGGCAGCTCTGAATGGCAGTATCGCTGTAGGTCTGCTGGCGGCCACGCCTCCCCGTCGGCACGGCATCCCAGCTCATCTCGGGGTCGAACCAGATCGTCAGCGAGCCCCGGCGCTTGAGCGCTTCATTGTAGGCTGGCCAGTTTCTGGTCCTGTAGGTTGGCGGTGTGGGTCTGCTCATACATCACAGCTACCACCCTGGATTCACGATCTGAATCCCTGACGGGATTTGTGCAACAGAGCCGATGAGAGTGCGGGATATCCGTCACGCGCCGCTGCTGCTGATCCCGGTCTCGCTGGAACGTGGCACGGCCGGGGAACGGTTCCGCCTGCGGGCACGACCAGAGGATTTCGCGACAAACCTGTCGCTCGAGAATGTCCTGGATCCGATTCATGGGATTCGGCTGAGAGGCTCCGGCAGCAAGTTGGCATCGTTGGAGGTCAGCACCCAGCCGATCCAGCCCATATCGAAGGGGAGTTCATGATAGGGACAGGTCCAGCGTCGGGCCGTCGAGGGCTCGAGCAGCGGCAGCAAGGCGGAGGGGAGGTCGAAGACGCTGCCTTTCATGGAAATGGGCCTGCCGGCCTTTTCGATTTCATCGATTACCGCGATGGGGTTGCCCACCTTGTGCCGGAGCATGTCTGACAGCACTCGGCCCGGCGCTGAGTTGCCCCAGTCGCGCTGCGCCCCCACGATGCCGAAGCTGGCGCTCTCGTTCGTGGCGTCGATCTCGATGATCGACGTGCCGAGCAGGTTCGCCAGATGGCGTGCCCAAGCCGATTTGCCGATGCCCGGAGGGCCGTCCAGGAGCAGCGGCTCCAGTCTGACACCGGGAAGGCCATCGCGGACCGAGCGGCGCAACGACCACCAGACGGACTCGGAAGCAGGGGTGAGCCAGGGGAGTTCACCGTGCAACCGGACCGCGATCTCGTCGGCATGGGCTTCCGAAACGATGCCGACGAGCCGGACACCGTCGTGCAGCTTTTTCAGCCGGGCACGGTCTTCGATCTTCAGGCGGTCGAACCCGCTGATCGCGTTCCGCGGCTCCATGATACGCTTGATCCGTCGACGGATCCGGTGCCGGTCAGCGATACGGATCATGGGGGCTCTTCGGTTTCCGGCTCAGTGCGCTCCCAGGCTTTATCGGCGAAAGGGTCCACGCCGCACAGTTTACCCAAATGCCGGAGGAACCGATCCTCGAGCGACGCGAGCGTTTCTTCGGGGTTGAAAGTCCGGACGAGAAGGAACGGGATGCGCGACATGCGGGATTCCTTTCGGCAAAGTGCGACCGGCGGCCGGCAAACACTTGGCCAGGCAGTAAGTCAGGATTAGATGGCTGCAGGGCAGGGGTCGCACGGACGAATGCCGGCGGGTTTTCACCCGGCGCATGTGAGCGGGAATATGATCGGGGCAGGGTGGTGATTGCGCCAGGACCATGAGAGGGCGTTGTTGGCCCTGACGCCTGCCAGCAAAGCCTTGATGAAACTCATGTTGCGGCATCGCAATCACCTTCGAGACACGGCTCCGCCGTTCGGAAAAGCGGCACTTTCCGGCGGAATTGGGAGGGTTCGGAAACTCCGAAGATCCGGCAGCCGTCAGGCCGCGCCACCGCTCCGGAACGGATTAACACGACCTTGCCGGGCCTTGCCTCGGTGGTCAACGGGCCGGGTCCGGGCCTGGGCGGCAAATCACGGCCACAAGCGGTGATTGAGCGTTTCCAACCAATGCATTGAAATTACTTGATTATGCAAAGATCAGTCGAAGCGGTGGACAATAATTGGTTGTAGCAAGGACAAAAAAGGGGCCCGAACGGTCATTATTTCGGTTGTTCGACATCTACCTGAGTTCCACACCTGAAATATCGATAATCCAAATTATGTCATCAATTGTCATGCCAGGTCGGCTTGGCCTTCACGTCGGTCGATGCGGCCTGAGCTTGGCCAAGCCTCGGGCTCATGTACGGACCACGTTCGACCCGCCACGCAAGCAGCAAGGCTTCCGGCTCTGGCCAGAAGCGACCGGGCAAGCGCGCTGGCGCTGGCCCGGAAGACTGTTGCTCAGCCGCGGCGCAGCTGTTCGAGCAATGCCGCCACAGGGTGGCCTGCGAGAAACCATTGCAGCATGGCGGCGTCGTGTGGGCCGGCGCCTCTTTCTTTCCGCGCTTGCGCATCCTAGTCTGCACAGGCGAATCCACCACCTTCCGCTGCCCTGACAGGCAAAGGCCGCAACCCGAGGAGATCAGATGGCCGTTCGTCCTCCCGTCTGCGATTTTGGCGCCAAGGCGCCGGATTTCACCCTGCCGGACCCCGATGGGCATCTGGTGTCGTTCCGCGACATCGCCGGACCGCGCGGCACGCTGGTCATGTTCATCTGCAACCATTGCCCCTATGTGCAGGCCGTCATCGACCGCATCCAGCGCGACGCGGCCCAATTGCAGCAGCGCGGCATCGGCGTCGTGGCGATCTCGGCCAACGATGTCAGCGAATATCCGCAGGACGCGCCCGAGCACATGAAGGCCGAGGCGCTGAAGCACGGCTTCACCTTTCCTTATCTCTATGACGAAAGCCAGGACATCGCGCGCGCCTATGGCGCCGAATGCACGCCGGATTTCTTCGGCTACAATGCCGAAGGCGAGCTGCAGTATCGCGGCCGGCTGGACGCCTCGGGCCGCAACCCGGCGCCGCCGGATGCGCGGCGCGACCTGTTCGAGGCCATGGCGCAGATCGCCGAAACCGGGCAGGGTCCGCGCGAACAGGTGCCCTCGATGGGCTGCTCGATCAAATGGAAGGCGTGAATGACCATCTGCTTTGCCCCCTGCCCCGTGGTTTTCGACCTTGACGGCACGCTGATCGACAGCGTGCCCGACATCCATGCCTGCGTGAATGCGGTGCTGCGCCTGCATGGCGTCGCGCCCCTGACGCTGGATCAGGTCCGCGGCTTCGTCGGGGGCGGCGTCGATCTGCTCTGGCGCCGGGTCATCGCCACCACCGCGCTGCCGGTCGAGGCGCATCGCGATCTGGTCGCCTCGTTCATGACCCGCTATCACGACGCCACCGGGCTGACCCGGCTTTATCCCAATGTTACCGAGGCCTTGGGGGTTCTGGCGGATCGCGGCTATCCGCTGGGGCTTTGCACCAACAAGCCTCTTGGGCCGACGCGGGCGATCCTGGACCATTTCGGCATCGCCCAGCTGTTCAGCATGGTGATCGGCGGCGATTCCCTGCCGCAGCGCAAGCCCGATCCGGCGCCGCTGCGGGCGACCTTTGCCGGGCTTGGCGCCGATCCCGACAGGCCGCGCGGCGTCTATGTCGGCGACAGCGAATTCGACGAGGAATGCGCCCGCAATACCGGCGTGCCCTTCCTGCTGTTCACCCGCGGCTATCGCAAGACGCCGGTCGAGCAGCTGGCGCATCACGGCACGTTCGACGATTTCATCCGCCTGCCGCTGCTGGTCGAAGAGGTCTCGGCCGTCGGCTAGGACCGCCGGCGTGCCGCGGCGCTTGACAGCGCGGCGAAACGGGACGATCCGTCGCCGCATGCCGCCACCCCGGCCCGACCGAACGCCCCCGACCGAACGCCCAAGGAGCCCCGCATGGACCTGCGTCAACTGACCCCCGACCTCGCCGTCTCGGCCCAGATCCGTCCCGAGGATCTGCCGGCGCTGGCCGAGGCGGGCTTTCGCGTGCTGATCAACAACCGCCCCGATGACGAGGTCGGCCCCGACGAGGATCACGAGGCGATGCGCGCGGCGGCCGAGGCGGCCGGGCTGGACTATCACTTCAACCCCTTCACCCCCGGCCAGATCACGCCGCAGATGATCACGGCCCAAGCCGAAGCCTTGGCCGCGCCGGGTCCCAAGCTGGCCTATTGTCGCTCGGGAAACCGCTCGACCGTGCTCTGGGCTTTGGCGCGCGCCGGGCAGGAGCCGGTCGAGGACCTGATCGAGACCGCCGCGCGGGCCGGATACGACCTGTCGGGCGTCCGGCCGCTGCTCGAATCGCTGGCCCGCCAGGACGTCTGACCGATATCGGGCTGGAACCTTGGCCAGTCCGGCGGGTTACCATGCCGCAGCCCGCGACCGGACGGATCGCCCGCCCGGCAGGCCCAAGGGAGGAATTGCCATGAACTCGATCATCTATCTTGTCGGCCTCGTCGTCGTGGTGCTGTTCATCCTGGGACTTCTGGGCCTGCGCTGACGTCATTTGCGATTGACGCTGGCCTTTCGCGCCCCTCTGCGTTACCGGGGGCGCAAATTCTGATAAAGGCCCCCTATGGACATCCGCAATATCGCGATCATCGCCCATGTCGACCACGGCAAGACCACGCTGGTCGACCAGCTTCTGAAGCAGTCGGGCAGCTTCCGCGAAAACCAGGCCGTGGCCGAGCGGGTGATGGACAGCAACGACATCGAGCGCGAGCGTGGCATCACCATCCTGGCCAAGGCCACCTCGGTAGAGTGGAAGGGCACCCGCATCAACATCGTCGATACCCCCGGCCACGCCGATTTCGGCGGCGAGGTCGAGCGCATCCTGTCGATGGTGGACGGGGTCTGCCTGCTGGTCGATGCGGCGGAAGGTCCCATGCCGCAGACCAAATTCGTGACCTCCAAGGCGCTGGCGCTTGGCCTGAAGCCCATCGTGGTGCTGAACAAGGTCGACAAGCCCGCCGCCGACCCGGACAATGCGCTGAACGAGGTTTTCGACCTGTTCGCGAACCTGGGCGCCAGCGACGAGCAGCTTGATTTTCCGCATCTTTACGCCTCTGGCATCGGCGGCTGGGCCGACGAGACGCTGGACGGGCCGCGCAAGGACATGTCGGCCCTTTTCGACCTGGTGCTGCGCCATGTCGAGGCGCCGAAGCAGATCGCGCGCCAGGACGAGCCCTTCCAGATGCTGGCCACCACGCTGGGCGCCGACCCGTTCATCGGCCGCATCCTGACCGGCCGGGTCGAGGCCGGCCGCGCGAAACCCGGCGACACCATCAAGGCGCTGTCGCGCGACGGCGAGCGCATCGAGCAGTTCCGCATCTCGAAGGTGCTGGCCTTCCGCGGCCTGACCCAGCAGCCCATCGACGAGGCGGTGGCCGGCGACATCGTCACCATCGCCGGCATGTCCAAGGCCACGGTGGCCGACACGCTCTGCGCGCTGGAGGTCGAGACCGCCCTGCCCGCCCAGCCCATCGACCCGCCGACCATCAGCGTCACCTTCGGCATCAACGACAGCCCGCTGGCCGGCCGCGACGGCAACAAGGTGCAGTCGCGGGTGATTCGCGAGCGGCTGATGAAGGAAGCCGAGACCAATGTCGCGATCAAGGTCGAGGACACGCCCGGCGGCGACGCCTTCGTGGTCTCGGGCCGCGGCGAATTGCAGATGGGCGTGCTGATCGAGAACATGCGCCGCGAGGGGTTCGAGCTGTCGATCTCGCGCCCGCGGGTGATCTTCCGCGACATCGACGGCGTGCGCCACGAGCCGATCGAGGAAGCCATCATCGATGTCGACGACGAATATACCGGCGCGGTGATCGACAAGCTGACCGGGGCGCGCAAGGGCGACCTCGTCGAGATGAAGCCCGCCGGCCATGGCAAGACTCGCATCGTCGCGCATGTGCCCTCGCGCGGGTTGATCGGCTATCAGGGCGAGTTCATGACCGACACCCGCGGCAATGGCGTGCTGAACCGCATCTTCCACAGCTGGGCGCCCTACAAGGGCCCGATCCAGGGCCGCCGCCAGGGCGTGCTGATCTCGATGGAGGACGGCGTCTCCGTGGCCTATGCGCTGTGGAACCTGGAAGAACGCGGCAAGATGTTCATCGGCGCGCAGGAACAGGTCTATCAGGGCATGATCATCGGCGAGCATTCGCGCGACAACGACCTGGAAGTGAACCCGCTCAAAGGCAAGAAGTTGACCAACGTCCGCGCTTCGGGCACGGACGAGGCGGTGCGGCTGACTCCCCCGGTGCGCATGTCGCTGGAGGAAGCCATCGCCTATATCGACGACGACGAGCTGGTCGAGGTGACGCCGAAAAGCATCCGCCTGCGCAAGCGCTACCTGGACCCGCACGAGCGCAAGCGCCAATCCCGCGCCGAAGGCTGAATTTATCTCCCTTTCTATTAGATTACAGACTTCCGCATTGTCGGAAGTCTGATAGATTTGAGACGAATGGTTCGGGAGCGGCTGATGGAAAGCCGGGGCAATATTTATCAGACCTTGATTTTCGCCGCCCAGGAACACCTGGAGGAAACCGGTCACCTTCCCTCCGACCCGGGCGATCTGGCGGCACGCGCCGATGCGAGTCCGGAAGAGATCCGCACCATGTTCAGTTCGACCGAAGAGCTGCATGAAGGGCTGATCTATCACGCGGTCACATTGCTGAACGATGCTCTGCGCCAGGGGGTCATTGAGGCCGATACCAGCGACCCGATCGCGCAGATGCATTCGATCGGCCACAGCTACCTGAACTGGGCCGAGAGCAATCCGACCCTGTTCCGGCTGCTGGTGAACGGGCTGAACGGCGCCATCCGGCCCGACAGCGCGCTGCATCGCTATACCAGTTCGATGCGCGACCTCTATCACCGCAAGTTCAGCGAGGCGCAGCGGCTGGGCATCCTGTCCGAGGAAGCGGATGTCGAAATCCTGACCATGATGCTGCATTGCCTGGTCAAGGGGGGAAACATGATGTTCCTGACCCGCAGCACCGATCCCTGGTTCGACGGCGATCCCCGCTCGACCCGCGAACTCGCCGAAAGGATCTTCACCGAGTTCATGGACAACCTGGTCAGGGCCAACGCGCCCGAAAGCCGCGCAACCGCCTGAAGGCGGGCCGTGGGCGGGTCAGATCTGCCGCTCGGGCAGATGCAGCACCAACCCGTCCAGCTCGGGCGTCACCTTGATCTGGCAGGTCAGCCGCGACCGCTCGGGATCGGGCTGCCAGGCGAAATCCAGCATGTCCTCCTCCATCGGTTCCTTGGCCGGCAGCCGGTCGACCCAATCCGGCGCCACATAGGCATGGCAGGTCGAACAGGCGCAGGCGCCGCCGCAATCGGCGTCAATGCCGGGAACGCCGTTGTCGCGTGCGCCCTCCATCACGGTCATGCCGGGTTTGACGTCGATCTCATGGGCGGTGCCGTTGTGCTCGATATAGGTGATCTTGGCCATGGGTGCCTTCCTTGCGCTTCCCTCCGCAGATAGGTCATTGCGCCGGCAGAGAAAAGCCCCGGCATTGCCCTTGGAACGAACCTCTCCGGCTTCTTTCTTGCTCAAATATCCCGGGGGGCGCGCCGCGCCTGCCCCGTCGAGGGGCAGGCGCGGCGCGGGGGGCAGAGCCCCCCGCTAGGCTCACACCTTGCGCAGCGCGATCACCGCATTGAGCCCGCCGAAGGCGAAGGCATTCGACAGCACCGCCTCGACCTTCGCCTCGCGCGCCTCGTTCGGCACCACGTCCAGCGCGCATTCCGGGTCCGGCTCCTCATAGCCGATGGTCGGGGCGATCACGCCGTCGCGCAGCGCCATGATGCAGGCCAGAAGCTCGACCGCGCCGGTACCGCCGATCAGATGGCCATGCATCGACTTGGTCGAGGAGATCATCAGCCGGTCGGCATGATGGCCGAAGGCATGGGCGACGGCGGCACATTCGGTCTTGTCGTTCGCCGCCGTGCCGGTGCCATGGGCGTTGATATAGCCGACCTCCTCGGGACGCATATGCGCATCCAGCATGGCGCCGGTGATGGTGCGCTCGGCGCCGATGGCCGAGGGCATGACGATGTCCTGCGCATCGGCCGACATCGAGAATCCCACCACCTCGGCCAGGATATCGGCGCCGCGCGCCGCCGCATGCTCCCAGTCCTCGAAGACGAAGACGCCCGCCCCCTCGCCCTGCACCATGCCGTTGCGGGTGGCCGAGAACGGCCGGCAGGCATCCTTGGACATGACGCGCAGCCCCTCCCAGGCCTTGACGCCGCCGAAGCACAGCATCGCCTCGGACCCGCCGGTCAGCATCACCGTCGCCGCCCCCGAGCGCACCATGTTGAAGGCCAGGCCCATGGCGTGATTGGAGCTGGCGCAGGCGGTGGCCACGGTGAAGCTGGGCCCCAGCAACCCGTATTCCATGCTCAGATGCGAGCAGGCGGCGTTGTTCATCAGCTTCGGCACCACGAAAGGATGGACGCGGTTCTTCCCCTCTTCATAGACGGTGCGGTAATTCTCGTCCCAGGTGTTCATGCCGCCGGCGGCGGTGCCCAGGACCACGCCCGCGCGCAGGCCCAGCTCGCCCTCGAAGACCAGCCCCGACTGCGCCACCGCCTCGCGCGCGGCCAGCAGCGTGAACTGGGTGAACTTGTCATAGAGGACGATCTGCTGGCGGTTGAAATAGGTCTCCGCCTCCCAGTCGCGGACCTGGCCGCCGATGCGGATCGCCAGCCGCTCGACATCGCGGAACTCCAGCGGGCCGATGCCGCAACGGCCCTCGCGCATCGCCTCCAGCGTCGAGGGCACATCGCGCCCCAGCGCGTTGATCGTGCCCATGCCGGTGATGGCGACGCGGCGCATGCCGTTGCCGTGCCGGCCCATGATGACCCGGCCCAGCACGGTGCGGGCGATCTTGGTCGCGCTCTTGACCTTGCCCTTGACCTTGCCGGGCTTGCGCGGGGATTTCGGCGGCCTCTCGCCCTTGTTCTTCTTGGCGTTCATGCCTTTTCAGCGACCAGCTTTTCCACGGCGCCGATGATGGCGCCGAGGCTCGATATGTCGAACTCGGATTTCTCGGGCTCGTTGGCGTTGAAGGGCACCGAGATGTCGAACGCCTCCTCGATGGCGAAGATGGATTCGACCAGGCCCAGGCTGTCGATGCCGATGTCTTGCGGCGACATCTCGAGCTTCAGCTCGGACGGGTCCAGCATCGCCTGCTCTGCGACGATCTGGATGATGCGGTCGCGGATTTCTGTCATCTCGGCCTCCGTTCTGTCCGGTCGCAGACGCTTGCCTGCGGAAATGCTATTCTGCACCGTCCTTGTCGAGCAGTTTCTTAACAGTTTCGCGAAGCTCGGCCACCTGCGCATAAAGTCGCGGCAGGCGGCGGATGTTCTTCTGCGCCTCGACATGGGTTTCCATCCGCACCGCCGGGCTGCCCAGCAGCACCCGGCCGGCGGGGGCATTGGTGAAGATCTTGGTCGCGCCCCCCGCGATCACATCGTCGCCGACGAAGATGTTGTCCGAGACGCCGACCTGCCCGCCCAACACCACGCGGTTGCCGATCCGGGCCGAGCCGGCGACGCCGACAAGGCCGCAAAGCAGGCAATCCTCGCCCACGATGCAATTATGGCCGACCTGCACGAGGTTGTCGATCTTGGTGCCGCGGCCGATGCGGGTGGCGCGGATGGTGCCGCGGTCCACGGTGGAATTGGCGCCGATCTCGACATCGTCGCCGATCTCCAGCCCGCCCAGGGAATGGATGCGGGTCCAGTGCTGCTGGCGGATCTCGGCCCGCTCGCCCAGGGATTGGCGGATCTCCTCAACGCCGGATTTCTCGGGCGTGACGAAGGAAAACCCGTCCGCGCCCAGCGAGACGCCGGGGTTCAGGATCACCCGGTCGCCGATGGTCACGCCATGGGCGATGCGCACGCCGGGATGGATCAGCGCGTCGCGGCCGATCACCGTATCGGCGCCGATCGAGACATGCGAGGCGATACGCGCCCCCGCCCCGATCCGCACCCGCGGCCCGATGACCACGAAGGGACCGATGGCGGCGTCCTCGGGCAGCTCGGCCGTGGGGTCGATCACCGCGCTGGCATGGATGCCGGGCGCGATGCCGGGGCCGGGATCGAAGGCGCGGGTCAGCCCCGCCATGGCCAGCCGCGGCCGCCCGACCAGGATGGCCGCTCGCAGTCCCAGCGCCTCGGGGTCGGTTCCCTCGGCCAGCAGGGCCATGCCGCCGGGGCTCAGCTTCTCGGCATAGGCGGGCGAGGTCGCGAGCGCGATCTGGTCCGCGCGCGCCTGCCCGGCTTCGGCCGCGCCGTTGACGATCAGGCTGCCGTCGCCCCAGAGGCGGGCATCCAGCGCGCGGGCCAGTTCGGCGATGGTCAGTGTCATGCGTTTCCCCTTGCTTCGGGGTTCATCTATTCATCCCCGGCCGCGGAATCCAGCCCGGCCTTGACCAGCGCCGCATGCACCAGCGCGTCGCGGCCATAGATATCCGGGAAGCGCCGGATCTGGCCGGTCTGGTCCGGGAAGGCGGTGAAATAGACCAGATGCACCGGCACGGGCGGGCGCAGGTTCAGATAGGTCTCGCGCCCGGATTTCAGCGCCTTGGCGAACACCGCCTCGGGGCTTTCGACCTGACCCTTCAGCAGCTCATGCGCCAGGTCGACGGGCCGGCCGACGCGGATGCAGCCATGCGAATAGGCGCGGCTGGACTGGTTGAACAGATGCTTGGTCGGCGTGTCGTGCAGATAGATGTTCCAGGGATTGGGGAACATGAACTTGACCTGCCCCAGCGCATTGTCGTCGCTGGGTTTCTGCCGCATCCGGTAGGGAAAGGTCTTGGCCGTATACTTGCGGAAATCGATGCGGTCGCGCGGGATGACATTGCCCGCCCCGTCCACCACGTCGAGATGGCCGACCGCATGGCGGTTGGCCTGCAGCCGCGGCAGGTATTCCTTGACGGTGATCGAGCGCGGCACGTTCCAGCGCGGATTGACCACCATGTATTTCATCGTCTCGCTGAACTCGGGCGTCTCGAATTCGCGATTGGCCTTGCCGATGACCACGCGGGTCTCGAACACCTCCTGCCCGTTCTCGTAGATACGGGCGTTGAACTCGGGCAGGTTCACCCAGACGTGCCGGGCGTTCAGGTCGTGGCCGGCCATCCAGCGCATGCGCTCCAGCGCGACCAGGATCGCCTCGGCCTCGGGGCCGGTGCCGCGGTTGAGCCGTGCCACGGTGCGCGGTCCCGCCACGCCATCGGCCGGCAGACCGGCCGCCTGCTGATAGGCCGCGACCGCCTGCGCCAGCGGCGCGTCGAAGGTCAGCGGACTGCCCGTGGCGGGCGCGGCGAAATCCACCGAGGCCAGACGCACCCGCAGCGCCGCGACGGCGGGATCGCTGACCCCCTCGCGCCAGAGCCCCTCGGGCACCCGCGGCGCATCGGCCGGCGCGACCAGCCGCGACTGCCGGGCCAGCGCCTGGCGCAGCGCCTCGTAGCGCGGATCCTGCGGCGGCAGGCCGGCCAGCATCGCGGCGGGATCGGCGGCGCGGGCGAATGCGCGCAGCAGATCGCCGGTGCGCGGGCGCTGCACCTCGCGCTTGATTCCCGGCTCGACCCGGCGCGGATCGAGAATGCCGCCGGTGACGTCGTGGCTCCAGTCCGCGAAGCTGCGGGCGAAGCGAAGCTCGGCCTCGACCGTCCCGGCCCCGTCGCGGTCGAGCTGCCGCAGCACGGCCGGACGATAGCGGCCCGCCGGCAGCCCGTGCGAGGCCGCCTGTCCCACCGCCTCGATCAGCGCGGCGCGGCGCGCCGCCCCCCCTGCCCCCAGGAAGACCGGCTTCAGCCCGTTGCTGCCGTAGAAATCCGCCAGGCCCGGATGGGCGGCGACCCGCTCGGCCAGACGCATCTCGGCTTCGGAAAAGGCCAGCCGCGGCGCCGGAAGCGCGGCCACGGGCGCGGCGTCCAGACCCTGCGCCACGGCAGGGCGCGGCAGCACCGCCAGCACCGCCAGAACAACCAGCGCACGAATCAACCCGGAAAGTGGCACGGAACGCATCCTTTTCTCTGTGGCGGAAATCTTCGCATCGGCAACGATTCCGGTCCAGCGAGCGGCGTTTTTTTCTTGCGTCACTGATGCAGCGCAGGCACGGCCGCGCAAAAACTTGGGCTCCGGTTCCGAATCGGCTTATCGTCGGCGGATTTTTGCCGAGAATGGCGGAACTCCGCCGCGCATGGAACGAAAAGCTTCCCTCGGCTCGCGCGCTGGTGACATATTCTTAACCGGTCCCGGCTAAACCGGGGCGTGCCGTTCAACGGGCGGCAAAACAACGAAAGCAGGACAGGCGATCTGACATGACGTTTGAAACTATCTCGCGTCGGGGCATCCTCGGTGTCTTCGCGGCGACGACGGTGGCAGCAGCGCCGGTTATGGCCAATGCCTTCGGACTTTTGCGGGGCGCCGGCGACATTCGCCGCATCCGCATGTATTCGGGGCGCACGGGCGAAAGCATCGACACCGTCTACTGGGTCGAAGGCAAGTATATCCGGGATGCCCTGAATGAAATCAACATCTTCATGCGCGACTGGCGGACGGGCCAGGCTATCGGCTTCGACCCGCGCACGATCGACATCGCCGCAGCCTCTCACCGGCTGCTGCAAACCAACGAACCCTACATGATGCTGTCGGGCTACCGCTCGCCGCAGACCAATGCCATGCTGCGCTCGCGCTCCTCGGGCGTGGCCAGGAACTCGCTGCACATGGTGGGCAAGGCTGCCGACCTGCGCCTGAAATCGCGCTCGGTCTCGCAGATGTACAAGGCCGCGGCGGCCTGCAATGCAGGCGGCGTCGGCAAATACTCGCGCTCGAATTTCGTCCATATGGACTGCGGTCCGATCCGCCATTGGGGCGCCTGACTCGCGATCGGTCAAATCGCGGTGATCACGCAAAGACCCGCCCCTTGGGGCGGGTTTTCGTTTGCCCGCGCGGCGCTAGCGCAGCCGCGGCGGCGCCGAGGGATCGCGGCGCGGCGGCTCGGGCGCCGGCGCCGGGGGCGGCGGCTCCAGCACCAGCGCGCCCGGCGGCAGCCCCGGCGCGGCAAAGCCGATATCGACCCCGCCGGGCAGTTCGGGCAGAAAGGCCAGCAATTCGGCCAGCGCCTTGGCGACCGCCGCCTCATGCGCCGGATCGACGCCGGCAAGGATCAGCGCGTGGTTGCGCCGCCCGTCCCGCCATTCCGCCGCGACCAGGGCCAGCCGTCCGACCAGCCCCGCCATGTCGCCCAACCGCTGCGCCAGCGGCTCGGCCAGCAGCGCCACCGCCTCGGCCGAGGGCGCGCCCAGCCGCCGCGCCGCCTCGGCCCCCGCCATGCTGGGCCGCGCCGCAAGCGCCCACCCCAGCCAGGCCAGCACCTCGGCATCCAGCATCAGCTGCGAGCCGTGGCCGGGGTTGAGAAGCAGCCCCTGCCCCTCCTCGGCCAGGGCCGCGGCAAGGACGCGGCCCGGCAGGGCGACATAGGCGACCGGCCCACCGACGAAGCCCGCCAGCCGATCCTCGCGGTCGCAGGCCAGGGCAAACCGGCCCTCGGGCAGGTCGAACAGCCGCAGCTCGGCACGGTCTCCGGCCGGCTCGGCCACCAGCGCGGCGAACAGCTCGGTATCGGCCAGGCGAGACAGGATGCGGGCGCGGGCGGGGGCGTCGGCCTCGTGAAAAGGAACCTTGCAAAGCTCATCCAGCGGGGTCATCGGGCTCTCTCAACAGGGCGGCAACGGCAGCGCGCAATTCCGGCAGCAGCTCGGCCTGGAACCAGGGATTGCGCCGCAGCCACGCGGTATTGCGCCAGGACGGATGAGGCAAGGGAAAGATGTGCGGCGCGTGATCGCGCCAGCCGGAGACCGTCGCCGTCACCCCGGCCTTTGCCGCCGCGCCCAGATGCCAGCGTTGCGCATGGCCGCCGACCAGCAGCGTCAGCCGGGGGGCCAGTTCGGCCATCACCCGCTCGCGCCAGGTCCGGGCGCAGATCGGCGGCGGCGGCAGGTCCGAACCCTTGGCGTCATAGCCCGGAAAGCAGAAGGCCATGGGCACGATGGCGATGCGCGAGCGGTCGTAGAAGGTCTCGGCCGGCACGCCGATCCAGTCGCGAAGCCGGTCGCCCGAGCGGTCCGCGAAGGGCCGCCCCTGCAGATGCACCTGCATGCCCGGCGCCTGGCCCACGATCAGGATGCGTGCGCCGGGCCGGAACCAGGCCACCGGGCGCGGACTGTGCGCCGTCGCGGTCAGGGCGAAGCGCGGCGCGCAAAGCCGGCAGGCGGATATCTCGCGGACAAGGCTGGCAGAAGAGGACATGATCGCCAGATAGGCGCGCGGCGCCCGGCAAAAAAGACCCGCGCCCCTTCACGATATATAAAGCATTGCACGCCATGGTGGACAGCGCGGGCGCCCGGACATATTGTCCGCCTGCCGCGGCCGGGGCGTTCCGGCGGCGGCGGATGTTTCGTGTCGTAACCATTGCCAGCCTGCGCGGCGTGCGGGGATCAGGACGGCCAGATGATCGAATTCGACAATGTCTCCAAGTCGTTCTGGACCGGGACCCAGCGCAAGGTGATCCTCGACCGTGCTTCGTTCCGGATCGACCTGGGGCGGTCGATGGGCATCCTGGCGCCGAACGGCACTGGCAAGACCACGATCATCAACATGATGTGCGGCCTGGAAAAGCCCGACGAAGGCACGATCCGCACCGATTGCCGGGTCTCGTTCCCGCTGGGCTTCATGGGCGGCATCACCGCGACGCTCAGCGCCAACGAGAATGCGCGCTTCATCGCACGCATCTATGGTCTCGACCCGGATTATGTCGAGGCCTTCTGCCGCTGGCTCTGCGATATCGACGAATATTTCGACATGCCCGTCGGCACCTACAGCGCCGGCATGCGGGCGCGCTTCACCTTTTCGCTGATGCTGGCGCTGGAATTCGACGTCTATTTGATCGACGAGGGCATGCCCAGCACCACGGATGCCGAATTCAACCGCAAGGCCGGCTCGGTGCTTTACGACCGCCTGAAATCCGCCACCGTGGTGGTGGTGTCGCATCAGGCGCAAACCATTGAAAAATTCTGCAATTGCGCTGCCGTCCTGCGCGACGGCAGGTTATATCAGTTCGAAACCCTCGAAGAGGCCAAGCAGTATTATGACTACACCGCCTAAGGCCCGCGCCTATCGCATCAGCCGCGAGGAATCTGTTCTGGCGGTCAGCCAGGACGGTGACGCGGTCGAAACGGCGCGCAAGGTGCAGGTCGAACGGCACAGGCGCAGCCAGGCCGCCCCGCCCGAACAGGCGGGCGAGCAGCTTTTCGCCGGCAACGATGACGGTTTCGGCGACATGCGCTTTCCCGGCGCCGAGACGCCCGCGCCCCGGGACACGGCGCCCCAAGGCCCGACACCCCAAGGCGCGGCGCTCCAGGACACGACGCCCATGGCCGAACGCATCGCCGCGGTGCGGGCCGAGAACCTGACCGACCGCCAGCTGCGCATGGCCCGCCGCATCGCCGCCATGCACGAGATCGAGGTCGAATCCGATTACGAGGCGATCGTCATGCTGCGCGACCGCGGCATCGATCCCTTTCACCGCACCTCGGTGGGCAAGATCCTCTCGGAAGAGGGCGCGCGGGCCCAGGCGCAGGCGCAGGCCGGCGCGGCCTCGCCCTCGGCCAACATGCCGGTGCCGACCCGCAACTCCAGCCCCGCCCGCCGCGGCCGCGGGACCGAGATCACGCCGCTGCCGCCGGGCACGACCCAGCTTCCCTCGCGAGAGGCGCTGACCGAGGATCGCCGCGCCGCCGAGATCATCCGCATCCAGCAGGACATCGCCCGCCGGCGGCGGCGCAAGCTGCTGATGCTGCTGGCGCGGCTGGCCGCCTTCGTCGCCCTGCCGACGCTGATCGCGGGCTGGTATTACTTCTTCGTCGCGACGCCGCTTTACGCCACGGTGTCGCAGTTCCAGATCCAGCAGGCCGAGAAATCCAGCGCCGGCAGCCTTGGCGGGCTGTTCAGCGGCACGCAGCTGGCGACCAATCCCGATTCGATCTCGGTGCAAAGCTATCTGACCTCGCGCGACGCGATGATGCGTCTCGACAAGGATCTGGGATTCAAGCGCGCCTTCCAGGATCCGGCCATCGACCCCATCCTGCGCCTGCCGCCCGTGGCGAGCAACGAACAGGCCTACAAGCTCTATCGCAACTCGGTGAAGATCGGCTACGATCCGACCGAGGGGGTGCTGAACATGGAGGTGATTGCGCCAAATCCCCAGCTTTCGCAGGATTTCGCCCTGGCGCTGATCGAATATGCCGAAGAACAGGTGGACCAGATGACGGCCCGCCTGCGCGAGGATCAGATGAAGGGCGCGGTCGAAAGCTATCAGGATGCCGAGGCCAAGGTGCAGCAGGCGCAGCGCCGCGTGCAGGAGTTGCAGCAGAAGCTGGGGGTGCTCGACCCGGTGGCCGAGGGCGGCGTCATCATGGGCCATATCGCCGAACTCGAACGGCAACTGGCCGAGAAGAAGCTCGAGCTCGGGCAGCTGCAATCCAACGCCCGTCCCAATCCCAGCCGCGTCGCCGGCGTTACCGGCGATATCAGCCGGCTCGAGGAAATGCTGGCCCAGACCCGCAGCCAGCTGACCGAGGGCAACAGCGCCCGCGGCTCGCTGGCCGCCATCTCGGGCGAGATCCGCATCGCCGAATCCGACCTGCTGACCCGGCAGGAGCTGCTGGCCGCCGCCGCCGCGCAGATGGAGAACGCGCGGATCGAGGCGAACAAGCAGGTCCGCTATCTTTCGCTCTCGGTGGCGCCGGTGCCGCCGGACGAGGCGACCTATCCCAAGGCTTTCCAGAACACGATCGTGGCCTTCCTGGTGTTTTCCGGCATCTATCTGATGCTATCGCTGACCGCCTCGATCCTGCGCGAACAGGTATCCTCATGAAACATGTCCCGATCGGCAACGTCACTTTCGGAAACGATCTGCCCCTGGTGCTGATCGCCGGCCCCTGCCAGCTAGAAACCCTGGACCATGCGCTGATGATCGCCGAGACCGTCGCCGGGGCCTGCGCCAAGGCGGGGGCCGGCTTCGTGTTCAAGGCCAGCTACGACAAGGCCAACCGCACCTCGCTCAAGGGCCGGCGCGGCATCGGCATCGACGAAGGCCTGCGCATGCTGGACGAGGTGCGCAGCCGCATCGGCTGTCCCGTGCTGACCGATGTGCATGATATCGAACAGGCGCGCCTGGCCGGAGCCGTGGTCGATATCATCCAGATCCCGGCCTTCCTGTCGCGCCAGACCGACCTGCTGCTGGCGGCGGGCGAGACCCGGGCGGCGGTGAACATCAAGAAGGGCCAGTTCCTGGCGCCCTGGGACATGCCCAATGTTGCCGAGAAGGTCGCCTCGACCGGGAACGAACGCATCCTGCTGACCGAACGCGGCGTCAGCTTCGGCTACAACACGCTGGTCGCCGACATGCGCAGCCTGCCGATCATGGCGCGGACCGGCTGGCCGGTGGTCATGGACGCGACCCATTCCGTGCAGCAGCCCGGCGGTCAGGGCGGCTCGTCCGGCGGGCAGCGCGAATTCGCGCCGGTCATGGCGCGGGCGGCGGTGGCGATCGGCGTGGCCGGCGTCTTCATCGAGACGCATCAGGATCCGGACAACGCGCCCTCGGACGGGCCGAACATGATCCATCTCGAGCGGATGCCGGCACTGATCGCCTCGCTGATGCGCTTCGACGCGCTGGCCAAGCTTGACCCGGTGATGGGCTGATCAGCCGGCCGCGATGGCCCGCGCCGCCGCATGGCCGGAGGCCCAGGCCCATTGGAAGTTGTAACCGCCCAGCCAGCCGGTGACATCGACCACCTCGCCGATGAAATAGAGCCCGGGAATGGATCTTGCCTGCATGGTCCGGGAATCGAGCGCCCGCGTATCGACCCCGCCCACCGTGACCTCGGCCGTCCGCCAGCCTTCCGAGCCGACCGGCCGCAGATTCCAGCGGTTGATCCGCGCGGCGAGCCGGTCCAGCGCGGCATTCCCCTGATCCGCCAGCCGCGCCCCGGCCAGGCCCACCTCGGCCGAGACCGCCTCGGCCAGCCGCGCGGGCAGCCAGCGCGCCAGCGCCGTGGCCACGGCAAGGCGGCCGCCCTGGCCGCGGATCTCGCGCAGGCCGGTGGCGATATCCGCGTCGGGGGCCAGATCGACGGTGATATCCTCTCCCGGGCGCCAGAAGCTCGAGATCTGCAGGATCGCCGGCCCCGACAGCCCGCGATGGGTGAACAGCAGCCCGTCCCGGAACAGACGGCGCCGCCGGCCGCTGCCATGGCTGACCTCGGCCAGGACCGACAGCCCGGCCAGGGGCCGGCAAAGGTCCAGGTCCTGCTGGGCGAAGGTCAGCGGCACCAGCCCCGGTCTCGGCTCGATCAGCGAAAGCCCGAACCGGGCGGCGATCTCGTAGCCGATGCCCGTTGCGCCCATCTTGGGAATCGACTTTCCCCCCGTCGACACCACCACCCGGCGTGCCGCCAGCGGCCCGCGTGCCGTCCCGACCAGGAAGCCCTGCCCCGCCGGCTCGACCTGCTGCACTGCAGTTTCGAGACGCAACTCGGCGCCGCGCATCCGATGCAGCAGCATGTCGATGATCTGCCGGGCGCTGTCGTCACAAAACAATTGGCCGAGCGTCTTTTCGTGCCAGGCGATGCCGGATGCTTCGACCATGGCAAGGAAATCGGCCGGCGTGAAGCCCGCCAGCGCCGAGGCCGCGAAACGCGGATTGCCCGAGACGAAGCGGTCGAGCGCGGTCGCAAGATTGGTGAAGTTGCAGCGTCCACCGCCAGAGATGCGAATCTTTTCGCCCGGCGCGCGGGCGTGATCCAGAACCACGACCCGCCCCGCCCCCTCGCCCGCCTGCTGCAGGATCGAGCCGGCGCAGAAAAGCCCGGCCGCGCCGGCGCCAAGAATGACTGTGTCCACCTGTTCCATGCGCGGCGCATAGAGTGCCTGCGCCGGGGCCACAAGATTTTTCCGTTTTGCCTCTTGCGCCCCTGCACGGCCTTGGCTAGATACGCCCCCACAGTTGGGGCGTGGCCAAGTGGTAAGGCAACGGTTTTTGGTACCGTGTACCGTAGGTTCGAATCCTACCGCCCCAGCCAATTCATCTAAGTCTTTGTTAAATCTAAATTATGGTCGCTGACCCAGACTTTCGCCTGTGCCGTCATTAGTTTGACAGGCAGCAGGATCGTCGTGGATCACGGGTATGCCTGGAGGGGCAGACCGCACGTGATCCGGCCAGGGGAACCTAGCCGAAACTCCAACTGCAGACGATCCCGTGACCAAGCGGCAGAGCACCGGCCTGCGCTGTCATGCGCCTACTGCCTTCGTCGGGCCGCCCCACAGGAGCGCCTTGCCCTTCCCGTTCGACTTGGCGTGATACAGCGCCGAATCCGCCATGTCGAACAGCAGATCAGGCCGGGCCTGGGACAGCAGGTCGGAAACCGCCACGCCGATGCTGGCAGAGACCCGGGCCGAGGACGGATGAAAGCGCATCGCCTCGATCCTTTCGATGATCCGCCGGCAGACCCGCAATATGTCCGCGCGCGCGCGATGCGAAAAGATCAGCAGCAGGAACTCGTCCCCGCCGACGCGGCAAACCTTGTCGCTGGTCCGGACCTCGGAAGACAGGACCGCCGCGACCTCGGTCAGCACACGGTCGCCCGCGGCATGGCCGAGACGATCGTTCACCTCCTTGAAATGGTCGAGATCCAGATGCACGAGCGCGAAGGGGTTGTCCTCGCGCTGCTCGAAGGCCCTCGCGAATTCGGCCTCGAACCCGCGCCGGTTCAAAAGGCCGGTCAGGGGGTCGGTAATCGACAGGATCTGCGCATTCTCCCGCGCCCGTTCCAGGCGGGCATTGACCCGGGACAGTTCGGACAGCGCAGCGCGGTTGGCCTCATGCAGGAACAGGAATTCGATGGCCAGATCCGAGGGCGGGAAATCGGAATCCGTCAGCCCGAACTCGCGGACGGCCAGGGACAGCGCGATGCCGAATCCCAGGTTCAGGACGATCAGGTCGCACGACAGCGCGACCCCTTGGCCGCGCAGCGAAATCCCCTGATGGCGCTTCATCTGTAGAAACACCCGCTCTCCCGAGCCCAGCCGGGCGAATGCCCGATCAAAGCCGATGCTCTGGCCGATCTGGTCGGTGCAGGCGAAGACCTCGTCCAGCCTCGCGGCATTGCCCACCACCTTCTCCAGGGTCTTGCCCCGGGACAGGATGCGGCCGCGCCGGTCTATGGCCAGATGCATCGGCATGAGGGCCGCCACCTGCCGAAGAATATCGAGCCGGACCTCGATCAAGACGCCACCTGCGGATGGGAAAGCACGAAGCGGCGTTTCCCGGAATAGTCGGACAGGGCGACGTCAATGTCTATGCAGTCGCGCATCACGGAAATGATCGCCAGCGCGCCATAGTCATCCGCCATGCCGCGCAGCATGCCTGCGACCACGCGCAGCAGGCCGGGCTGATGCGCGCTTGCCGCGATGTGATAGCGCCCGGCCGTCGGCGAGGTGACCGCCAGGGCCGGGAGCTGGAAATCCGGGATCACCAGCCTGATGCGACCGGGCAGTTCCCGCAGGGATTCGACGAATTCCTCGAAGGTCGAACCGCTGAAGCGGAGCAATCTGCGGATATCCTCCTGCCGGGTCAGCCAGGCCCCGATATCCTCGAGAAATTCGCCCACGGATTTGTCCAGCAATCGGGCCGAGGCGATCACGATCGAATAGGTGACCTTGTCGGGGCCGGTGCTCCAGGTCAGGAAGCCTTCCGGATCGACGCCGACCTCGCGCGTGACCTTTTCCCAAAGGCCCGGACCGTAAGTGCCGCGCATGAACAATTCGATGCAACGATTGACGAGACCATGCATTTCTTCAGATCCGGTTGAAAATCCGCCGTCGCGGCATGTCAGTGCCAAAGCCGCCCGCGCCCCGTTCCATCGGCCGAGACAAGCGCAAGCCCATCGGCGCCGAGGAATATCGCCAAGGCCCCGTGCCGCCGCAGATAGGCGGCGTCGAGAACCAGGCATGGCGGGGAACCGGTGCCTGTCGCGAGATTGCCGTCCGCCACCAGAATGCCGCCCGGAGGGCAATGGGTTTCGGCATCGCCCCGCGCAGCCTTGCCGGTCAGATGCCGGATCGGCACCCGCCCGTCGGGTTGCCCGAGCTCTGCCCAGCGGTCCGAGGCCGTGCCTTGCCAGAGCGGCCGCGCAGCCGCGGCGGTCTGGTCTGCGGCATCGCCATCGGCTTCGAGCCAATTCGCAACGGCAAAGCTGCCTCCTCGCGCCTTCGAGGGCGCCCTGCCCGCCGGCGTCATCACCGCCACCGCGTCGCCCTCGGCCGAGATCAGGATGTCGGGCCGCTTCGCGCCCAGCCAGAGCAAAGCCGAGGCGACCAGCAGCACGCCGCCCGTTGCGCGCCGCAGCAGCAGGAGCGCGCGCCGCCCGCCGCCGCCGACCGGCCCCAGCAGGATCATCGCTGCCCCGGCCGCCATCAGCGGCAGGACGAGCCGCGGCGCGGCCGGGACCAATGTGACCGAGCGCTCCAGTTCCGATATCCATTGCGCGACCGCCAGCATCCAGCGGGTGCCCAGCCCCATCAGCCACAGCGCCGGCTGTGCCAGGCCCAGCGGCGCCAGCAACGCGGCGAAGACGCCGCCGGGCATCACCAGCACCCCGACCACCGGCACGACCATCATGTTGGCCAGCAGGCCATACTGCGTCATGCGGCCGAAATGCGCGGCCGCGATGGGTGCGGTCGCCATGCCGGCCACGAACGAGGAGACGAAGAGCATCAGCGCCGGCCGTGTCCACCAAGGCAGCCGCGTGGAAAGCCGCATCCAGGGCTCCTGCACCAGGATCAGCGCCACCGTGGCGGCAAAGCTCATCTGGAAGCCGGGCTCGGTCAGCGCCTCGGGGGTCAGCACCAGCACGATGCCTGCGGCGACGGCGACGGTGCGCAGCGACACCGCGCGGCGGTCGGCGATGATCGCCAGCAGCATCACCGCCACCATGATGAAGGACCGCTCGGTCGCCACCCCGCCGCCCGAAAGCCAGAGATAGAGCGCCGAGGCGCCAAGCGCCCCCGCCGCTGCGAGCTTGTGCGCCGGCAGGGCGCGGGGGCCGCCGACCCCCTGCATCGCCACGCCCGAGAGCCGCAGCGCGGCGTAAACGAATCCGGCCAGCATGCTCATGTGCAGGCCCGAGATCGACACGATGTGATAAAGATTCGAATCGCGCATGATCTGGTTGGTCCGCTCGGCGATGCCCGAGCGGTCGCCGGTCATCAGCGCCGCCGCGACCGCGCCGGCCTGGCCGCCGATCCGCTCGCGTATGGCCTCGGAAAGCGACATGCGGATGCGATGCAGCGCCAGGGTGCCACCCTCGGCGGGCCGCTCGACGGTCAGGACCGGCGTGCGGGCATAGCCCACCGCCCCCAGCCGCGCGAACCAGGCCAGGCGACGGAAATCGAACCCGCCCGGCTCGGATGGGCCGGAGGGCGGCCCGAGATGCGCGGTCAGCATCACGCGCTGGCCGGGAACCGGCAGGTCCCCCGGCTCAAGCAGCGAGATCCGCACCCGCGCCGGCGTCCGCCCGGGCGGCACCCGCTGCAACTGCACCTGATCGAGCAGCAGGCGCATCCGGTCGCGCGCCGAGCGGTCGATGCCGATCACCCGCCCCTCGACCGGGCCGTAATAACGGAATTCCAGCACCGGGGCGGCGACCATATGCGCCCGCAGCCCGGCAAGCCCGGCCCCGAGGGCGACCACCAGCAGCGCAAGGGCCGCCAGCCGCAGCCGGTCGGTCCAGATCCAGCCGAGCCGTCCGGCATCGGCCAGCCGCATCGCCAGGACCGGCAGCAACAGGCACAGCCCGCCAACCAGCACCAGCGCCGAATAGAAGCCGGCGCCGGGCTCGTCCGGCAGCAGGAACCAGCCGCCGATGCCCAGCGAAAGCCAGACGGGCATCCAGGGCAGAAGCCCGGCCCGGATAGTGACCGAAGGCCGGCGCGCAGCCGCCGCCCGCCGCCCGCCGCGAGCAGGCGATGCCGGCCGCCGTATCAGCGAGGCGTTCATCGATTCCGTCACCGAAACTTGTCCTTGTCGTGCCACTTGCGTATCTCTGGCGCCAAGATTGGCATGCCGTCCCTTTCGAAACGGTTAACGGCACAGCCAATGCCCCTGTTTTCTGGACTGACCGGACCCCCGATGACTGATTCCCGCCCCGTCGTGACCCGTTTCGCCCCCTCGCCCACCGGCTACCTGCATATCGGCGGGGCGCGGACGGCGCTGTTCAACTGGCTTTATGCCCGCGGCCGGGACGGAAAGTTCCTGCTGCGCATCGAGGATACCGACCGCGCCCGCTCGACCCCCGAGGCGACCGAGGCGATTCTGCAGGGCCTGCGCTGGCTCGGCCTCGACTGGGACGGCGAGCCGGTCAGCCAGTTCGCCGGGCGCGAGCGCCACGCCGAGGTCGCCCGGACCATGCTGGAGGACGGCACGGCCTACAAATGCTTCTCGACCGCCGAGGAGATCGAGGCGTTTCGCGAACGGGCCAAGGCCGAGGGCCGCTCGACCCTGTTCCTGTCGCCCTGGCGCGACGCCGATCCGGCAAGCCTTCCCGATGCGCCCTATGCGATCCGGCTGAAGGCGCCGCGCGATGGCGAGACGGTGGTGCATGACGCGGTGCAGGGCGACGTGACCTTCGGCAATGCGCAGCTCGACGACATGGTGCTGCTGCGCTCGGACGGGACGCCGACCTACATGCTGGCGGTGGTGGTGGACGATCACGACATGGGCGTGACCCATGTGATCCGCGGCGACGACCACCTGACCAACGCCGCGCGGCAGATCCAGATCTATCAGGCGATGGGCTGGGAGATCCCGGTCTTTGCCCATATCCCGCTGATCCACGGCACCGACGGCAAGAAGCTGTCCAAGCGCCACGGCGCCGTGGGCCTGCACGAATATGCGGCGATGGGCTATCCGGCGGCGGCCATGCGCAACTATCTCGCGCGGCTGGGCTGGAGCCATGGCGACGACGAGCTCTTCGACGACGCGCAGGCCCGGGCCTGGTTCGACCTCGACGGCATCGGAAAGGCCCCCGCCCGGCTGGACTTCAAGAAGCTGGAACATGTCAGCGGCTGGCATATCGCGCGGATGAGCGATGCCGAGCTGCTGGACGAAATCGCCGCCTTCCGCGCCGCAACCGGCGCCGAACCGCTGAACGACCGGCAGATCTCCTGGCTGCGCCCGGCGCTTGGGGCGCTGAAGGCCAAGGCGAAAACCCTGCCCGCGCTGCTGGATCAGGCGCATTTCGCGCTGATCGGCCGCCCGGTCCAGGTCGAGGAGAAGGCGGCAGCCGCGCTGGATATTGTATCCCGTCGTATACTGAACGAATTGACTGCCGCGGTGCAGAATGCTAGCTGGGAGCGCGACGAACTCGAGGCGGCGGCCAAGCGGATTGGCGAGTCGCACGGGCTGGGGCTGGGCAAGGTGGCGGCGCCGCTTCGTGCGGCCCTCGCGGGGCGCAGTTCGACCCCCAGCGTGTTCGATATGATGTTGGCGCTTGGCCGCGATGAAACGCTGGCCCGGCTGCAGGATCAGGCGGGCTGAGACCCGCGCCCATCACCCGGCCCGAGGGCCGGAGACAGGTGAAAGGAACTGGGAATGGCAGAACAGAAAGCCGCAAGACTGCATCTCGCGGGCAAGGACTACGAACTCGCGGTCCTGTCCCCGACTGCGGGACCGGATGTCCTCGACATCCGCAAGCTCTACAGCGAGGCGGACGTCTTCACCTACGACCCCGGCTTCACCTCGACCGCATCCTGCGATTCGACGATCACTTATATCGACGGCGACAAGGGCGAGCTGTGGTATCGCGGCTACCCGATCGAGCAGCTGGCCGACCAGTCCCATTACCTGGAAGTCTGCTATCTGCTGCTCTACGGCGAACTGCCCACCCAGGACCAGCTGGTGGATTTCGAGACCCGCGTCACGCGCCACACCATGGTGCATGAGCAGATGCACAACTTCTTCCGCGGCTTCCGCCGCGACAGCCACCCGATGGCGACCATGGTCGGCGTCGTCGGCGCCATGTCGGCCTTCTATCACGACTCGATCGACATCAACGACCCGGTGCAGCGCGAGATCGCCTCGATCCGGCTGATCGCCAAGGTGCCGACCATCGCCGCCATGGCCTACAAGTATTCGCTGGGCCAGCCCTTCGTCTATCCGCGGAACGAGCTGGATTATGCCAGCAACTTCCTGCACATGTGCTTCTCGGTCCCGGCCGAGCCCTATCATGTCGATCCGGCGCTGTCTCGCGCCATGGACCGCATCTTCACGCTGCACGCCGATCACGAGCAGAACGCCTCGACCTCGACCGTGCGGCTGGCCGGTTCCTCGGGCGCGAACCCCTTCGCCTGCATCGCCGCCGGCATCGCCTGCCTCTGGGGCCCGGCGCATGGCGGCGCCAACCAGGCCTGCCTGGAGATGCTGCGCGAGATCGGCTCGGTCGAGCGCATCCCGGAATTCATCGCCCGCGCCAAGGACAAGAACGATCCGTTCCGGCTGATGGGCTTCGGCCATCGGGTCTACAAGAACTTCGACCCGCGCGCCAAGGTGATGAAGGAATCGGCCGACGAGGTGCTGGACCTTCTGGGCGTCCAGAACAACCCGACGCTGCAGGTCGCCAAGGAGCTGGAGCGGATCGCGCTGGAGGACGAGTATTTCGTCTCGAAGAAGCTCTATCCGAACGTGGACTTCTATTCCGGCATCATCCTGGAAGCCATGGGCTTCCCGACCTCGATGTTCACGCCGATCTTCGCCCTGTCGCGCACCGTCGGCTGGATCTCGCAGTGGAAGGAGATGATCGCCGATCCGCAGAACAAGATCGGCCGGCCGCGCCAGCTCTACGTCGGCTCGCCGCGGCGGGACTACAAGCCGCTGGACGCCCGCTGAGCGAGCGGGAACAGGATCAGGACCGGCCCCGGAACAGTTCCGGGGCCGTTCTGCTGCGCCCGCATCACGTGCTTTGCGCGATCGGCTGGCGGGGCAGCGGCTATTCGCCGGAATTCACCGAGAACATGAACGCCATCGTGCTGGGGCGGCTGCGGGCCGATCCGCAGACGCCGGTGGTCTTCACCGTCATGGCGGATGCGATCTGCCGTCCCTGCCCGTCGCGGCGCGGCATGGGCTGCGCCGCGGACGACCGGATCGGCCGGCTCGACAGGCGCCATGCCGCCGCGCTCGGCATCCGTTCGGGCCAGCGCATGACCTGGGCCGAGGCGCAGGCCCGCGCCACCGCGCGGTTGCGGCCCGGGGATCTCGGCCGGATCTGCTCGGGCTGCCAATGGCTCGATCTGGGCATGTGCCAGTCGGCGCTGGCGGATCTGCAGCGGGCCGAGGCCGGCCGGGGAATTTTCCCGCCGGATCAGCCTGCTGCCTGGGACGGGCACGATGACGCACCCGCCGCGAAGGCTGCGCTTCGGGGCTTGCGCGACCGCTGCGCGGATGCGAAATCGGCGCCATGACCGAGCATGACAAAATCGCGCTGATCACCGGCGCCTCGCGCGGCCTTGGCGCCGCTTTGGCCGAAACCCTTGCCGGCCGGGGCTGGCACATCCTTGCCGTCGCCCGCACCACCGGCGCGCTGGAGGAACTGGACGACCGCATCCGCAAGGCCGGCGGCGCGGCGACGCTGGCGCCGATGGATGTCGGCCAGCCCGAGGCCATGGTGCAGATGGTGCAGGCCGTCATGGGCCGCTGGGGCGGGCTGGACCTTTGGGCGCATTGCGCGATCCATGCCGCACCGCTGTCGCCGGCCGGGCATATCGACGGCAAGGATTTCCAGAAATCGGTCGATCTGAACCTCGTCGCCACGCGCGGGCTGATCGGGCTGATCGAGCCGCTGCTGCGCGCCCGCAAGGGCACGGCACTGTTCTTCGACGACAGGCGGGCGGGGCAGAAGTTCTTCGGCAGCTACGGCGCCACCAAGGCCGGCCAGATCGCCCTGGCCCGCAGCTGGCAGGCCGAGAACGAGACGCTCGGTCCTCGCGTGGTCATCGCCGAGCCGGCACCGATGCCGACCGCGCTGCGCGCCCGCTTCTTCCCCGGCGAGGACCGCGCCCGCCTGACCCCCTGTCAGGTCGAGGCCGAGCGCATCCTGGCCGAGATCCTCTAGCGCGCCAGCGCGAAAAGCGCATCGATGTCCAGATGCGCTTCCAGATGCACGGCCAGCCGGTCCAGAACATCCTCGACGCCGGCGCCGTAATCCAGGGCCGAGGCGGCGCCGAACCCGGCCAGCCAGGCGGCGCGGAAGGCATCGCCGGAAAACAGCCCGTGCAGATAGGTGCCGGCGACGCGGCCGTCGGGGCTGGTGGCGCCGTCCGGCGCGGGGATATGGGCGAAGGGGCGGGCGCAATCAGGCCCCTCGGTGCGGCCCATATGGATCTCGTAACCCTCGACCGGCTGGCCGAAGGCCGTGCCTGCGATCCGCGTCAGCCGCTTCTCGGACGCCATGCGGGTCTCGACCTCCAGCAGGCCCAGGCCGGGGGTGCTGCCGGGGTCGCCGTCATGGCCGCCGGGGTCGTGGACCCAGCGCCCCAGCATCTGATAGCCGCCGCAGATGCCCAAAACCCGGCCGCCGCGCCGCAGATGCGCGAAAAGGTCGATGTCCCAGCCCTGCTCGCGCAGGAAGGCCAGGTCGCCGCGCGTCGATTTCGTGCCCGGCAGGATCACCAGATCGGCATCCCCCGGCAGGGCCCGACCGGGCGGCACCATGGTCAGCCGCACCCCCGGCTCGGCCGCGAGCGGGTCGAGATCGTCGAAATTGGCGATGCGCGACAGCATCGGGCAGGCGATATGCAGCCCGCCCATGCCCGAGATGCGGCGCAGGTCCACCGCATCCTCGGCCGGCAGAAGCGCGGCATCGGGGAACCAGGGCACAAGGCCGAGGTCCGGCCAGCCGGTGCGCTCGGCGATGAAGGCGCGGCCGGCATCGAAGAGGGACGGATCGCCGCGGAAGCGGTTGATCAGGAAGCCGCGGATCATCGCGGCATCCTCCGGGTCGATCACCGCCTGCGTGCCAACGACCTGCGCGATCACGCCGCCGCGGTCGATGTCGCCGGCCAGCACCACCGGCACGCCGGCGGCACGGGCAAAACCCATATTGGCGATGTCGCGGGCACGCAGGTTGACCTCGGCCGGGCTGCCCGCGCCCTCGACCAGCACCAGATCATGCGCGGCGCGCAGCCGGGCGAAACTGTCCAGCACCGCGCCCATCAGCTGCGCCTTCAGCGCGCCGTAATCCGCCGCCGCCGCCCGCGTCACGGCACGGCCCTGCACCACCACCTGCGCGGCCCGGTCGGTCTCGGGCTTCAGCAGCACCGGGTTCATGTGGACCGAGGGCGCCAGGCCCGCCGCCCGCGCCTGAAGCGCCTGCGCCCGGCCGATCTCGCCCCCGTCCGGGGTCACGGCGGCATTGTTCGACATGTTCTGCGGCTTGAAGGGCGCCACGGCGATTCCGCGCCGCCTTGCCGCCCGGCACAATCCCGCCACCAGCAGGGATTTTCCCACATTCGACCCGGTGCCCTGGATCATCAGCGCGCCCATGCCCGCCCCCGCTTGCCAATCCGTGCCTTGGTGACTAGATAGGCGCGTCGCTGAATGAAAGGCCCCGTGGTGGAAAACGTCGTTCTTACCGTGCATCTGATCCTCGCCGTGCTTCTGATCGGGGTGGTGCTGCTGCAGCGGTCCGAAGGTGGCGGCCTTGGCATGGGCAGCGGCGGAGGCAGCGGCGTGATGACCGGCCGCCAGGCAGCGAACGCGCTGTCGCGCCTGACCTGGATCTTTGCCATCGGCTTCATCATCACCTCGATGACGCTGACCCTGATCGCCGCGCAGAACGCCTCCAGCGGCTCGATCGTGGACCAGCTGAACCTCGGCGGCTCGCAGCCCGCGCCGGCGACCAGCCTGCCCGGCATCGGCGACTACGCCCCGCCGCCCGGCGCGGGCCAGCCCGTGGTTCCGGGCGCCGGCCAGCCGGTGACGCCGCCCACGCCCGCGACCGAGACCCCGGCCCAGACGCCCGCCGCGCCCGCCGAGGGCGAGGGCAGCGCGCCCGCGACCGCCCCGGTGACGCCGCCGGCGGCAGAGGCTCCGGCCGAGACGCCGGCCCCGGACGCGCCAGCGGATGCGCCGGCCCCGGCCAATAACTGACACCACAACTTGGGGGCGCGACAGGCGCCCCTTACCACAATTTGCGGTCCGTTGCGGCCACGGGATAAATCGGATATGACTCGAGTCCCGTGATGCCGCCCAGATTCGGGCCGCGATCTTCTATTGGATTTCTCACGGGGGCCTCGATGGCGCGTTACATCTTCATCACCGGCGGTGTGGTTTCTTCGCTCGGCAAGGGGCTGGCATCGGCGGCGCTGGGGGCGCTGTTGCAGGCGCGCGGCTTCACCGTCCGGCTGCGCAAGCTCGACCCCTATCTGAACGTCGATCCCGGCACGATGAGCCCCTTCGAGCATGGCGAGGTCTTCGTCACCGACGACGGCGCCGAGACAGACCTGGACCTGGGCCATTACGAACGCTTCACCGGGGTCTCGGCGCGCAAGACCGACTCGGTCTCCTCCGGCCGCATCTATTCCAACGTGCTGGAGAAGGAGCGCCGCGGCGCCTATCTGGGCAAGACCATCCAGGTCATCCCGCACGTCACCAACGAGATCAAGGACTTCCTCGCCATCGGCGAGGACGAGGTCGATTTCATGCTCTGCGAGATCGGCGGCACGGTCGGCGACATCGAGGGCCTGCCCTTCTTCGAGGCGATCCGGCAATTCGCGCAGGACCGCCCGCGCGGGCGCTGCATCTTCATGCACCTGACGCTGCTGCCCTGGCTGGCCGCCAGCGGCGAGCTGAAGACCAAGCCGACCCAGCATTCGGTCAAGGAGCTGCGCTCGATCGGCATCGCCCCGGACGTGCTGGTCTGCCGCAGCGAGCAGCCGATCCCGGAAAAGGAACGCGCCAAGATCGCGCTGTTCTGCAACGTCCGCCCCGATGCGGTGATCCCGGCCTATGACCTGAAGTCGATCTACGAGGCGCCGCTGGCCTATCACCGCGCCGGCCTCGACCAGGCGGTGCTGGACGCCTTCCAGATCAGTCCCGCCCCGCGCCCCGACCTGAGCCGCTGGGAAGACGTCATGGACCGGCTGGAGAATGCCGAGGGCCAGGTCCGCATCGCCGTGGTCGGCAAATATACCCAGCTGGAAGATGCCTACAAATCCATCGCCGAGGCGCTGACCCATGGCGGCATGGCCAATCGCGTCCGGGTCAAGGCCGATTGGGTGGACAGCGAGAAGCTGGAGGGCGAAGGCGCGCATCTGCTGGACGGCTATCACGGCATCATCGTGCCCGGCGGTTTCGGCGAGCGCGGCACCGAGGGCATGATCGCCGCGGCCCGCTACGCGCGCGAGAAGAAGGTGCCCTATCTCGGCATCTGCCTGGGCATGCAGATGGCGGTGATCGAGGCGGCGCGCAACCTTGCCGACATGCCCGACGCGGGCTCCGAGGAATTCGACCACGAGGCCGGAAAGACCCGCTTCACGCCGGTCGTCTATCACCTCAAGGAATGGGTGCAGGGCAATTACACCGTGCAGCGCAAGCTGACCGACGACAAGGGCGGCACCATGCGGCTGGGCGCCTATACCGCCGTGCTGCAACCGGGCTCGAAGATCTCGGAGGTCTATGACGGCGCGCTGGAGATCGAGGACCGCCACCGCCACCGCTACGAGGTGGATGCGAAATACCGCGAGCAGCTCGAGGCGGCGGGCCTCAGCTTCTCGGGCATGTCGCCGGACGGGCGGCTGCCCGAGGTGGTGGAATACCGCGACCATCCCTGGTTCATCGGCGTGCAGTCGCATCCCGAGCTGAAGTCGAAGCCCTTCGAGCCCGCGCCGCTGTTCGCCGGCTTCGTCCGCGCGGCGATGGAGAACGAGCGGCTGGTCTGAGCCGCCGCACCGCGCCATAATGCCGGGACCCAGACGAACGGTCCCGACATGCGCCTTGCCTTGCCGATCCTGATGCTTTGCGCCGCCCCCGCGCTTGCGGATGCGCCGCTGTTCCTGCTCGACCAGACGCGCCTGCCCTTCGACCTTGGCCCCGGCGCGCCGCAGAACCAGCCCGCGCGGCAGTCGAACTCGCCGCATGCGGCGGCGAATTCTGCGGCCAGCTCGGCCAACAGCGGATCGAGCTATGCCAATTCGCCGCGCAACCCGACCAATGAGAAGCGGGTGATCTTCACCTCGGACGGCACGGTGGTGGGCTATTACGCGCCGAACGGCGCGGGCACGCTGAACCTGTTCACCGTGACCGGCAAGCGCGTCGCCTACCGGCCCAGGGGCAGCAAGAGCCTGTTTTCCAGCGACGGGCGCTGGTGCGGCACGGTGGCGGATGCCAGCGGCGGCGGCTTCGCCTTTGGCATCATCCGCGACTGCGCCGGGCTGTTCTAGCCGGGCCGCGCGGCCATGACACCGGATTGTCACATTGCGAGGCTAGATCGCGGGCAAGCGCAGCAGGAGATCCCCATGCAGGACCAGACACCCAAGGATTGGCTCGAAGCCGAACTTCAGGACACGCTCGACGAGGATTTCGAGATCGAGATGGAGGACGCCGTCCTGTCGCAGGAGATCGCGCGCATCTATCGCCAGACCCATCCCGACCAGATGCCGCGCGCCGATTATTTCCGCGAGCTGCTGCGGCTTCAGGCAGAGATGATCAAGCTTCAGGACTGGGTGGCGCATCACAAGGAAAAGGTCGTGGTCATCTTCGAGGGCCGCGACAGCGCCGGCAAGGGCGGCGCGATCAAGCGCATCACCCAGCGGCTGAACCCGCGTGTCGCCCGCGTGGTGGCGCTGCCCGCGCCCTCGGACCGCGAAAAGACGCAATGGTATTTCCAGCGCTACGTGCCGCACCTGCCGGCGGGGGGCGAGATCGTGCTCTTCGACCGCAGCTGGTACAACCGCGCCGGGGTCGAGCGGGTGATGGGCTTCGCGACCGAGGACCAGGTGCAGCAATTCTTCGACGACGTGCCGGAATTCGAGCGCATGTTGGTGCGTTCCGGCATCCGGCTGGTGAAATACTGGTTCTCGATCACCGACGAGGAACAGCAGATGCGCTTCCTGATGCGCATCCACGACCCGCTGAAGCAGTGGAAGCTGTCGCCGATGGACCTGCAATCCCGCGTCCGCTGGGAGGATTACACCAAGGCCAAGGAAGAGATGTTCGAGCGCACCAACATCCCCGAGGCCCCCTGGTATATCGTGCCCGGCAACGACAAGAAGCGGGCGCGGCTGAACTGCATGGCGCATCTGCTGACCATGGTCCCCTATGAGCCGGTGCCGCATGAGGAGATCACCCTGCCCGACCGGGTCTTCAACCCGGATTACGAGCGCGAGGTGCTGCCGCCCGAGCTCTACGTGCCGCAACGTTACTAGGGCGGGATCGGGCTTGCGGCTGCGCCCTTGCGCGGCATGATCGGCACGCAACAGCCGCAAGGAGCCAGCCATGCCCAAAGCTTATTGGATCGGCCATGTCACGGTCGACGACCCCGCCGCATACGAGGCCTATCGCCAGGCCAATGCGGCGGCCTTCCGGAAATACGGCGCGCGCTTCCTGGTGCGCGGCGGCGCGCTGGAGGTGGTCGAGGGCCAGATGCGCCCCCGCACCGTGGTGGTCGAATTCGCCGACCTGGAGACCGCCCGCGCCTGCTATCACAGTCCGGAATACCAGGCGGCGCTGGCGCTGCGGCAGCCCTGCTCGGTCGCCGACCTCGCCATCGTCGAGGGCTGGGAACCTGCCTGACAAATTTCGCCCGCCATATTGTTGCGGCGCGAAAATGCCTTAATATCCGGCCATGTTCCGCAATCTTCTAAGCCGCCTTTTCATCGACGCCCCCGAATCCTCGCACCTGCACGGGCAGGATGCCGAGGTCGCCGTCGCATCCCTGCTGGTCCGCCTGGCCCGCGCCGACGATCACTACGGCAAGGCCGAGCAGCAGCGCATCGACCAGGTGCTGGCCCGGCGCCGGGGCCTTGGCGCCGCCGAGGCAGCCGAACGGCGCGCGGCGGCCGAGATGATCGAGGCCGAGGCCCCCGATACCGTGCGTTTCACCCGCATCATCAAGGAACGGGTGGACCTGCTGGACCGGCAGGAGATCATCGCCGCCATGTGGGAGGTCGCCTATGCCGACGGAAACCGCAACGCCGACGAGGAATCGCTCGTGCGGCTGGTCGCGGGGCTTCTCGGCGTGAACGACCGCGATTCGGCGCTGGCCCGGCAAAGGGCGCTGGTGGGGCTGGGCCTGTCCGAGGAATGAGCCCGCATCCCCGCCATCCGCCCGTCGCCGGCCCTCCCCGGGTCCCCCCGGCCCCGACAGGAAAGCCGGCGAGGAAAGCGTTGCAATCGCCCGGCAAATATCGCCTCATATCCGCATGAGCCAGACAGAACCGACCATGGCCGCCGCCCATCCGGCCCCCGCTTCGGCCCCCGCTTCGGCCCGCGCTTCGGCCCGCGTGCCGGTGATAGAAATCCGGGACCTGCACAAGGCCTATGGCCCGCTGCAGGTCATCAAGGGCGTCAGCCTGACCGCCCCGCGCGGCCATGTCATCAGCCTGATCGGCTCTTCCGGCTCGGGCAAGTCGACGCTCTTGCGCTGCTGCAACCTGCTCGAGGACAGCCAGCAGGGCGAGATCCTGTTCGAGGGCGAGGCTGTGCGCTGGCGCGGCACCGGGCTGGCGCGGGTGCCCGCCGACCGCGCCCAGGTCACGCGGCTGCGCACCAACCTGTCCATGGTGTTCCAGCAGTTCAACCTGTGGTCGCACATGACCATCCTGCAGAACGTGATGGAGGCGCCGGTCCATGTGCTGAAGCGCAGCCCGGCCGAGGTCGAGGTGCGGGCGCGCGAATTGCTGGCCAAGGTCGGCATCGGCGACAAGGCCGACGCCTGGCCCGCGCAGCTGTCGGGCGGCCAGCAGCAGCGCGCCGCCATCGCCCGCGCGCTCTGCATGGAGCCCAAGGCGCTGCTTCTGGACGAGCCGACCAGCGCGCTGGACCCGGAATTGCAGCAGGAGGTGGTGCGCGTCATCAAGGCGCTGGCTACCGAGCATTGCACCATGCTGCTGGTCACCCATGACATGCGGCTGGCGGCCGATGTCAGCGACCACGTCGTCTTCCTGCATCAGGGCCGGATCGAGGAAGAGGGGCCGCCGGCGCAGCTTTTCGGCGCGCCGCGCTCCGAACGGCTGCGCCAGTTCCTGAGCGCGTCCATGGCCGAATGAAAAACCAACAGGAGAGTTGAAATGAAGAAGATCATGCTTGCAGCCGCGGCGCTGGCCCTGACCACGAGCATGGGTGTGGCGCAGACGGTGCGCATCGCCACCGAGGGCGCCTATCCTCCCTACAACTTCATCAACGATCAGGGGCAGGTGGCCGGGTTCGAGGTCGAGCTGGGCAACGAGCTGTGCCAGCGCGCCGAACTGCAATGCACCTGGGTCAAGAACGACTGGGATTCGATCATCCCGAACCTCGTCTCGTCGAATTACGACGCGATCATGGCGGCGATGAGCATCAACGAAGAGCGCAAGCAGGCCATCGCCTTCACCGAGAACTATCTGCCCCCCGCGCCCTCGTCCTATGTCGCGCTTGAAGAGGGGGCCAATCTGGAAACCGGCATCGTCGCGGTCCAGATCGGGACGGTCCAGGCCTCCCATATCGCCGATACGCAGGCCACGATGCTGGAATATCCGAATATCGACCAGGTCTTCGCCGCCGTCCGCAATGGCGAGGCCGACGCGGCCTTCGGCGACCACGAGGTCATGCGCCCCTTCGTCGAGGACAGCGAGGACCTGATCTTCGTCGGCGAGCAGGTCCGGCTGGACGAGGGCATCGGCATCGGCGTGCGCCAGTCCGACAACGAGCTGCGCGAAAAGCTGAACGCGGCGATCGGCGCGATGAAGCAGGACGGCAGCCTGAACGAGCTGATCAAGAAGCATTTCGGCGAGGACGCGCAGACCTACGAATGACCTGACGCCGCCGCGGCAATCCCGCGGCGGCCCAACCGGCGGCACGATGTTTTCCTACTGCACCGACCCTTCCGCCCTGCAAGGGCTTGCCTGGTTGTCATGCTATCTGACGACCGGCAATCACATGCTGTTCTACCTGTCCTTCGGCACGGTGCTGCTGCTCCTGGCCGTCACCGCGCCGGCGGCGCTGCTTTTCGGGTTCGGCGGCGCGCTGGCCGCGCGCTCGCGCATGACGCCGCTGCGCTGGTTCGGGCGCATCTATACCTCGATGGTGCGCGGCGTGCCCGACATCATCTTCTTCCTTTTCGTACCCATCGCACTGGACCAGGGCCTGGAATGGCTGCGCTCGCGCGTCTATTGCGACCCTTCGGTGCCGGTGCGGCAGGGCAACGAGTTCATCGTCTGCGCGGCGGCCAAGCTGCCACTCTCGACCTCGCCGGAATGGGTGCATCAGCTCTATGGCATCTTCCTGGCGGTGATCGCCTTTTCGGTGGTCTTCGGGGCCTTCGCCGCCAATGTGCTGCATGGCGCGATGAACGCCGTGCCCCGTGCCCAGCTGGAAACCGCCGAGGCCTATGGCATGAGCCCGCGGCAGGTGAACCGGCGCATCCTGATCCCGCAGATGTGGACCTATGCCCTGCCGGGCCTCGCCAATCTGTGGATGATCCTGATCAAGTCCACGCCGCTGCTGTTCGTGCTGGGGGTCGAGGACATCGTCTACTGGGCGCGCGAGCTGGGCGGCGCCAAGACCCGCGCCTATGCCTATCCGCATCCCGACTGGCGGCTTTACTATTTCCTCGCCATCCTGGTGTTCTACCTGCTGATGACCTGGGGCTCGGAACGGATCTTCGACCGTATCCGGGCGCGGCTCTCGGCCGGCCAGGCCACCGCCGCCGGCGAGGCGATGCGAAAGGCCGCGACATGAGCCAGTGCCTGCAGACCATCCAGGATTACGGGCTGCGCGCCATCGGCATCGGCGAAAGGCTCTTGCCGCGCAGCGGGTTCACGCTTTGCGAGCAGGTCACGCTGATCGGCTCGGGGCTGATCTGGAACATCTATTTCGCGGCGCTGGCGCTGTTTTTCGGCTTCTTCCTCGCCAATCTGCTGGCCGTGGCCAAGGCCAGCGGCAATCGCTGGGTCCGCAAGCCGGCCGAGTGGTTCATCTTCCTGTTCCGCGGCAGCCCGCTCTTCATCCAGTTCTTCCTGGCCTATGAGCTGCTGGTGCAGCTGCCGCGCGCCGGCATCGACGTCTTCGGCATCACCGTGCAGACCAGCTGGATGACGCGGGCCTGGGCCGGGGCGCTGCTTGTGCTGGTGCTGAACACCGCCGCCTATTCGGCCGAGATCTTCTACGGCGCGCTGCGCAACCTGCCCAAGGGCGAGCTGGAGGCCGCCGACGCCTATGGCATGACCGGCTGGACCCGCTATCGCCGCGTGGTCTGGCCGACCGCGATGCGTCTGGCCTGGCCGGCCTATACCAACGAGGCGATCTTTCTGTTCCATGCCACGACGCTGGTGTTCTTTTCGGGTTTTCCGGCCTTTCAGCAGCGGGGCGACGCGCTTTATTACGCCAGCTATTTCGCGGACAAGACCTTCAATCCCTTCATCGCCTATCCGATCGTCGCGGCCTATTTCGTCCTGCTGACGATCGGCCTGATCGCGCTGTTCGGTCTCGCCAACCGCAGGCTGAACCGCCATCTTCCCGGCGCGGCGAAGAAGATCCGTTACAGGCCCAATCTCATCAGGTGATCCATGGACTGGCTGCGCGAGCATCCCGACGTCAAGACCATCCGCATCGCGGCCGCCGACCTCAACGGTGTGGCGCGCGGCAAGCGGGTTCCGGCACGTTTCGCCGACAAGGTCCTGACCGAGGGCACGAAATTTCCGTTCTCGGTGCTGAACATGGACATCTGGGGCGAGGATATCGAGGACAGCCCGCTGGTCTTCCAGGCCGGCGACCCCGACGGCTTGCTGCTGCCGACCGAGCGCGGCTTCATGCCCATGCCCTGGCTGGAGGCGCCGACCGGCCTTCTGCCGATCTGGATGTTCCACCTGGACGGCCGCCCCTATGAGGGCGACCCGCGCCAGGCGCTGGCCCGCGTCGTGGATCGCTACAAGGCCGCCGGCCTGACCCCGGTGGTGGCGACCGAGCTGGAATTCTTCCTGATCGACGATTCCGGCGGCCAGCTGCGCGTGCCGCCCAGCCCACGCTCGGGCAAGCGCCGCACCGGGGCCGAGACGCTGAGCCTGCGCGCCCTCGACGCCTTCGACCGCTTCTTCACCGCGCTCTATGACGCCTGCGAGGCGATGGACATTCCCGCCGATACCGCGATCTCGGAAGCCGCTCCGGGCCAGTTCGAGATCAACCTGATGCACCAGCCCGACCCGCTGAAAGCCGCCGACGACGCCTGGCTGTTCAAGCTGCTGGTCAAGGGGCTGGCGCGGCAATACGGCTTTGCCGGCTCCTTCATGGCCAAGCCCTACGAGGAATGGAACGGTTCGGGCATGCACATGCATTTCTCGGTACTGGACCGGCAGGGCCGCAACGTCTTCGACAATGGCGGCGACGAGGGCTCGGAGGTGCTGCGCCATGCCGTCGCCGGCTGCCTGGCGGCCATGCCCGGCTCGACCCTGCTGTTCGCCCCGCACGAGAACAGCTACGACCGGCTGGTACCCAACGCCCATGCGCCGACCGGCATCGGCTGGGCCTATGAGAACCGGACCTCGGCCATCCGCATCCCCTCCTCGGGCCCCAAGGCGCGGCGGATCGAGCATCGCGTGGCCGGCGGCGACGTGAATCCCTATCTGACCGTCGCGGCGGTGCTGGGCGCGGCGCTGAACGGCATCGAGGACAAGGCCGAGCCGCCGCCGCCGATCAAGGGCAATGCCTATGAGCTGGGACTGGAACAGCTTCCCGGCAGCTGGGGCGAGGCCATCGACGCCTTCGCCGCCTCGCCCGAGATCAAGCGCGTCTTTCCGGCGCATCTGATCGAGAATTTCGTCATGACCAAGCGGCAGGAACTGCGCTACATGGCCGAGCTTTCGGACGAGGAGACGGTCGAGCTTTATCTCGACACCGTCTGAAGACGGCTGCGGATCAAGCCGCAGCCAAGCCAGCCGTGGCCGCGTCAGGGATTCGAGCCTTCAGGGAACGAAGAAGCCGGGGCGCGACGCCCCGGCCTTCTCTGTTTTGCAAATACCCGAATCCGGAGGCGCGCTCAATGCGTCCAGGGCGCGCGGCGGTCGCTGGCGAAATTCTCGCCATAGCCGCGGGGCCGGATGTTCGGGGCGCGGGTATGCGGCTCGATCACCTCGTAGTCCAGGCCATGCTCGCGGGCATAGTCCTCGGCCTGCTTGCGGGTTTCGAAGCGCAGGCGAACCTGGCTCTGGGTGTCGTCGCTGCTGGTCCAGCCCATCAGCGGATCGATGGCGCGCGGATCGGCGGGCGGAAAGTCCAGAACCCAGTTCTTGCTGCGGGCCGTGCCGGATTGCATGGCGTTGCGGGCGGGCTTGTAGATGCGGACACGCATGGCGGGAACCCTCTGTTCTTGCTTGTCGCCTTATCCCCGATGCAGGGCGGGCGATCAAGATGCTCGTCGCGCGATTCCCACCATGCCGGCCGGCCTGGCGCGGCGAAACTGCGCAATATTCGCGTCCCGGGGTTGCATCGCGGCGCGAATGCGCCAGATTCACCCGGGCAGGAACAAAGGTGAAACCATGGGTCACAACAACACCAACGCCCCCATCGCGCGCTTTCCCGAGGTGACCCGGCCCAAGCTCGAGGGCGGCAGGCGCTTCGTCATGCGTTCCGAATTCCAGCCCGCCGGCGACCAGCCCACCGCCATCGCCGAGCTGGCGCAGGGCGTGATGGCGGGCGAGCGCGACCAGGTGCTGCTGGGCGCCACCGGCACCGGCAAGACCTTCACCATGGCCAAGGTGATCGAGGAAACCCAGCGCCCCGCCATCATCCTGGCTCCGAACAAGACCTTGGCGGCGCAATTATACGGCGAATTCAAGGGCTTCTTTCCCGACAACGCCGTGGAATATTTCGTCAGCTATTACGACTACTATCAGCCCGAAGCCTATGTGCCGCGTTCCGACACCTATATCGAGAAGGAATCGCAGATCAACGAGGCCATCGACCGGATGCGCCATTCGGCCACCCGGGCGCTGCTGGAGCGCGACGACGTGATCATCGTCGCCTCGGTCAGCTGCATCTACGGCATCGGCTCGGTCGAGACCTATTCGGCGATGACCCAGGACATGGTGGTCGGCCAGCTCTACGATCAGCGCGAATTCCTGGCCGAACTGGTGGCGCAGCAATACCGCCGCCTCGACGCCGCCTTCCAGCGCGGCGGCTTCCGGGTGCGCGGCGATGTGATCGAGGTCTGGCCGGCCCACCTGGAAGACCGGGCCTGGCGATTCGACTTTTTCGGAAACGAGCTTGAATCGATTACCGAATTCGATCCGCTGACCGGCGCCAAGACCGACAGCTTCCAGCAGATCCGCATCTATGCCAACAGCCACTACGTCACCCCGCGCCCGACATTGCAGCAGGCAATCAAGGGGATACGGGCCGAACTTCAGGCACGGCTGAAACAGCTGACCGACGAGGGCAAGCTGCTGGAAGCCCAGCGGCTGGAGCAGCGCACGAATTTCGACCTGGAAATGCTTGAAGCGACAGGCGTTTGCAACGGGATCGAGAACTATTCCCGCTATCTGACCGGCCGTGCGCCGGGCGAGCCGCCGCCGACGCTGTTCGAGTTCATCCCCGACAACGCCATCGTCTTTGCCGACGAATCGCATGTCTCGGTGCCGCAGATCGGCGGCATGTATCGCGGCGACTTCCGGCGCAAGTTCACCCTGGCCGAGCATGGCTTCCGCCTGCCCAGCTGCATGGACAACCGGCCGCTGAAATTCGAGGAATGGGACGCGATGCGGCCGCAATCCGTCTTTGTCAGCGCCACGCCGGCGCAATGGGAGCTGGACCAGACCGGCGGCGTCTTCACCGAGCAGGTCATCCGCCCCACCGGCCTTCTGGATCCGCAGGTCGAGATCCGCCCGGTCGAGATGCAGGTGGACGATCTGCTGGACGAGGTGCGCAAGGTCGCGGCGCAAGGCTATCGCACGCTGGTCACCACGCTGACCAAGCGCATGGCCGAGGACCTGACCGAATACCTGCACGAACAGGGCATTCGCGTGCGCTACATGCACAGCGACATCGACACGATCGAGCGCATCGAGATCCTGCGCGACCTGCGGCTGGGGGCCTTCGACGTGCTGGTCGGCATCAACCTGCTGCGCGAGGGGCTGGACATTCCCGAATGCGGGCTGGTGGCGATCCTCGATGCCGACAAGGAGGGGTTCCTGCGCTCGGAAACCTCGCTGATCCAGACCATCGGCCGGGCGGCGCGCAACGCCGACGGCCGCGTCATCATGTATGCCGACCGCATCACCGGCAGCATGGAACGCGCCATGGCCGAGACCGAGCGCCGGCGCCAGAAGCAGATCGCCTATAACGAAGCGCATGGGATCACGCCGCAGACCGTGCGGAAGAATGTCGAGGACGTGCTGGCCGGGCTGTGGCAGGGCGATACCGATCAGGCGCGCATCACGACGCGGGTCGAGAAGCCGCTGGTCGGCGCCAATCTGGCGGCGCATCTGGACGCGCTGCGGGCGCAGATGCGCAAGGCGGCCGAGAACCTGGAATTCGAGGAGGCCGCGCGGCTGCGCGACGAGGTCAAGCGGTTGGAGGCGGTGGAGCTGGCCGTGGCCGACGACCCGCTGGCCCGGCAATCCGCCATCGAGGAGGCGGCCGAGGCGGCGGTCAAATCCTCGGGACGCTCGACCGCCGGGCGCGCCGGCCAGCGCGGCGGCAACAAGCGGTCGCGCCGCCGCAGCTGATCCGCGGCCGCGTCGGGGCGGACCTTTCCCGCACCCCGCTTCCGCCGGTCAAGGCACCGGAAGCTGGTCCGGCGGCGCAGGGCCGGTCAGCTGCAGCTGACCGAAAGCAGCTTGCCGCGGTTGTCCACGATGAAGGTCAGGCGATCCTGGATCATCTCCATGGTCATCGGCTGATCCTCGCGGGCGATGCGATACATCTGCCCTTCGGGCACGGTGATGGTGGGCGAGGTCTGGCCGATCAGGTGGCTGTAGCGCGCCGCGCCGCAGGGGTCGGCCGAGGCCAGCGGCGGCTCGGGCGGCGGGGCTTCCGGGGTGCAGGCGGCCAAAGCGAGCGGAGCTGCCAGAACGGCAAGGGAAAGCGGGAGTTTCATCTTGACCTCATGAGAGTCTGGACTTGCTGCCCCGCCAACGCCCCAGCGCAGCCGATGGTTTCCCGCCCCCGTCCCGGCCGGCGGATTTCCGCGGATGGCGGCCCAGGCTCAGCCCAGGCTCGCCAGCACCTCTTCCGCCAGCGCATCGATCTCGGCCCGGGCGGTGGCGTTGCGCGCCCGCTCGCCCGCACCCAGCCCCTGCCCCAGCGCCTCGGCATAGGCGACGCGGTTGGCGAGCTGCGCCGCCGCCACATCGGCCCCCAGAGCGGCGGCCCCCTCGGCCACCTCGCCGGTCAGCCGGGCATGCGAGCGGGTGCGGTTCAGCACGATCAGCGTGTCGCATTTCTCGCGCCGGGCCAGGTCCAGCACGCCCTCGGTCGCCCACAGGTCGACATGGCTGGTCGCCACCGGCACCAGCACCAGATCGGCCACGCGCAGCGCCGGGCGCAGGTCGCTGTCGATCTTGGGCGGCGTATCGATGATGACGAAATCGAAGCGTTTCTTCAGCTTGTCGGATTCGTAGCTGGCGCCCCAGGCCGAGGAGGTGGTGAATTCCAACGCCTCGTCTTCGCCAAGCCGCTCCAGCCGCTCCAGGAACCAGCGCCCCATGCTGCCCTGCGGATCGGTGTCCAGCAGGGCGACGGAATGGCCGCGCCCGCGCAGGGCCACCGCCAGGTTGACCGCGATGGTGGTCTTGCCCGAGCCGCCCTTCTGCTGGGCAATGGTAATGATGCGTCCCGCCATGAGCCCCTCCGTTCCGGCTTCCGCCCGACTGTTTTCCGCCAGACTAGGGGGTAAGCCGGCGCAATGCACGGCTTTTTCGCAGCCGCAGCATCAGCCGTGGCCATGTACCTGCCAGGTATCGACCACCTCGTACATCACCGGCTCGAAATGGCGGCACATGCCGTGGATGGCGCGGTTGCGGCTGCGCATCTCGGGGTGGCGCAGCATGGCCTGATAGTCGCGCCGGTCGCGCCACTGCGAATAGGTGCAGATGCGGGTCTGGGCGTCGTTCAGATGCACCGCGCCCGAGACGTAGCCGGGCTGGTGGCGGATCACCTGGTCATAGGCATCGTTCAGCGCGTCCAGCACGTCATGCGCGGTTCCGGGCGTCACCTCGAAGGTGCAGATCACGGTCTGGCCGGAGAATTCCTTGTCGATGCGGGTCATGGCTTTGGGCTCCTGCTTGCCTAGCTGTGGCCCCAGCTTACGGCGAAGCGCGGCAGGTTGCAGCGGTTTTCCGTTCGCGCCATGGTGGCGGCGCCCCAGCAAGAAGGAGATGCCATGATTCCGGTCTTCGACGGTCACAACGATTTCCTGCAGCGCATGGTGGCTGCGGGGCCCGGCCGCGACCGGCTCTGGCTTCAGGGCGACGGAACCGGCCACCTGGACCTGCCGCGAATGAAGGCGGGCGGCTTCGCCGGCGGCTTCTTCGCCATCTGGACGCCCTCGCCCGCCGGTCCCGACGACGCGGTGGCGGCAATGCTGAAGAAGAACCCGCCCTTCGCCCTGGACCTGCCACCCGAGGTGCCGGCCGCCGAGGCCCTGCCCCATGCCATCGCCCAGGCCGGGCAGCTGATGGCGATGGCGCGGAGCGGCATGCTGGACATCTGCCGCACGGCCGCCGAACTGCGCGCCAGCATCGAGGCCGGCCGCATCGCCGCGATCCTGCATATCGAGGGGGCCGAGCCGATCCCCGACCTGGACGCGCTGCATGTCTGGCACGCGATGGGCCTGCGTTCGCTGGGGCCGGTCTGGTCGCGGCCGACGCGCTACGGCCATGGCGTGCCCTTTGCCTTCCCCGCCTCGCCCGATACCGGGCCGGGGCTGACCGAGGCGGGCAAGGATCTGGTGCGCGAATGCAACCGGCTGCGCATCATGCTGGACCTGTCGCATCTGAACGAAAAGGGCGTCGACGATGTGGCGCGGCTTTCGGATGCGCCGCTGGTCGCCAGCCACAGCTGCGCCCATGCCGTCGCGCCCAGTTCGCGCAACCTGACTGACCGCCAGCTGCGGATGATCGCCGAATCGGGCGGGCTGGTCGGGCTGAATTTTGCCGTCGGCTTCCTGCATCCCGAGGGGCGGCGCGAGCCGATGCAGGGGTTCGGGATCATGCTGCGCCATCTGGACCATCTCCTGTCCTTGCTGGGCGAGGACGGCGTCGCGCTCGGCTCGGATTTCGACGGCGCCGACATGCCCGAGGACCTGGCCGACGCCTCGGCGCTGCCGAAGCTTCTGCAGGCGATGCAGGCGCATGGCTACGGCCGCGACCTGGTCGAAAAGATCGCCTGGAGGAACTGGCTTTCGGTGCTGGAAAGGACCTGGGGCGCCTGAACGCCCCGCCCTCGTCACCGCCCTCGCCGTCCGGAAGTCGTCGGGGGCTGTCGATCCGAAACCAGACACTTGGCAACAACACCGGGATCGTCGCCCCCGTGAGCGCAGGAATGCCACGAGCGGCCGGCGCGGGGAAGTTGTCGGTTCGGACAGGATGGCGGCCGCGAGCGGCCGGCCGGTCAGCCCTGCGTCACCACCGGCGCGACTCCCAGCGCCTCGGCCAGCGCGCGGAACCGCGCCTCGGCCACCTCGCCCAGCAGCGCCCGGCCGGTCCGGGTCAGCTTCAGCTCCAACTGCTTCTTCCTGGGCTGCAGCTTCAGCGTCCCCGCCTCGGCCGGGTCCTTGACCGAGAACATGGCGCCGAAGCGCATCGCCTTGCCCAGAACCTCGGCCTCGCGGATCTCCTTCTCCGAGAGCAGCGCGAAAAGCGGCGCCATGGGCGAGTTGGCGCGGCTGTTCTTGTAGCGATGCAAGAGCGACAGGCCCAGAAACACCCGCTCGGGATGCGACAGCGCCGCCATGTTGGCCCGCGTCACATTGTCGAAACAGGCATCGGCGCGATAATCGGGATGCGTGCGCCAGGTCGTGTCGTGCAGCAGGCAGGCGGCCTTGACCAGCCGGTCGCGCTCGGTCGGCAGGTCGCCGAACAGCGGCTCGAGGAACTGATAGAGCCGCTTGCCGAAGCCCGGCATCCGCGCCATCTGCCGCTCGGCGAAGCGCGCCGCCTCGATCAGCGGATCGCGCGAGCGCAGCCCGGCCGGCATCTGCTCGTAGAGCAGCCCCTCGCGGATGCCATAGGACGAAACGGCCAGCGATTTCGGCTGCATGCTCTGCACCAGCTGGCGCAGCACCTGGCTGGCCAGCGGCACCAGCTCCATCCGGCTTTGCGAGATGCCGGTCATCGCCCGCATCTCGGAGACGGATTTACCGGCGATCCATTTCACCGTTTCGGCGACGGCATCGGGCGACATGCGATATTCGTGCAGCACCGTCATCGGATATTTCGCCCGCTCCATGTCCAGCCGGGCGATGGCGCGCCACGAGCCGCCGACCAGATAGATCTGGTCGTGCCCCCGGCCCAGCCGGGCGGCGGCCTTTTCGATGGTGTCCCGGATATGGTCGCGCAGGCCCGAGGCGCCGCCCTTGACCTGCTGCAGCCGGAACGGGCCCAGCGGCGTCGAGATGCGGCGGCCGACCTTGCCGTTCGCCACCTCGGCCAGCTCCATCGAGTTGCCGCCGATGTCGCAGACCAGGCCCCTGGCATCCGGCCAGCCCAGCAGCACGCCCTGCGCCGACAGCCGCGCCTCTTCCTCGCCGTCGATGACCAGCAGCTTCAGCCCCGTCTCCTTCTCGACCGCCTTGCGGAAGGCGGGGCCGTCCTCGGCCTCGCGGACGGCAGCGGTGGCGACGCAGGTCAGCGGCTTGATGCCCATGCTGTCGGCCAGCACGGCAAAGCGGCGCAGGGCCGCCATGCCGCGGCGCACGCCCTCGGGATTCAGCCGGCCGGTGGTGGCCAGCCCCTGCCCCAGCCCGGCCATGACCTTTTCGTTGTAGAAATAGGCAGGCGAGCGCGCCGCGCCATCGAACACCACCATGCGGATCGAGTTCGAACCGACATCGACCACGCCCACCCGGCTCAGCGCCCGTTCCGAGGCCCGCTCGAACAGCGAGCGCCCGAAGGGTTCGATGGTTTCTCCGCTTGCGGTCAAGATGCCGTTCATCGGGTTCCTCTCGATTCCGTTACCGCGCCGGGCGCGCGCCTTGGATGGGGCAATTGCCCCCTTCGCGTCAATCCGTCGAGTGCATCAAAGCCGGAACGTCACGGGCACCCGCGCTGCCGCGTCCCGACAATGAGGGGTTTTCCATGAAGAACCTGTGACAGCAGAACAGGTCGTCCCGCCCCGCCGGCAGATAGCGCAGATAGCGCCCGTCGGGTTGCAAAAGCCAGCTTTGCGCCTCGTCCGCCATGTTCGCGGCCATGACCTGGCTGGTGATCTGCGCCTTCACCGTCTCGTTGAAGCATTCGATCAGCGTCTCGACCCGGCGGTTCAGGTTGCGACCCATCCAGTCGGCCGAGCTGATGAAGACCCGGGCGCGCTTGGAGGGCAGGCCGAAGCCGTTGCCGAAGCAGACGATCCGCGAATGTTCCAGAAAGCGCCCGACGATGGACTTCACCCGGATGTTTTCCGACAGGCCGGCGATGCCGGGCCGCAGCCCGCAGATGCCGCGGATCACCAGGTTGATCCGGACGCCCGCCTGGCTGGCGGCATAAAGCGCCTCGATCACGTCCTTTTCGATCAGGCTGTTCATCTTGGCCCAGATCTCGGCCTGCCGGCCGCGGCGGGCGAACTCGGCCTCGCGGGCGATCAGCTCCAGCAGGGTCTCCTTGAGATCGATGGGCGAGATCGCCATGTTCTCCAGCCCGTCCGGCTGCACATAGCCGGACAGGAAGTTGAACACCTTGGAGGCGTCGCGCCCCAGCGCCGGATCGCAGGTGAACAGCGACAGGTCGGTATAGATGCGCGCGGTGATCGGATGATAGTTGCCGGTGCCGAAATGGGTATAGGTCACCAGCTGGTCGCCCTCGCGCCGCACCACGGCGCTGATCTTGGCATGGGTCTTGTATTGCATGAAGCCATAGACGACATGCGCGCCCGAGCGTTCCAGCCGCCGCGACTGGCGGATGTTGGCGGCCTCGTCGAAGCGCGCCTTCAGCTCGACCAGCGCCGTCACCGACTTGCCCGATTCGGCCGCCTCGCAAAGCGCGTCGACGATCGGGCTGTCGCGCGAGGTGCGGTAGAGCGTCTGCTTGATCGCCAGCACGTCCGGATCGCGCGCGGCCTGCGCCAGGAAGCGCACCACCATGTCGAAGGTCTCGTAGGGGTGATGCAGCAGCATGTCCTTTTGCCGGATGGCCGCGAACATGTCGCCGTCATGGTCCTGCACGCGTTCCGGCACCCGCGGGGTGAAGCTGGGCCATTGCAGGTCGCGGCGGCTGTCCAGCACCAGTTCGCGCAGGTCGGCCATGCCCAACAGGCCCTCGACCTCGACCACCTCCTCGGGATCGACGTCCAGCTCCTCCATGATCAGCCGGCGCAGCCGGTCGGGTGCGCCGGCGGTGATCTTCAGCCGGATGACGCTGCCGCGGCGGCGGCGCTTCAGCGCGGTCTCGAATTCGCGCACCAGGTCCTCGGCCTCTTCCTCGACCTCAAGATCGCTGTCGCGCAGCACGCGGAAGGCGCAATGGCCGATGTCGCGATAGCCGGGGAACAGGCTGGGCAGATGCATGAGCAGCAGGTCTTCCAGCCGCAGGAACCGCTTGCCGCCCGGCAGCGGGATGAAACGGGCGATCTGCTGCGGGATCGGCAGCAGCGCCTGCATCTGCTGGCCGTCGCTTTCCCGCGCCAGCTCCAGCGCCAGCGAAAAGCCCGCGTTCGGGATGAAGGGAAAGGGATGGGCCGGGTCGATGGCCAGCGGCGACAGCACCGGGAATACCTGATCCATGAAATGCCGGCGCAGGAATTCCTCCTCGGCGCGGGTCACGCGGCCGCGCGACAGGATGGCGATGTCGGCCTGCTCCATCTCGCGGCGCAACCCGTTCCAGACCGCCTGCTGCGCGCCCATCAGCCGGCGCGCATCGGCATTGACCAGCGCCAGCTGCTCGGCCGCGGTCAGCCCGTCATCGGAAAGGGTGGTGTTGCCCTCGCGCACCAGTTCGCGCAGGCCGGCGACGCGGACGGTGTAGAACTCGTCCAGATTGGTGGCCGAGATCGACAGGAAGCGCAGCCGCTCCAGCAGCGGCACGCGCGGGTTGCGCGCCTCGTCCAGCACCCGCCAGTTGAAGGCGAGCCAGCTGATCTCGCGGTTGAAGAAGCGCGCCGACCCCTCGGGCGTGCCATCGGGCAGCGCGCGCGGGGCGGGAAATGGGGATTTCAGGAAATCGGCTTGGGTCATGTCACTGCGGGCTAGGGAAATGCCGGCGGATCATGCGTCGGCAGGGGTGAGCTTGTCCAGAAGCTCGGCGGCCAGGCGCCGGGTGATGGCGCGGCGGTCGGCCAGCGATTCGCGGTCGATGGCGGCAACCAGGCGGCGGGCTAGGCCCAGGTCGCGCTCCATGCGCAGCACCAGCCAGTCCACCACCTCGGGCGCGACCTGGATCTGGCGGTCCGCGAACAGCTTGACCAGCACCGCCGGCAGCAGCGCGTCGTCGGGCGGGCCGAGCACCGCCTGCGCCGCCGTCTCCAGCCGCGAGCGCAGGTCGGGCAGCGCCACGCCCCAGTCGCGCGGCGCCGTGCGCGCGGTGATCAGCAGCAGCGCCTGCCGCGCACCGGCGAGGTTCCACAGATGGAACAGCCCCTGCTCGGCCGTGGCGTTGCCGCCGATCTCATGCGCGTCCTCGACGACCAGAGCGCCGCCCGGCCGGACCAGCTCGTCCACGGCGTCGGGCGACAGCGTCCAGCCGTGGCTGACGGGGGCACCATGTTCGGCCGCCCAGAAGCCGACCAGATGCGACTTGCCCGATCCGGGACCGCCGATCAGCAGCAGACGCCCCTGCGGCCAGCGCTCGGGCGCGTCCAGCATGGCCAGCGCGTCGCGATTGGCGGCGGTAATCAGGAAATCGTCGCGCGACGAGGCCGGCGGCATCGTCAGGTCCAGGGTCAGCTGCCTTGCCACCGTTCAGCCGCCCTTGCCTTCCCGGCTCTCGCGGGCCTCGGCCCAGAGTTCCGAGGGCGAGGGCGGGCCTTCGACATCGGGGACCACGCCGGCCTCCTGGCGGTGCTGGTGCTCCTCCAGCAGATGCGCCAGATGCTCCTCGCGCTGGATCTCGGCCACCGCCACGTCGCGCGACATCTGCGCCAGCTGGCGCGCGCGCTCGGAGGTGCCGCGCGGCACCAGTTCGACCAGCGTCGGCGGCGGGGGCGGCGAGGGGACCTCGCGCCCGGTGTAAAGCGCGCTTTCCTTGTAGCGACCGACGCCGAAGCGCACCAGCACGCCAAGCGCCGCCGCCGCCGGCACCGCGACCAGAAGGCCGACGAAGCCGAACAGCGTGCCGAAGACGGTCAGGGCCAGCATCAGCCAGACCGGATGCAGCCCGACATGGCCGCCGACGATCTTGGGCTGCAGGTAGTTGCCCTCGACGATCTGGCCCAGGACGAAGACCGCGATCACTGCGCCGATCCAGACCGGCTCGCCCCAGAAGGAAAACAGCGCCACGCCGATGGCGGTCACGCCGCCGATCACCACGCCGACATAGGGGATGAACGAGAGCGAGGCGGCGATCACCCCGATCGCCACCCCGAAGGGCAGCCCGATCAGGCCCAGGCAGACCGAATAGAAGGTGCCCAGGATCAGGATCACCATGCCCTGCCCGCGCACGAAACCCGACAGCGCCGCATCGATCTCATGCCCCAGGCGGCGGATGGTGCCGGCATGCTCGCGCGGCAGCAGCTCGTCCAGCCGGTCCACCATGTTGTCCCAGTCGAGCAGCAGGTAGAAGGCCACGACCGGCACGATCACCACCAGCATGACCATGCTGACCACGCCCATGACCGAGCCCAGCACGGTGCTGACCAGCTGACCGCCGCGCTCGCTGATCTGCTGGCCCATGTTGGTCAGCGCGGTGTTGACCGGGCTGCCCTCGGTGAAGATCTCGGGAAAGCGGGTCATCAGGAACCGCTGCAGCTGCTGGAACATCTGCGGCGCCGTCTCGATCAGCGCCGTGGTCTGGCGCACCAGCACCGGCACCAGCAGCAAAAACAGCGCCACCACCAGCAGCAGGCCGCAAAGCGTGATGATGACGACCGCGGCGGTGCGCGACAGGCCCAGCCGCTCCAGCCGGTCGGCCAGCGGGTCGAAGAGATAGGCCACCGCCGCGCCCATGATGAAGGGCATGATGGCATTGCCCAGCCCCCAGAGCGCCAGCAGCAGGACGGCCAGCGCCCCGCCCCAATACAGGATCTGTTTCTGCACCGGCAATTGCATGGGTCTTGTCGCTCCCGTCCTCGCGTCCGCGTTCCTATGTGGACGGTCCCGCCGCCGCTTGCAAGGAAGGGCGTTGCCCCGCCGGACGCTCTGCGCTAACCCGTGCCGGCCATATCGAGGATTTCGCCATGCGTCTCACGCGCTATTTCATGCCCGTCCTGAAGGAAGACCCCAAAGAGGCCCAGATCGTCAGCCACCGGCTGATGCTGCGCGCCGGCATGATCAAGCAGCAGGCGGCGGGCATCTATTCCTGGCTGCCGCTGGGCTTCAAGGTGCTCAGGCGCATCGAGCAGATCGTGCATGAGGAACAGGCCCGCGCCGGCCATATCGCCATGCTGATGCCGACCCTGCAGGCGGCCGACCTGTGGCGCGAGAGCGGCCGCTATGACGATTACGGCGAGGAGATGCTGCGCATCAAGGACCGCCACAAGCGCGACCTGCTCTATGGCCCCACGAACGAGGAGATGATCACCGACATCTTCCGGTCGCATGTGAACAGCTACAAGGACCTGCCGCTGACGCTGTATCACATCCAGTGGAAGTTCCGCGACGAGATCCGCCCGCGCTTCGGCGTCATGCGCGGCCGCGAATTCCTGATGAAGGACGGCTACAATTTCGACCTGACGAAAGAGGACGCGCTGCACGCCTATAATCGCCACCTGGTCAGCTATCTGCGCAGCTATGAGCGCATGGGGCTGCAGGCCATCCCGATGCGCGCGGACGGCGGCCCGATCGGCGGCGACTATACCCATGAATTCCTGGTGCTGGCCGAGACCGGCGAATCCGAGGTCTTCTACGACAGCGAGATCACCGACCTGAAATTCGGCGACCGCGCCATCGACTATGACAGCGTGGAACAATGCCAGGCGGTGCTTGAGGAATTCACGAGCCGCTACGCCCGCACCGACGAGACCCACGACCCGGCGCTGTTCGAGCAGGTTCCCGAGGCCCGCCGCCGCCAGGCGCGCGGCATCGAGGTCGGGCAGATCTTCTATTTCGGCACCAAGTATTCCGAGCCGATGGGCGCCACGGTGGTCGGCCCGGACGGCCAGCGCGTGCCGGTGCATATGGGTTCGCACGGCATCGGCGTCAGCCGCCTGCTGGGCGCGATCATCGAGGCCAGCCATGACGACAAGGGCATCGTCTGGCCCGAGGGCGTGACGCCCTTCCATGTCGGCATCGTCAACCTCAAGCAGGGCGACGCCTCGACCGACGGGGCCTGCGAGGCGCTTTACGCCGAGCTGAAGGCGCAGGGGCTGGACCCGCTTTATGACGACCGCGACGAGCGCGCGGGGGCGAAATTCGCCACCATGGACCTGATCGGCCTGCCCTGGCGGATCACCGTCGGGCCGCGCGGCCTGGCTGCGAACAAGGTCGAGCTGACCGCGCGCCGCACCGGCGAGTCGATCGAGATGTCGCCGCAGGAGGCGGTGGCGCGGCTGAAGGAGATCTACCGGCCGGTCTTCGACGCGGCGCTATGAAGATCGGGCGGCCGTGCCGGTGGTGCGGCCGCGGGAGTATTTGAAAAACGGTGAAAGCGGGCGCCGGGCAGAAGGATCTTGGGGCCGCGCCTGTGTCTTCTTTGCTCTGAAAATACCCGGAGGACAGCGAAGCTTGCGCGGTCGCATGGGTATTTGAAGAGCAAAGAAGCCCGGCCAGGAGGATGGATGGTGAAGAAGGCGCTCATCACCGGGGTGACCGGGCAGGACGGCTCCTATCTGGCCGAGTTCCTGCTGGAAAAGGGCTATGAGGTGCATGGCATCAAGCGCCGCGCCTCGTCCTTCAACACCCAGCGCATCGATCACATCTTCCAGGACCCGCATGAGGCCGCGCCGCGCTTCTTCCTGCATTACGGGGATCTGACCGACAGCTCCAGCCTGACCCGGATCATGGCCGAGGTGCGGCCCGACGAGGTCTATAACCTGGGCGCGCAGTCCCATGTCGCGGTCAGTTTCGAGGCGCCGGAATATACTGCCGACGTGGATGGGCTGGGGGCGCTGCGGCTTCTGGAGGCGATCCGCTTCCTGGGGCTGGAGGGGGTGACGCGCTATTACCAGGCCTCGAGCTCGGAGCTTTACGGGCTGGTGCGCGAGACGCCGCAGACCGAGCGCACGCCCTTCCATCCCCGCAGCCCCTATGCCGTGGCCAAGCTTTATGCCTATTGGATCACGGTGAACTATCGCGAGGCCTACGGGCTTTTCGCCTGCAACGGCATCCTGTTCAACCACGAAAGCCCGCGCCGCGGCGAGACCTTCGTCACCCGCAAGATCACCCGCGGGCTGGCGAATATCGCGCAGGGGGTGGAAAGCTGCCTCTACATGGGCAACCTGGACGCGCTGCGCGACTGGGGCCATGCCCGCGACTATGTGCGGATGCAATGGCTGATGTTGCAATGCGACGCGCCCGACGATTACGTCATCGCCACCGGCGAGCAGCATTCCGTGCGCCAGTTCCTGATCTGGGCCGCGGAAGAGCTGGGCATCGCGCTGGAGTTCCGCGGTGCGGGCGTGGACGAGGTTGCCGTGGTCGCCTCGGTTTCCGGCGACCTCGCGCCGGCGGTCGGGCGGGGCGACGTGGTGATGCGGGTGGATCCGAAATATTTCCGCCCCGCCGAGGTGGCGAGCCTGCTGGGCGACGCGGCCAAGGCGCATCAGCAACTGGGCTGGCGGCCCGAGACCGGCCTGCGCGAGATGATCGCCGAGATGGTCGCCGCCGATCTGCAGGTGGCGCGCCGCCATGCGCTGCTGAAGCGTCACGGGCTGGGCCTGCCGGTCTCGGCCGGGGGGCGCTAGATGGCACGGCTGTTCGTCACCGGCGGAAACGGCATGGTCGGGCGGAACCTGCGCGCCCATCCGGGCATCGCCGCCTGGGAGCTGCTGGCGCCCTCGCGGGCCGAGTTGGACCTGTGCGACGACCGCGCCCTGCGCGACTGGCTGGCGCGGCATCGCCCCGACGCGGTGGTCCACGCCGCGGGCGTGGTCGGCGGCATCCAGGCCAACATGGCCGAGCCGGTGCGGTTCCTGGCCGAAAACGCCCGGATCGGCCTGAACCTCGTCACCGCCTGCCGCGAGGCCGGGGTGCCGGTGCTGATCAACCTGAGTTCGAGCTGCGTCTATCCGCGCGAACTGGGCCGCGACCTGTCCGAGGAACAGATCCTGACCGGCGCGCTGGAGCCCACCAACGAGGGCTATGCGCTGGCCAAGATCCTGGCGATGCGGCTGGTGGACTATGCCTGCCGCGAGGATCGCGGTCTGCAATGGCGCACGCTGATCCCCTGCAACCTCTATGGCCCGCATGACAAGTTCGACCCCCGGCAGTCGCATCTGCTGCCGGCGATCATCCACAAGATCCACCGTGCCCGGGTCGAGGGCCATGAGACGGTCGAGATCTGGGGAGACGGCACGGCGCGGCGCGAGTTCATGTATGTCGGCGACCTGGCCGAGGCGATCCTGCGGGCGCTGGCCGATCCCTCGGTTCTGCCGCCGGTGATGAATGTCGGGCCGGGGGACGATCACGCCATCGCCGATTATTACCGCATCGTGGCCGAGGTGATCGGCTGGCAGGGCCGCTTCACCCACGACCTGGGCAAGCCGGTGGGCATGCGGCGCAAGCTCCTGTCCGTGGCGCGGCAGGCGGAATGGGGCTGGGCGCCGCGGACCGGGCTGCGCGAGGGCATCGCCGCCACCTATGCCTGGTATCTGGAGCAGCAGCCATGAGCCGCTTTCCCCTTGCCACCTCCAGCTGGGACGAGGCGGAACGGGCGGCGCTGCAGCGGGTGATCGATTCGGATCGCTTTTCCATGGGGCCCGAGGTCGCGGCCTTCGAGGCAGAATTCGCCCGCTTCACCGGCAGCCGTTACGCGGTGATGGTGAATTCGGGTTCCTCGGCCAATCTCGCCATGGTGGCGGCGCTGCGCCATACCCAGAACCCCGCCCTGCGGCTGGCGCCGGGGGACGAGGTGATCGTGCCGGCGGTCTCCTGGTCCACCACCTTCTTTCCGCTGCACCAATACGGGCTGCATCTGAAATTCGTCGATATCGACCGCGAGACGCTGAATTATGACCTGGCCGCGCTGGCCGGGGCGATCACCGAGCGCACCCGCGCCGTCATGGCGGTGAACCTGCTGGGCAATCCCAACGATTTCGACGCGATCCGCGCCCTTATCCGCGAGCGCAGCATCGTGCTGATCGAGGACAATTGCGAATCGATGGGCGCCACCTTCGGCGGCCGGCAATGCGGCACATTCGGGGTGATGGGGACGTTTTCCACCTTCTTCTCGCACCATATCTCGACCATGGAGGGCGGGCTGGTCGTCACCGACGACGAGGAGCTTTACCATATCCTGCTGGCGCTGCGGGCGCATGGCTGGACGCGCAACCTGCCGAAATTCAACCGCGTCACCGGCGAGAAGAGCGACGATCCCTTCGAGGAAAGCTTCCGCTTCGTCCTGCCCGGCTACAACCTGCGCCCGCTGGAGATGTCGGGGGCGCTGGGGCGGGCGCAGCTGGCCAAGCTGCCGCGGCTGATCGAGGGGCGGCGCGCGAACGGCGCGCTCTGGCAGCAGGCGATGGCGGATCATCCGCTGTTCCGCATCCAGCGCGAGACCGGCGAAAGCAGCTGGTTCGGATTTTCGCTGGTGCTGCGGCCGGAAACGGGCCTTGCGCGGCGCAAGGTTCTGGGCCGGCTCGAGGCGCTGGGATTCGAGGCCCGGCCCATCGTCAGCGGCAATTTTACGAAAAATCCCGTGCTGCGGCTAATGGATCACAGCCTGCACGGGCCGATGACCCATGCCGAGGAGATCGACCTTAACGGTTTCTTCATCGGCAATCATCATTATGACATCCGGGACGCGGTCGGGATTCTGGCCGGGTTCCGCGCCTGACCGGACGCTGGACTTGCCGGCAGGGCCTGGTCAGGATCGTGAATGCGGGCGGCGGATGGGTGGTCATGAGTGCGGGACGGATGAAACGGATCGGCGCCGGGGTTTTCGGCCTGGGGCTCGCCGCGCTGGTCGCGTTTGTCGCCTGGCCAGAACCGCCGCGCCCGGCGACGCCGGTGCCGCAGCTCCTCCTCGCCGAAGGCCTGGGCTTCCAGGCGCGGCTGGTCGCGCCGCAGCCCCGGTTGACCGCCCTGCCTGCCCAGGTGACGGGCCGCGTAGCGGCCGATTCCTCGGGCGAAGGCTATCGCCACGAATGGCCAGGGTTCCACGCCTCGGCCCGGTTCGCGGGGACGGGAATCACCCTGCGCTTCGACGATGCGGTCAATCGCTGGCGGGTGATCCTGGACGGCGAGGCGGTCGAGCTTTCGCGCCCGGGCCGGCAGGACTTGCGAATCGAGGGGCTGGCCCCCGGCCCGCACGAGGTCCGCGCCGAAAAGATCAGCGAATCCTGGGAACCGGCGCTGTTCGGCGGCTTCTTCCTGTACGGCTCGGCCGCGGCGCTGCCTCCGCCCGAGCCCGTCCCGAGGCTGATCGAGTTCATCGGCGATTCCGACACGCTGGGCTTCGCCAATACCGCCGAGCGCCGCGATTGCAGCGAGGAGGAGGTCTATGCCGCCACCGATACCAGCCGCAGCTTCGGCCCGCAGGTGGCGGCGGCGCTGGATGCGGATTACCGGATGGTCGCCCGCTCGGGCATCGGGCTCTTGCGCAACTATGGCGGCGCCGACCCCGAGCGCACCATGGAGCGGCTCTATCCGCTGGCCCTGCCGGGGGATGCCGAAGCGACCGCCCTGCCCCAGCGCCAGGCCGATATCGTCGTCATCGCGCTCGGCTCGAATGTCTTCGGCTCGGCGCTCGCTCCGGGCGAACGCTGGAGCGACCCGAGCCAGCTGCGCCGTGATTTCGCCCCGGCGCTGGCCGATTTCGCCGCCGCCCGCATGCAGGAAAATCCCGGTGCGCAGATCGTCCTGCTTGCCTTCGGCGAATACGGGCCCGAACTGGTCGAGGCGCATCGCAGCGCCTCGGACCTGCTGACCGCCAGGGGCATTGCCAACCGGCTGGTCGTTCTGGGCGACCCGAAACGCAATGCCTGCCTGTGGCACCCTTCCGCCGCGGACCATGCCATGATCGCCAGGACGCTGATCCAGGCGTTGACGGCGCCGGATTCCGGCGGAAGCGGCTGATCCCGCTTGCACGCGCCGCCTTGCGACCTCAAACTCGTCCCGAACCTGCCCAGCCGAGCCGCCATGCATTCCCTCAGACCGATCCATAACCGCCTGCGTCGTCTTTTCGGTCTGGGCCAGGCGGATTTCTTCGACACCGCCGTCGAACGCTGGGAGATCTGCCCCGCCGAGGTGGTCGAGATCACGCCGGGCATCTGGCTGCCCGACCAGATCGACCATATCGCGCGCACCGAATTCGGCGCCCTGCCCGACATTCTGGCGCAGATGCAGGGCGACCCCGCCGAGCGCACGCCGCCGACCATGGGCTACCGCTTTCGCGACGTCGATTTCGTCGACGGCGTGCTGCATGCCCTGGGGGGCGAGCGTCACCTGCGCCAGCGCAGGCATTCCGGCCTGACCTATGCCCGCCCGCGCGAAAGCCTGTCGGGCGCGCTTTACGAAAGCTGGATCGGCAACCGCTGGTTCGGCAACTGGCTCTTGAACGACTGCCTCGCCTATCGTCTGGCCGAGGCGGCCGGCGCGCCCGCAACCTCTGCCCCTGCCCGCGGCGGCCATATCGCGCGTTACGAGGAATTGCTGGACATGACGCCCCGGCGCATCGGCGATGCGCATTTCGACGAATTGATCCTGTTCGACGACCTGCACAACAACAGCCACCGCCGCGCCCGCGCGCAAGAGAATCGCGCCCGCATCCTCAAGGACCGCGCGCTGAAGCCCCTGCCCGGCGTCTTCATCTTCCGCGGCGCCAGCGGCGATGCCCGCATCCTGGAGAACGAGGCCGAGATCGCCGAGCGGCTGGAGGCCGAATACGGTTTCCGCACGCTCTATATCGACCGCCACGACGCCGACCAGATGGCCGAGGCGGCGGGCGCCGCCCGGCTGGTGGTGGGCGTCGAGGGCAGCCAGCTCGCCCATGGCGTGGTCGCCATGGCCCCGGGCGGCACGGTGCTGACGCTGCAGCCGGCGGACCGGGTGACGACCTCGCTGAAGCTGCTGACGGATTGCTGGCAGCAGCGCTACGCCATGGTGGTCGGCGAGGGAACGGCGGGCGGCTACCGGGTCGAATGGGACCAGATTCGGCGCACCCTGGACCTGATCGCCGCCGAAAACCCCTGAAACCCGTCCTAACAGTCAGGTTGAGTTTGCGGCGAGAGATCGGAATATGGGGCCGGGCGAGCTTATTTCCCGCCGAAGTCATTAAACAAGTGTATGGTGATGTTTGAAACTCTCCGGGACGACTACAGACGACACGGCCGTTCGCTGACCGAACCCGCCTTCGTCTCGCTTGCCGTCTATCGCTACGGCCGTTGGGCCATCGGGCTGAAGAATCCGCTGCTGCGCTGGCTGGCCAGCAAGCCCTACGCGCTGATGAAGGTGCTGATCCTGAACGTGACCAAGGTCTGGATCCCGCCGCAGGTGCGGCTGGGCAAGGATTTCCACATCATCCATGCCGAGGGCTCGCTGTCCATCCATCCCGACGTGGTCATCGGCGACCGCTGCGGGGTGATGCACAACGTCACCATCGGCACCAATATGGGCCCGGGCGCGCCGGTGATCGGCGACGACGTGTTCATCGGCGTGAATTCCTGCGTGCTGGGCCCGATCACCATCGGGGACCGGGTGCGGATCGGCGCCAATACCGCGGTGACGACCAATGTGCCGCCGGATTCGGTGGTGATCGGCTCTCCCGCCAAGATCTATCCCAGCCTGCCGATCTTTGCCGCCAGGAAGAAGGCCCCCGCCCATGAGTGACGATTTCGACCGCAGCATGTGGCGCCTGCTGGCCGACAACCTGCCCGCCCGCCCGGGCAAGACCGCCGCCGTGGATCAGGGCCGCGCGGTCACCTATGCCGAACTGGCGGCCGAGGCCGGGCGCGTCGCCGACTGGCTGGTCCGGCGCGGCATCCGGCCCGGCGACCGGGTGATCGTGCATCTGCGCAAGGGCATCGACGAGGTCGCGGCCATGTTCGGCGCCTGGAAGATGGGCGCCGTGGTCGTCAACGTGAACATCCGCTGGACACCCGCGCAGCTGGCCTATGTCGCCCGCGACAGCCGGGCGCGCGCGGTGATCCTGCCCCGCAACGCGCTGGAGGCGCTCGTGGGCGAACATGCCTTGCCAAAGGGCACAGCCTATCTTGTTCAGGGCAAGGCCGAGGGCCTTGTCCAGGGCGCGGACCCCTGGGGGGCGCTTGCCGCCGACCAGGCTTCCGCGCCCGACGAACCCGACCCGCGCGGATTGGCGATGATCATCTACACCTCGGGCTCGACCGGCGCGCCCAAGGGGGTGATGCTCAGCCACCGCAACATCCGCGTGGGCGCCATCTCGGTCGCGGACTATCTGGGGCTGGACGAAAGCGACCGGCTGCTTTCGGTGCTGCCCTACAGTTTCGACGCCGGGCTGAACCAGCTGACCACCATGCTGCTGACGGGCGGGACGGTGGTGCACCAGCCGCTGACCATGCCGGCCGAGATCATCCGCATGGCCCAGGCCGAATCGGTGACGGGAATCGCCGGCGTGCCGCCCCTGTGGAACCAGATCGTGCGGCTGCTGGTGGACCGCCCGACCGACCTGCCGGCGCTGCGGCGCATCACCAATACCGGCGGCAAGATCCCCCCGAACATCCTGGAGCTGCTGCCGCAGGTATTCCCGGGCGTCGACATCTACCTGATGTATGGGCTGACCGAGGCCTTCCGCTCGACCTATCTGCCGCCCGAGAAATTCGCGGCCAAGATGGGCTCGATCGGCCGGCAGATCCCGAACGCGCAGGTCTTCGCCGTCAAGCATGGCGAGGGCCCGGCCGGTCCCGGCGAACAGGGCGAGCTGGTCCATGCCGGCCCGCTGGTCAGCATGGGCTATTGGGAAAAGCCCGAGGTGACGGCACAGAAGATCCGCCCCTGCCCCGAACTGGCGCATCTGCTGGGCGACGAGCCGGTGGTCTGGTCGGGCGATCTGGTGCGCGTCGACGAGGACGGCGACCTGTGGTTCGTCAGCCGCATGGACGAGATGATCAAGACGCTCGGCTTTCGCCTGTCGCCGACCGAGGTCGAGGATGCGATCTCGCAAAGCGGGCTGGTGACCGACGTGGTGGCCTTCGGGGTCGAGGATGCCGATCTGGGCCAGGCGGTTCACGCGGTCGTGACCTATCTGCCGCAGGCCGACGAAACCGCGCTGGCCGCGCATTGCGCCCGGGCGATGCCGCATTACATGCGTCCGCAGCGATACCATCCCTGGCAGGGCGCCATGCCGCGCACCGCCAGCGGCAAGCTGGACCGCCCCGCCATCATTTCCGCCGCCAAGGCCGCATTGCAGAACTGACCAGAAAGGCATTGAATCCATGAGCCTGAGCAAGGACGAGCTGATCCGCTACATCCGCAGCGAGCTGAACATCGACACGCCGCTGGAGGGCGATACCGAACTCTTCTCGACCGGGATGCTGGATTCGGTGGCGATGGTCGGGCTGATTTCCTTCGTCGAGCAGCATGCCGGCGTGCGGGTGCAGCCGGGCGACGTGACGCTGGACAATTTCGACACGGTCGACGCCATCCTCGCCTATGTGCAATCCCTTGACTGATGCGGCGACTGATCCGGCGACCGATCCGGCCGCGCTGGACCGGCAGCTGGCCGAGGCCGCCGCGCGTTTCGGCACCCCCGCCTATGTCTATGCCACCGACGAGATCGAGGCCCGGCTCGCGCATCTGCGCGCGCATCTGGGGCGCTGGTTCGCCGTCAGCTTCGCGGTCAAGAGCAACCCGAACCCGGCCCTGCTGGACTGGATGCGGGGCCGGCTGGACTATCTCGACATCTCCTCGGGCGGCGAATTCGCGCTGAGCCGGGAGGCGGGCTGGGATGCGGCGAAGGTCAGCTTCACCGGCCCGGCCAAGCGCGATGCCGAGCTGCGCCCCGCCATCGGGGCGGGCCTGGGCGAGCTGGTGCTGGAAAGCCTGCGCGAGGCGCGGCTGGCCGATGCCATCGCCGCCGAGCTGGGCCGCGTCCAGCCGGTGCTGATCCGCATCGCGCCGGCGCGGGTGCCCAAGGGCTTCGGCGACCAGATGGCCGGCCGGCCCAGCCCCTTCGGCATCGATGTCGAGGACGCGGCCGAGATCCTGCCGCAGATCGCCGCCCTGCCGAACCTGCGCATCATCGGGCTGCACATCTATTCCGGCACGCAATGCCTCAAGCCCGAGGCGATCTGCGAGAACTGGCGCATCTTCATGCAGGTGTTTTCCGACACCTGCGCGGCGCTGGACCTGAACCCCGAGAAGCTGATCTTCGGCGCCGGGCTGGGCATCCCCTACCACCCCGGCGACAGCGCGCTGGACCTCGCCGCCATCGCGGCCGAGATCGGCCCCGAACTCGACGCCTTCGCCGCGCAATTTCCCGCGACCCGGCTGGTGCTGGAACTGGGCCGCTACCTGGTCGGGCCGGCGGGCCGGTTCCTGACCCGCGTCGTCTCGGTCAAGCAATCGCGCGGCACGCGAATCGCCATCTGCGACGGCGGGCTGAACGGCAACCTCGCGGCCTCGGGCAATTTCGGCATGGTGCTGCGGCGCAATTACGTCATGCACCGGGTGGGCGGCGACGAGAACGGCGCGCGGCCCGAGGAGAAGCAGGATATTTCCGGCCCGCTCTGCACCTCGATCGACAAGCTGGGCGGCAGCGTGGCGCTGCCGCGGCTGGAGGAAGGCGACCTGATCGCCATCCATGCCTGCGGCGCCTATGGGCCGACCGCCAGCCCGCTGCATTTCATCAGCCATCCCACGCCCGTCGAGGTGCTGGTCACCGGCGGTCAGATGCGCGACGTGACGCGAATCCGGGACCGCTAGGCCCCGGCGCGGCGCCTTGCGCGGCAGCGCGATAAAATATTCCTGATCTTGGATTTTTGCGTCGTTTTTCTCGACCCGGTCGGTTGTGTTTTCCGGGCCTGCGCGTCTATTATCTGCGCGCACCCCGAACCGGAAAAGGAACACGATGGTCGAACAGAACCTGTTGCTCTTGCTTGTTCTGACGCCATTCGTGTCGGCCGCCCTGGCGGCCACGCTTCCCATAGGGGCACGCAACGCCGAAGCCTGGCTGGCCGGGCTGACGATGATCGTCGTCCTGGTGATCCTGGGCGTGCTCTATCCCGCCGTGACCGAGGGGCAGCACATCACCGGCACCTTCCACTGGGTCAGCTCGATCGGGCTGGACCTGACCTTCCGGATCGACGGCTTTTCCTGGCTGTTCATGGTGCTGGTGGCGGGGATCGGCTTTCTCGTCATCCTCTATGCGCGCTATTACATGTCTCCCGACGACCCGGTGCCGCGGCTTTATTCCTGCCTGCTGGCCTTTTCCGGCGCCATGTCGGGGCTTCTGCTGTCGGGCAACATCATCATGCTGGTGGTGTTCTGGGAACTGACCAGCATCGTGTCCTTCCTGCTGATCGGCTACTGGTTCCAGCGGCAGGACGCCCGCGACGGGGCGCGGATGTCGCTGATCGTGACCGCCTCGGGCGGGCTGTGCCTGATGGTGGCGATGATCATCCTGGGCCAGATCGCCGGCAGCTACGACCTGGACGCGGTGCTGGCCGCGGGGCCGCAGATCACCAGCCACCGGCTTTATCCCGCGGTGCTGATCCTGTTCGTGCTGGGCGCCTTCACCAAATCGGCGCAGTTCCCGTTCCACTTCTGGCTGCCCAACGCCATGGCGGCGCCCACTCCGGTCTCGGCCTATCTGCATTCGGCGACCATGGTGAAGGCCGGGGTCTTCGTGCTGCTGCGCTTCCATCCGGCTCTGGGGGGCACGGATGCCTGGTTCCAGATCGTCACCGGCATCGGCATGACCACGCTGCTGCTGGGCGCGGTGGTGGCGCTGTTCCGCCACGACCTCAAGGGACTGCTGGCCTATTCGACCATCAGCCACCTGGGCCTGATCACCGCGCTGGCCGGGATCGGCAGCCCCTTCGCGCTGATCGCGGCGGTGTTCCACATCGTCAACCATGCGGTCTTCAAGGCCTCGCTGTTCATGGCCGCCGGCATCATCGACCACGAGACCGGCACCCGCGACATGCGCCGCCTGTCGGGCCTGGCCCGGGTGATGCCGGTCACGGCGACGCTGGCGATCATCGCCTCGGGCGCCATGGCCGGGGTGCCGCTGCTCAACGGCTTCCTGTCGAAGGAGATGTTCTTCGAGGCGACCTATGTCTGGAACAACGGCGGCTCGCTCGACAATTTCGCGCCCTATGTCGCGGTGCTGGCCGGGGCGTTCAGCGCCGCCTATTCGCTGCGCTTCATCGTCACCGTGTTCTTCGGCCCCACCGCCACCGACCTGCCGCGGGAACCGCACGAGCCGCCGCTGCTGATGCGCCTTCCGGTGGCGATCCTGGTGGCGATCTGCCTTGCGGTCGGCATGTTCCCGCAGCAGGTGCTGGGCATCTGGCTGCAGACCGCCAGCATGGCCGTGGTCGGCCCGGAACTGCCGCATTTCAGCCTGAAGGTCTGGCACGGCGTCACCCCGCCCCTGATCATGAGCCTGATCGCCATGTCGCTGGGCGCGCTGCTCTATCTGCTGCCGCGCCGGCTGATCGATTCGGGCGAGGACGGCACGCGGCTGATGCGGCGGCTGGACTTCGCGCGCGGCTTCGACTGGCTGCTGCAGGCCTTCACCATCCGCCTGCCGCGATTCGCGTTGCGGGTGCTCTCCACCAACACGCTGCAGACGCAGCTGCGGGTCATGGTGCTGCTGTCGTTGGCCGGGTCCTGGTTCGTGCTGCGCCTGCTGGACTGGAACGTGCCGATGCCCGAGATCGGCGCCAGCGAGCTGGTCTTTGCCCTGTTGTGGCTGGTCGGCGGCACCTGCGCCGTCGGCGCCGCCTGGCAGGCCAAGTATCACCGTTTCGCGGCCCTGGTGCTGATGGGCGGCGCCGGGCTGGTGACCTGCGCCACCTTCGTCTGGCTCTCGGCCCCCGACCTGGCCGTGACCCAGCTGCTGGTCGAGATCGCCACCACCACGCTCTTGCTGCTGGGCCTGCGCTGGCTGCCCAAGCGCGACGAGGAGATCCCCGGCGACAACACGCTGGTCGCCCGGGCACGCCGCAGCCGCGACCTGCTGATCGCGCTGGCCTGCGGCACCGGCATGACGGCGCTGGCGCTGGCGGTGCTGCTGACCCCGCCCGGCGCCTCGGTCGGCGACTGGTTCCTGCGCAACGCCTATGTCGAGGGCGGCGGCACCAATGTCGTCAACGTCATCCTGGTCGATTTCCGCGCCTTCGACACCTTCGGCGAGATCACCGTGCTCGCCATCGTCGGGCTGACGGTCTATGCGCTCTTGCGCCGCTTCCGCCCGGCGCCGGAAAGCGTCGAGCGCCCGCGCCCGCAGCTCGACGCCGAGGAACAGGCGCTAGAAGCCTATCTTTTCGTGCCCTCGGTGCTGATGCAATGGATGTTCGCGCCGATCATCGCGCTGTCGGCCTATCTGTTCTTCCGCGGCCATGACCTGCCGGGCGGGGGCTTCGCCGCCGGCGTCACCTTGGCGGTGGGCCTGCTGCTGCAATATGTCGCCGCCAATGTGCGCTGGGTCGAGGCGCGGATCACCGTGCTGCCGGTGCGCTGGATGGCCTCGGGGCTGACCATCTCGGCGGCGGTGGGGGCCGGGTCCTGGATCTTCGGCTATCCCTTCCTCAGCGCGCATGCGCAGTATCTGGACATCCCGGTGATCGGCAAGGTGCCGTTCTCGACCGCGATGCTGTTCGATTTCGGGGTGTTCTCGCTGGTGCTGGGCGCCATCGTGCTGATGCTGATCGCCATCGCCCACCAGTCGCTGCGCGTCGCCCCCCGCGCCCGGACGGCCGAAGCCAGCGAGGAGACGAGCGAATGGAACTGATCCTGGCCCTTGCCATCGGCGTGCTGGTCGGCTCCGGCGTCTGGCTGCTGCTGCGCCCGCGCTCCTATCAGGTCATCGTCGGGCTGTGCCTGCTGGCCTATGGCGTGAACCTGTTCATCTTCGCCATGGGCCGGCTCTATGTCGGCGCCGCGCCGATCATGCCCAAGGGCGGCTTCGTCGATCCGACCGCCTATGCCGACCCGTTGCCGCAGGCGCTGGTGCTGACCGCCATCGTCATCAGCTTCGCCACCACCGCGCTGTTTCTCGTCCTGATGATCGCCTCGCGCGGGGTAAGCGGCACCGACCATGTCGACGGCAGGGAGCGCGAATGATGAACAACGGCACCACGCCCGACCATCTGATGATCGCGCCGATCCTGATCCCGCTGGTGGCGGGGGCGGTCATGCTGTTCTACAGCGACCGCAACCGGCAGACCAAGCTGATCATGGGGCTCGTGGCGGTCGGGCTGACCTTCCTCGCCTCGGTCGAGCTGATGGCCGACGTGAAATCCGCCACCGAACAGGGCGGCACCGTGGTCGGGCTCTACCGGCTGGGCGACTGGCCGGTGCCCATCGGCATCGTGCTGGTGCTGGACCGGCTGTCGGCGATGATGGTGATGCTGACGGCGCTGCTGGCTGCGCCTTCGCTGATCTATGCCGCCGCCGGCTGGCACGGCAAGGGCCAGCATTACCACAGCATGTTCCAGTTCCTGCTGGCCGGGGTCAACGGTTCGTTCCTGACCGGGGACCTGTTCAACCTCTTCGTCTTCTTCGAGGTGATGCTGGCCGCCTCCTACGGTCTGATGCTGCACGGCTCGGGCCCCGAGCGGATCAAGGCCGGGCTGCATTACCTGGCGGTGAACCTCGCCGCCTCGCTGTTCTTCCTGATCGGGGTGGCGCTGGTCTACGGCACCACCGGCACGCTGAACATGGCCGATATCGGCCGGGCGCTCTACTGGCTCAACGATGCCGAGCGGCTGCTGTTCCATGCCGCCGCCACCTTCCTGGGGCTGGCCTTCCTGATCAAGGCGGCCGCCTGGCCGCTGTGCTTCTGGCTGCCCTCGACCTATGGCTCGGCCTCGCCGCCCGCGGCGGCGATCATGGCGATCATGACCAAGGTCGGGATCTATGTCATCCTGCGGCTGTCGCTGCTGGTGCTGGGGCCGGATGCGGGGCCGTCGGCGGGGTTCGGCGCGCCGGTGCTGATGATCGGCGGCGTGCTGACCATGGGCTTCGGCATGATCGGCATCCTCGGCACTCCGGACCTGTCGCGCAAGGGCGGCTATCTGGCGATCATCTCCTCGGGCACGGTTCTGGCCTCGATCGGCTTCGCCCAGGCCGGCGGCGGCAGCTCGATGCTGGGGGGCGCGCTTTACTACATGGTCGGCTCGACCGCGGCGATCTCGGCCTTCTTCCTGATCGCCGAGCCGGTCAGCCGCAACGACGAGGGCGACGACGACGCCCCAACCGAGGGGGACGGCTTCGACCCGCTCAGCGAACGCTGGGCGCCGATGGGCCTGGACACGGTCGAGGACGCCCCGGCCCCGGCCAGCCATCGCACGGTCAGCTGGCTGACCATGGCCATCTGCTTCAGCCTGGTGGCGGCGATGATCGCCGGCCTGCCGCCGATGCCCGGCTTCATCGGCAAGTTCGCCATCCTGCGCGGTGCGGTGCAGGACAACCTGCCTGCCGCCGGCCATCTGCCGCTGATCCTGTGGACCTATGCCGCCATGCTGATCCTGTCCGGCCTCGGGGCGCTGATCTCGCTGATGCGCTTCGGCATCCGGCGCTTCTGGGCCGAAGAGGGTCCGACGCCGCGCATCCTGGCGCTCGAGGTCGTGCCGGTGGTCATGCTCTTGGGCATGATCGCGGTGCAGACCGTGCGGTCCGAGGCGCTGCTGGGCTATACCAGCGCCACCGCCAGTGCGCTGCTCGAGCCCGGCGTCTATCGCAAGGCGGTTCTGGCCGAGGCGCAGGACATTCGCTCGGCCCCGGTGCAGAACCTTGCCCCCGATCCGCAGCCCGGCAACGACGGGGAGGAGACGGAATGAGCCGGCTCGTGCCCCATCCCCTGCTCTCGGCCGCGCTGGTGGTGATGTGGCTGTTCCTGACCGCCTTCACCCTGGGCCATCTGCTGCTCGGCACGCTGATCGCGCTGGGGGCGGGCTGGTCGGTCGAGCATCTGCACCCGCCGAAGCCGGTATTCCGGCGCTGGCTGGCGATCCCGAAGCTGATGGCGATCGTGGCGGTGGACATCCTGCGCTCGAACATCACCGTGGCGCGGGTGCTGCTCCTGGGGCCCGACCATCCGAAATACAATTCGGGCTTCGTCGAGTTGACCCTGGCCCTGCGCGACCCCAATGCCATCGCGGTGCTGGCGATCATCCTGACCGGCACGCCCGGCACCGCCTGGATCGAGTTCGACCAGGAGGAAGGACGGCTGCTGCTGCATGTCCTCGACCTGCGCAGCGACGCCGACTGGCAGAGCCTGATCCACGACCGCTACGAGACGCTGCTGATGGAGATATTCGAATGACCGCCGAGATCCTGCGTTTCGCCCTGGGCTATGCCCAGATCGCCCTGATCCTGGCGCTGGCGCTGGCTTGCTGGCGCATGCTGCGCGGCCCGCGCGCCCAGGATCGCGTGCTGGGGCTGGATACCATGTATATCAACGCCATGCTGCTGTTTCTGGTCATCGGCATGGTCAACGGCAATGTCTTCTTCTTCGAGGGCGCGCTGGTCATCGCCGTGCTGGGCTTCGTCACCACGGTCTGCGCGGCCAAGTTCCTGATGCGCGGCGAGGTGATCGAATGACGCATCTGCACCAGCTGCCGCCCTGGGCCGCGCTTGTCGTGGCGCTGTTCGTGGTGATCGGGGCCACGCTGACCCTGCTGGGCGGGGTCGGGCTGGTGCGGCTGAAAAGCTTCTACCAGCGGCTGCACGCGCCGACGCTGGGCTACAGCTACGGCACGCTGCTGATCATCCTGGCCTCGATGCTGATGTTCTCGCTGGCCGAGGGGCGGGCGGTGGTGCACGAGCTGATGATCGGCATCTTCATCATGGCCACCACGCCGATCACCCTGCTGATGCTGGGCCGCGCCGCGCTGCGCCGGGACCGCGACCGCAAGCTGGGCCATAACGAGGCGGTGCCGCCCCGCCGCCGCACCGAACCGCCGCCCCTCGACGATATCGAGGCCGAAGCCGAGGCGGGAACCGATGCGGAGGCCGGGGCCGAGACCGGAGAGCCGCGACCCTAGCGCGAGTCCGCCAGGACCTGCCGCAGCAGCGTCGGCTGGACCGCATCGGTGACGAAGGCCTGGCCGATGCCGCGCGCCAGGACGAAGCGCAGCTTTCCGTTCTGCACCTTCTTGTCCTGCGCCATCAGCGCGATCAGCGCCTCGTCGTCCGGCAGCTCGCCCGGAATGTCGCGGATGCGCGCCGGCAGGCCCATGGCGGCGAAATGCGCGGCGACGCGCGACGGCGCCTCCTGGCTGCACAGGCCCATCCGCGCGGACAGCTCGAAGGCCAGGGTGCAGCCGATGGCCACGCCTTCGCCATGCAGAAGCCGGTCGGAATAGCCGGTCGCCGATTCCAGCGCATGGCCGAAGGTATGGCCCAGATTCAGCAGCGCGCGCTCGCCCTGCTCGGTCTCGTCGCGCTGGACGATGCCGGCCTTCATCGCCACCGAATGGCGCACGGCGCGCTGGCGCAACGCCGGATCGCGGGCCAGCGCCGTGGCATTGGCCTCGAGCCAGCCGAAGAAATCCTCGTCGCCCAGAAGCCCGTATTTCGCCACCTCGCCATAGCCGGCGCGGAAATCGCGCGGCGCCAGCGTGCCCAGCACGTCGATATCGGCCAGGACCAGCGCAGGCTGGTGGAAGGCGCCGATCAGGTTCTTGCCCTGCGGGCTGTTGATGCCGGTCTTGCCGCCCACCGAGCTGTCAACCTGCGCCAGCAGCGTGGTCGGAATCTGCACGAAGCGTACGCCGCGGCGCAGGATCGCGGCGGCGAATCCGGCCAGATCGCCGATCACCCCGCCGCCAAGCGCGATGACCAGATCCTTGCGCTCGACCTTCTGCGCCAGCAGCCATTCCACGGCGCGGCCCAGCTCGGCCCAGGATTTCGTGGCCTCGCCCGCGGGCAAGGCCAGCGCCGGCGCCGCGATGCCGTGCCGGGCCAGCGCCTCGCGCAGCGCCGGCAGGTGCAGGCCGGCGACCGTCTCGTCGGTCAGGATGGCGACGCGGCGCTTGCCGGCCAGCGCGACGATCTCGTCGCCGGCGCGCGCCAGCAGGCCCTGGCCGATGCGCACGTCATAGGAACGCGCGCCCAGATCCACGTGAACGGTGTCGATGCTCATTTATCCTCCAGGATCGCCGGATCATGCGCGCCGATGGCGGCCAGCACGCGATTTGCCGTCTGCTCGATGCTGTCGCCGCGTTGCGCGGGGACGCGGATATCGGCCAGCGCATAGACCGGGCTGCGCTCGGCCAGCAGCCGCTCGAGCGTGCCGCGCGGGTCGGGGGTCTGCAGCAGGGGCCGGGTCGGCCGGTGCCGGACCCGGTGCCAGAGCGTCTCGAGATCACAGTCCAGCCAGACCGAGACGCCTTCGCCGCCGATGCGGGCACGGTTCTCGGGGCGCAGCCAGGCGCCGCCGCCGGTCGAGACGATGCCGGGGCCCGAGGCCAGCACCCGGCCCAGCACCTCCGATTCGCGGGCTCGGAAGAACTCCTCGCCGTCGCGGGCAAAGATTTCCGGGATGGTCATCGCGGCGGCGCGCTCGATCTCGGCGTCGGTGTCGTGGAACGGCCGGCGCAGGCGGCGCGCAAGCTCGCCCCCGATCGCGGTCTTTCCCGCCCCCATCATCCCGATCAGCACGATGTTACGCCGCATCACCACCCGCATCCCGCCTTTTGCAACCGGAGTGACTGATGGCGTGATCTTTCGGGAAATGCCATATATATTTCGCGCGAGCCGGCAGCAGACCGGCATTCCTGATCGAGGCGGAAGGGGCATTTCATGCGGCTTTTGAAGGTGGTGGTGGTTCTGGTCATCCTGATTCTGGCGGGCCTGGCCGGCTATGCCTATTTCGGCGACATGAGCTCGGACCCGCGCGAGATGCGGATGCCGGTCGAGCTGGACCTGGGCGCCGAGACCCCGGCCCCGGCCGCCGAGGCCGCCGCCGGCAATCCTGCCGGAACCGCAACCGCCGCGGCGGCCGGCGATGCCGGCCCGTCCGGGGCCGATGCGGGGGCTGGGCAAGATGACCTCGACTGACAGCTCCGGCCTTGCCCGCGCCCTGATCTGCGCCGTGGCGGCGGGGCTGGCGCTGGCCCAGCCGGCCGGGGCCAAACCGCCGCTTTCGGCCAGCGACTGGCTGTCGGGCAGCGTGCAGGAGCCGGGCAGCATCTCCTCATGGCGGCCCGGCGATCCGCGGCCGCCCGAACTCAAGCGCCGGTCCAAGCGCGACATCGCCCCGACCGGCGCGGTCGAGCCGGTCGGCGTGACCCGGCTGGGCGAGGGCAATCCCGACGGCAAGGGCACCGTCTCGCCCCGGGCGGCGGGACTGCCGGCGGATCTCTGGGGCGACAGCGACGCGGCGGTGCTGGTGCGGCTGATCCGCAGCTCGAACCCGCGCCTGCCGGCGCTGCGGCGGCTGGAGCGGCGGCTGCTGGCCGCACAGCTGCGCCCGCCCCGGACCGAGGCCGGGCAGGAAGGCGCGCTGTTCCTGGCGCGCGTGGACAAGCTTCTGGACATGGGCGCGACCGGCGCCGCCAAGGAGCTGCTGAAGGCGGCCGGTCCCGGCGATCCGGAGCGCTTCCGGCGCCTTTTCGACATCGCGCTGCTGTCCGGCGACGAGGCGCATGCCTGCGAGATCATGGACCGCACCCCCGGGGTCGCCCCCAGCTTCCCGGCACGGATCTTCTGCCTGGCGCTCGGCGGCGACTGGACCGCCGCCGCGCTGGTCTTTCACGGCGCCGAAACCATGGGCCGGATCGACCCGCAGATGGCGGCGCTGCTGGCGCAATATCTCGACGACGGCTATTCCGACAGCAGCGAGGAGCTGGTGCCGCCGCAGGTGGTGACGCCGCTGGAGCTGCGCCTGCACGAGGCGATCGGCCAGCCCCTGTCCTCGTCCAGCCTGCCGCTGGCCTTCGCCCTGGCCGACCTGGACCAGAACGAGGGCTGGAAGGCCCGGCTGGACGCGGCCGAGCGGCTGGCGCGGGCCGGCGCCATCCCGGCCTCGCAGCTGCGCATGATCTATCTGGAGCAGAAGCCCGCCGCCTCGGGCGGGGTCTGGGACCGCGCCGCCGCCGTGCAGGCGCTGGCCGATGCGCTGCTGCTGCGCGACGCGGATGCGGTGGCGCGGACCCTGCCCGCCGCCTTCGACGCCATGGTCCAGGCCGGCCTCGGCCCGGCGCTGGCCGATATGGTCGGGGCCGAGGTCGGGGCGCTGGGGCTGGACGGCAGGCCCGGGCAGATCGCGCTCTGGCTGGCGCTGCAGGCCGCGCAGCCGCAGGTGGCGCAGAGCCCGCCCGCCGATGCCGAGCCCTTCGATCTGTGGCTCTTGCGCTTCGCCGAGGGCGAGCCCGAATCCGCGCCGCCCCCGGGCGAGGGCGAGCCGCGCGCGGCGCAGCTTTTCCCCGCCTTTCTGGGCCCTTCGGAACAGGACCTGCCGCAGGGCGCGGCGCAGCTGATCCTGGCAAACCGCCGGGGCGAGGCGCTGCTGGCCGCCCTTGCCGACGTGGATGCCGGGCTTGACGGTGACCTGCCGCGCGCGGCGCAGGGCCTGCGCGTGCTGCGGGTGCTGGGCCAGCAGGAGATCGCGCGTCAGGCCGCGGTCGAGCTGGTCCTGGCCCCGGTGATGACGCCCGGACCGGGCGGCGGCGCACCGTGAGCGGCGGCCGGCTTGGCGATCAGGGCCGGATCTCGGCCTTTCTCGACGCGCAGGCGGCCGAGGCGGGGGCGGCGCGCAACACGCTGCTGGCCTATGGCCGCGACCTGAAGGATTTCGCCGGCTGGCTTGCGGCGCGCGGCGGCAGCCTGCTGACCGTCACCCGCGACGGGATCGAGGACTACCTGCTTCATTGCGACGCCCAGGGCCTGTCGCGGGCGACGCGGGCGCGGCGGCTGTCGGCGATCCGGCAGCTGTTCCGCTTCGCGCTCGAAGAAGATTGGCGCGAGGACGATCCGGCCTGCCGCATCAGCGGGCCGGGCCGGATGCAGCGCCTGCCCAAGGTGCTGGACCGCGCCGAGGTGCAGGCCATGCTGGACGCCCTGCCCCGCATCGGCCGCAACGAGACCGAGCGCGCGCGCAACCTGGCGCTGGTCGAGCTGATCTATGCCACCGGCATGCGGGTAAGCGAGCTGGTGTCGCTGCCGGTCGGCGCCTGCCGGGGCGATCCGGCGCTGCTGCTCATCCGGGGCAAGGGCGGCAAGGAGCGCATGGTGCCGCTGAGCGATCCGGCCCGCCGGGCGCTCGCCGCCTGGCTGAAGCGCCGCGACGAGGCCCCCGCCGAAAGCCCGCTGGGCCGGCTGGTCGCCGGCAAGGGCGCGCGCTGGCTGTTCCCCGCCGCCAGCCGCGAAGGGCACATGACCCGGCAGGCGATGAACAACCTGCTGGGCCAGCTGGCGCTGGCGGCCGGGATCGACCCGGCCCGCGTCTCGCCGCATGTGATCCGCCACGCCTTCGCCACGCATCTTCTGGAAGGCGGCGCCGACCTGCGCGCCATCCAGACGCTGCTGGGCCATGCCGATCTGGGCACGACCGAGATCTATACCCATGTCATGGACGGGCGGATGCGCGACCTGGTGCTGAACCACCATCCGCTGGCGCGGCGCGGCCGCAACGGGAAAGCGCCATGATCGCCCTGGCCACGGCAGCGGCCGCCGCCGTCCCTGCGCCTGCCGCCGGGTCGGCGGACTACGACCTGGCCTTCTGGCTGACCGGCGCGGCGATCCTGGTGCTGCTGGCCCTCTCGGCCTTCTTCTCGGGCTCCGAGACCGCTTTGACCGCCTCGAGTCGCAGCAAGCTGCGGGCGCGCGCCGACAAGGGCGATGCGGGCGCGCAAAAGGCGCTGGAGGTGACCGAGGACAGCGAAAGCCTGATCGGCTCGATCCTGCTGGGCAACAATGTCGTCAACATCCTGGCCGCCAGCCTGGCGACGGCGCTGTTCACCCGGCTGCTGGGCTCGGGCGGCGTGGCGGCGGCGACGCTGGTGATGACCGCGCTGGTGCTGGTCTTTTCCGAGGTGCTGCCCAAGACCTATGCCATCCTGGCGCCCGAGGACCTGGCCAGCCGCGTCGCCCGCCCGATCGGCATCAGCACCCGCATCCTCGCCCCGGTGGTCATGGTGGTGCGGCTGGTGGTGCGCGGCATCCTGGCCCTGTTCGGGGTGCGCGCCGACGATTCCGGCCCCGTCTTTTCCGTCCAGGAAGAGATCGCCGGCGCGCTGGCCATCGCCCAGTCCAGCGGCGCCGTGCAGAAGGAGGAGCGCGACCGGCTGATGGGCGCGCTGGACCTCGGCGACCGCTCGGTCGAGGAGATCATGCTGCACCGGTCGCGGATCGAGATGATCGACGCCGACCTTTCCGCCGATGAGGTGCTGGACCGGGTGCTGAAAAGCCCGCATACCCGCCTGCCCGTCTATCGCGGCGAGCGCGAGAACGTCGTCGGCGTGATCCATGCCAAGGACCTGTTGCGCGGAGTGCGCAAGGCGCTGCAGGACAGCGGCCCCGAGGCGCTGCGCAACTTCGACGTGCTCAGCACCGCCATGCCGCCCTATTTCGTGCCCGACACCACCTCGCTGGACGAGCAGATGCGCGAATTCCTGAAACGGCGCACGCATTTCGCGCTGGTGGTGGACGAATACGGCAGCCTGCGCGGGCTGATCACGCTGGAAGACATCCTCGAGGAGATCGTGGGCGAGATCACCGACGAGCATGACATGGAGGCCGCGCAGTCGCTGGTGCCGAACGCCCAGGGCGACTATCTGGTCGACGGCGCCATGACCATCCGCGACCTGAACCGGGCGCTGGACTGGTCGCTGCCCGACGACGAGGCCAATACCGTCGCCGGCCTGGTGATCCACATGGCCCAGTCGATCCCGACACCGGGCCAGGTGTTCTCGTTCCAGGGCTACCGTTTCGAAGTCGTTGCGCGGCGCGAGAACCGCGTCACCCGGCTGCGCATCCGGCCGCTGGCCGAGGCGGCCCCGACCGGCGAGCCCGCCGCCGATCAGTGATCGGCCATGCTGGCGGCGCGCTTGGCGTCCTCGACATCGCCGCCGGTGCCGTTGAAGAAGGCATTCAGCGCCACCGCCGCGATGGTGGCCAGCAGGATGCCCGATTCGACCAGCGGGTGGATGGCATGCGGCATCCATTGCTTGAAATCGGGCGCGATCAGCGGGATCATCCCGAAGCCAAGCGCCACCGCCACCACGAACAGGTTGTTGCGGTTGCCGGCGAAATCCACCGTCGAGAGGATGCGGATCCCCGTCGCCGCCACCATGCCGAACATGACGAGCCCCGCCCCGCCCAGCACCGGGGTCGGCAGCGATTCCACCGCCGCGCCCATCTTGGGCACCAGCCCGAACAGGATCAGGATCAGCCCGCCGGCGACGCAGATATAGCGGCTCTTGATGCCGGTGACGCCGACAAGGCCGACGTTCTGGCTGAAGGAGGTATAGGGGAAGGTGTTGAAGATGCCGCCGATCAGCGTGCCGAGGCCGTCGGTGCGCAGCCCGGCGCTCAGCCGCTGCGGGGTGATCTCGCGGCCGGTCATGTCGCCGAGCGCCAGGAACATGCCCGTCGATTCGATCATCACCACGATCATCACCAGAACCATGGTCACGATCAGCACCGGATCGAAGATCGGCGTGCCGAAATGGAAGGGGGTGACGATGCCGAACCAATGCGCTTCGGCGACCTTCTCGAAGGTCATCTGGCCCAGGGCGATGGTCAGCGCCGCGCCGATCAGCATGCCCAGCAGCACCGCGATATTGGCGACGAAACCGCGGCCGAAGCGCGCGATCAGCAGGATCGCCACCAGCACCACCCCGGAGATGACGATGTTGACGGGCTGGGCGTAAAGCGGGTTCTGCACGCTGGGCGCCGGGGCAAAGCCGTCCGGCAGGGCCGGGACGGCGCCGGTCCCGGCCAGCTCCTTCAGCTGGTTCAGCCAGCCCATGGCGACCGGGTCCACGACCTTGGGTGCGGTCGGCCCGACCGGGTTGCCAAAGATCCAGTTGATCCCCACCCGCATCAGCGTCACGCCGATCACCAGGATGATCGTGCCGGTGACCAGCGGCGGAAAGAATTTCAGCATCCGGCCGACGAAGGGCGCCAGGATCATGGCGACGATCCCCGCGCCGATGATGGCGCCGAAGATCATCCGCGCGCCCTCCGGTCCCGGATAGGCATTCGCCATCGCCACCATCGGCCCGACCGAGGCGAAGGTCACCCCCATCATCACCGGCAGCTGGATGCCGAACCAGCGCGTCATGCCCAGCGACTGGATGATGGTGGCGATGCCGCAGCAGAACAGGTCGGCCGAGATCAGGAAGGCCACGTCCTCGGGCGAGAGCTTCAGCGCCCGGCCGACGATCAGCGGCACGGCCACCGCGCCGGCATACATCACCAAGACGTGCTGCAGGCCCAATGTCGCCATGCGGACCGGCGGCAGGATCTCGTCGACCGGGTCGACCGCGGATGTCGCAACTCGTGCCATCATTTCCCCCTGTTGCCGAAAGGCATTGCTTTTTCTGCCAGATTGCTTGGCCAGCGGGGTTTTGGCAAATCCTTTGTGACGCAGACGCGGTCAGCCCGGCGTCGCGCCGGGTTCTGCGGCGCAGGCGGGCGCGCCGGCAGGCATCTGCCTGCGCAGCGCGCGGCCCAGGGTCTCGGTCAGGCCCAGCCCGGGCCAGGCCGCCCGGGCCGCCTGCAGATGCGCCTCGGCGCGCGCGCCGTCCTGCGCCTCGGCGGCGCGCAGGGCGGCGGACAGGCGCAGCATTGGCTGGTCGGGCGCCAGCGCCAGCGCCGAGCCCAGCCAGCGGTCGCCGGCCTTGCGATTGCCGGCGGCGAAGCAGGCATCGGCCAGCCGCTTGTGGGTCAGCATCTGCGCGGGCCGCGCCGCATCCAGCCAGTGCAGCAGCGCGAAGGCCCGGTTCAGCCGGCCATGCAGCCGCAGGACCGAGGCGCAAAAGCCCAGCCAGGCCGCATCCCTTTCGTCAAGCCCAGGGCTTTCGCCCCGGGCCAGCGCCGCCTCGATCTGCTGCAGCTTTTCCGCCCCCGGTGCGATCTTGCGCCAAAGGTCGGGCCAAAGCAGCAATTCGCGCTGCGGGCCGGGGTCTCGGACGAATTCCGACCAGTCGATGCGCAGCGTCCAGAGCGGCAGGAGCCTTCCCTTGCCATTCTCCGGATCCGGCTGGGCATGGCTGGGCAGCAGGTCGGGCGCATAGCACAGCGCCCGGGCGGCGGGGCCGCCGCCGCGGATCAGCCGATGCGCCAGCGCCGGCATGATCGGGCCCTCGGCCGCGCGGCCGGTGAAGAGCATGCCGAGAAAGTCGGCCTCGAGCTCCGGCCCCTGCTCGCCGGTCACCAGCAGCACCTGCCGGCATTGCGGCTTGTCGCGGTTGCGCATCAAGGGCGCGTCAAGGCCCTGCTGCGCCAACCGCCGCGCCTTCTGCCTGCGTCGCGCCGACCAGGCGGCCAGGGCCAGCTCCCTGTAAAGAAACGGGAACCGCTCCAGCAGGTCGCGGCGCCCGGCCAGCGCGTCGACCAGTTCGCCGCCGCGCCCGCAGCTTGCGGCATGGCGCGCGGCATAGCTGACGCTCTGCGCCAGATCGCCGGGCGCGAAGAAACTGTCGGGCCGCGCGATCACCCGGTCCAGAAGCGCATCATAGGCCGCAAGCCGCGGCCCGGCCTGCAGCGCGGCCGGCAGGGCCACGATGCGGCAATGCCCGATCATCGCCGCCGCACGCGAGAATGCGCTGTGGCTGGGCGCCCCGACCTCGGCGCAGCCGGCCATCAGCAAGAGCTCAAGCAGGTCGCGCTCGGCCGCGGACAGGGCGCCGGCCTTCAGCAGCTCGTGCACGGGCACCAGGCGCGGATCGCCCTGGCGCAGATGCTCGACCGCCGCAGGCGTGTCGGAAAAGGCGATGACCGGCCCTTCGGCGCGGGCGACGAAGGCGCGGAAGAACTCGTCGGGCACATATTTCGACGCCCAGGAGGAATAGGACCAGGGATCGCCGTCCAGGATGTCGCCGCGCCGCACATGGATGGCGGCGGGCTGGCCGCCGCCGGCCTGCGCCAGGATGCGCCGGGCCCGCGCCAAGGCACGCGTCAGCCGCGGCGACAGGGCAAGCTCCGCCGCGGCCGCGCGCAGGCCCTCTGCGGCATCCGCCTCGGTTTCGTCCATGAAGCGGATGATCTCGGACATGGCGTCGCATTCATAGCGCCGTCCCTCGGCCAAGCTGCGGGCGAAGCCGGCGCTGTTCATGCCCGGCGCCACGGCGGGAAGGTTGCGCAGGCCCGTCCGGCCGGGCGGGCGCGCGACGATGTCGATATGCGCGGCCACGAAATCGGGGGCCAGGAAATCGCGGGGATCGGCCAGTTCGGGATAGGGACCCTCGGGCTCCGAGAGCCAGAGATAGCGGCCGGGGACGCCGAACTTGCGCGACAGGCGCATGACATTGAGCAGGCAGATCAGCCGCGCGCCGATCCGATCCTGCCGGAAACCGATGATGGCATGGTCCTTCGTCATGCGAAACCGCCCCTTCGCCGCCCTTGCGGCTTGCAACCGCCCGCCCTCCTGCCTATCAGGGCGTGCCGCCACACAACAGCACGGAATCCCGATATGGACATCGCCGCCCGCCGCAAGGCCGATCCCGCTCACTGGCGTCTCGCAAACGCCATCCGCGCCCTCTCGATGGACGCCGTCGAGGCCGCGAATTCGGGCCATCCCGGCATGCCGATGGGCATGGCCGACGTCGCCACAGTCCTGTTCCGCAACCACCTGAAATTCGACGCCGCCGCGCCGAACTGGTTCGACCGCGACCGCTTCGTGCTGTCGGCCGGCCACGGTTCGATGCTGATCTATTCGCTGCTCTACCTGACCGGATACGAGCAGATGTCGATCGACCAGATCCGCAATTTCCGGCAATGGGGCTCGATCACCGCCGGCCATCCGGAATTCGGCCATGCCGAGGGCGTCGAGACGACGACCGGCCCGCTGGGCCAGGGCATCGCCACCGCCGTCGGCTTCGCCATCGCCGAAGAGGCGATGCGCGCCCAGTTCGGCGAGGCGCTGTGCAGCCACAAGACCTGGGTCATCGCCGGCGACGGCTGCCTGATGGAGGGCATCAGCCAGGAAGCCGTCGGTCTGGCCGGCCACCAGAAGCTGAAGAACCTGATCGTGCTCTGGGACAATAACGACATCACCATCGACGGCCGGGTGTCGCTGTCGGATTCGACGGACCAACTGAAACGCTTCGAAGCCTCGGGCTGGCGCACCCTTTCCTGCGACGGCCACGACCCCGCCGATATCGAGCGCGCGCTGGCCGATGCCGCCAGCGGCAAGGACGACCGCCCGGTCCTCGTCGCCTGCAAGACCATCATCGGCTACGGCGCGCCGAACAAGCAGGACAGCTCGGGCGTGCACGGCTCGGCGCTGGGGGCGTCCGAGATCTCCGCCGCGCGCGAGGTGCTGGGCTGGGATTCGCCCGCCTTCACCGTGCCCGAGGACATCCTGGCCGACTGGCGCGCCATCGGCGCCCGCGGCCGGGCCGAGCGCGAGGCCTGGGCGGCCCGCGTCGATGCGGCCGAGAACCGCGACGAATTCGCCCGCCGCATCTCGGGCGGCGTCAGCGACCGGCTGGCGCCCACCATCGCGGCGCTCAAGGAACAGGCGCTGGCCAGCAAGCCCAAGGTCGCGACCCGCAAGGCCAGCGAGATGGTGCTGGAGGTGGTGAACCCCGAACTGCCCGAGACGCTGGGCGGCTCGGCGGACCTGACCGGCTCGAACAACACCAAGACCAAGGATCTGGGCATCTTCATCCCGGAAAACCGCAAGGGCCGCTATGTCCATTACGGCATCCGCGAACACGGCATGGCCGCGGCGATGAACGGCATCTGGCTGCATGGCGGGCTGCGCCCCTATGGCGGCACCTTCATGTGCTTCACCGACTATGCGCGCGGCGCCATGCGGCTTTCGGCGCTGATGGGCCTGCCGGTGACCTATGTCATGACCCATGACAGCATCGGCCTGGGCGAGGACGGCCCGACCCACCAGCCGGTCGAGCATCTGGCGATCTGCCGCGCCACCCCCAACACGCTGACCCTGCGCCCCTGCGACCTGATCGAGACCGCCGAGGCCTGGGAAATCGCGCTGTCGAGCGAATCGACCCCGACGGTCATGGCGCTGTCGCGCCAGAACCTGCCGCTGCTGCGCGAGGATGCGGGCGAGAACCTGACCGCCAGGGGCGCCTATGTGCTGCGCGAGGCCAGCGCCGCGCCCCGGGTGATCCTGATGGCCTCGGGCTCCGAGGTGGAAATCGCCGTGGCCGCGCGCGAGACGCTCGAGGCCGAGGGCGTGCCGACCCGCGTGGTCTCGGTGCCGTCGATGGAGCTCTTCCGCGACCAGGAGGCCGAATATCGCCAGCAGGTGCTGCCGGCCGGCACCGTGCGCATCGCCATCGAGGCCGCGGTGCGCCAGCCCTGGGACTGGCTGCTTCTGGGCGAGCGCGGGCGCGAGGAGACCTCGGGCTTCATCGGCATGACCGGTTTCGGCGCCTCGGCCCCGGCGCCCACGCTCTACAAGGAGTTCGGCATCACCGCCGAGGCCGCCGTCGCCGAGGCCCGCCGCCTGCTCGGCTAAGCACTTACGGGCCGCGCCCGCCCCGGCGCGGCCCCCTCCCATCCCGCCGGCCCGTCCCATCCCGCCGGCTTCTTCGTTCCCCCGAATACCCATGCCCCGGCGCTCCGGGAAAGCCGCCACGGCTGCCTTTCACCGTTTCCCAAATACTCATGCGACGGCGCGGCCCGGCCCTCGCGCCGCCCCCCATGGACCCCGCCGCCGCCCGCGGGCATAACCCCGGGGACAAGAGGGACCCGCCATGACACCGCCCCAACCCAGCCCCGGCGCCTTGCCGCCGATCCTCGCGCCCGCGGGCGATCCCGCGCGGTCCACGCAGCTGCGCGGCATCCTGCTCCTGCTGCTGGCGATCTTCCTGTTCACGCTGATGGATGCGACCGGCAAGCATCTCTCGACGCTCTACCATCCGGTGCAGGTGGTTTGGGTGCGCTTCGTCACCAACCTGGCCATCGTCGCGGTCATCTTCGCGCCGCGGCTGCGCAGCGCCCTGGCCACCCGGCGCCCGGTGGTGCAGTTCTTCCGCGGCGTGACGCAGCTCGGCTCGATCCTGCTGTTCTTCAGCGCCTTGCAATTCATCGGCCTGGCCGAGGCCACCGCGATCATGGACATCAACCCGGTGTTGATCACGCTGGGCGCCGCGATCTTCCTGGGCGAATCCATCGGCATCCGGCGCATCCTCGGCATCCTTGCCGCGCTTTGCGGCGCGCTGATCATCATCCGCCCCGGCGCCGGGGTCTTCCATCCCGCGGCGCTGCTGGCGCTGGTCGCGGCCTTCACCTATGCCGCCGGCGCGATCCTGACCCGCATCGCGCGGAGCGATTCCACCGCGACCTCGGTCCTCTGGTCGGCGCTGGTCGGCTCGATCCTCACTACCCTGGCGGTGCCGTTCTTCTGGCAGCCCATCGCGGCGGGCGACATCTGGGCCTTCCTGCTGCTCGGCGGGCTCGGCACCGCGGCGCAGACGCTGCTGATCCGGGCCTTCTCGCTGGCCGAGGCCGCCGCCATCGCCCCCTTCGGCTATACCGGGCTGATCTGGGCCGGGCTCTGGGGCTGGCTGTTCTGGGGCACCCTGCCCGACCTCTGGACCCTTGTCGGCGCGTTGATCATCGTGGCCGCTGGCATATATGTCTGGATGCGCGAGGCCCGCGCCATGCACCGGCCCGCGTGAATCGAAGCCCAGAAGGCAGGACCGCGATGAGCGAGACCGAAACCCCCGAGCCCATCAGCCTGCGCGACCGCATCGCCAACGGCGCCTTTCTGGCGCTGATGGGCCTGGCCCGCATCCTGCCCTACGAACGGCGCATCCCGGTCATGGGCTGGTTCTTCGCCCATGTCCTGGGCCCGCTTGCCGGCTGGCGCAGGCGCATCCGCGCCAATCTCGCCATGGCCTGCCCCGACCTGCCCCCGGCCGAGATCCGCCGCCTGACCCGCGCCGTGCCGGACAATGCCGGCCGCTCGCTGGCCGAGACCTATTCGGGCGAGGAGTTCACCGACCGCATCCGCGCCTCGGATCCGCTGACCGGGCCCGGGCTTCCGGCGCTGGAGCAGGCGGCCGCGGCGGGCCGGCCCGTCATCTTGGCCGCCGCGCATTTCGGCAATTACGACGCCATGCGCGCGGCGCTGGCCGGGCGCGGCTGGCCGGTCGGCGCGCTCTACCGGCCGATGAACAACGAAGCATTCAACCGCCATTACATCCCGGCGCTGAACGCCATCTCGCAGCCGATGTTCCCGCGCGGCCGCGCCGGGCTGGCCGCGATGCTGCGTTTTCTGAAGGGCGGCGGCTGGCTGGCCCTGGGCTTCGACCAGTTCGACGATCACGGCGCCGAGCTGCGCTTCTTCGGCCTGCCGTCCAGGACCGTGCTGACCCCGGCCGAGCTGGCGCTGCGCTATGACGCGCTGATCCTGCCCATCGCCGGGGTGCGCCAACCCGACGGGCTGAGCTTCCGGGTCGAGGTCGGCGCGCCGGTGCCGCATGGCGAAGCCGCGGCCATGATGCAGGCGCTGAACGACGATCTGGAGCGGCTGGTCCGCGCCCATATGGAGCAATGGTTCTGGGTGCACCGGCGCTGGAAACGCAGGGGCTAGGCGGCGAATCCCTTTCCCTTGGGTTGTCCACCGGTCTATAAGAACGCCCAAATCCGCCGCGCAAGCAGAACGCGGGCCCCGACAACGACATCCAGAGGACGGCATGAGCGACGAATCCAAGAACGCTGGTCACGAGAAGCGCCATCACGAGGGCGATGTCGCCTTCATCCAAGCCCTGGCCGAACTGCTCAATCGCAACGAGCTGACCGAGCTGACCGTCAAGCGCGAATATGACGAGAACGACCGGCTGACCGTCAGCCTCTCCAAGCAGAACAAGCAGATCATCCAGGCCATGGCCGCGCCCGCCGCCGCCCCGGCGCCCGCCGCTCCGGCCGCCCCCGCGGCTTCCGCCGCCCCGGCCCCGACCGGCAACGAGGACCCGGCCAGCCTGCCCGGCGTCGTCACCTCGCCCATGGTCGGCACCGCCTATCTGGCGCCCGAGCCCGGCGCGACGCCCTTCGTCAGCATCGGCCAGCAGGTGAAGGAGGGCGAGACGCTGATGATCGTCGAGGCGATGAAGACCATGAATCATATCCCCTCGCCCCGCTCGGGCACGGTCAAGCGCATCCTGGTCGACGACGGCAGCCCGGTCGAATTCGGCGCCCCCCTGATGGTCGTCGAGTGAGGCCGGGATGTTCGACAAGATCCTGATCGCCAACCGCGGCGAGATCGCGCTTCGCGTGATCCGCGCCTGCCGCGAGATGGGCATCGCCTCGGTTGCGGTGCATTCCACCGCCGATGCCGATGCCATGCATGTGCGCATGGCCGACGAATCGGTCTGCATCGGTCCGCCGCCCTCGACCGACAGCTACCTGTCGCAGCCGGCCATCATCTCGGCCTGCGAGATTACCGGTGCCCAGGCCATCCATCCCGGCTATGGCTTCCTCTCCGAGAATGCCGGCTTCGTGCAGATGGTCGAGGATCACGGCATCACCTTCATCGGCCCTTCGGCGGAACATATCCGCATCATGGGCGACAAGATCACCGCCAAGGAAACCGCGAAATCGCTGGGCATTCCGGTGGTGCCCGGCTCGGACGGCGGGGTGGCGGACGTGGCCGCGGCCCGGCAGATCGCCGCCCGGATCGGCTATCCGGTCATCATCAAGGCCACCGCCGGCGGCGGCGGGCGCGGCATGAAGGTCGCCCATGACGAGGCCGCGCTGGAAAACGCCTTCCGCACCGCCCGTGCCGAGGCCAAGGCGGCCTTCGGCAATGACGAGGTCTATATCGAGAAATACCTGCAGCGCCCGCGCCATATCGAGATCCAGGTCTTCGGCGACGGTCGCGGCCGCGCGGTGCATCTGGGCGAGCGCGACTGTTCGCTGCAGCGCCGCCACCAGAAGGTGCTGGAGGAAGCCCCCGGCCCGGTCATCACCGCCGAGCAGCGCGCCCGGATCGGCGGCATCTGCGCCAATGCCATGGCCAAGATCGGCTATCGCGGCGCCGGCACCATCGAGTTCCTGTTCGAGGACGGCGAATTCTATTTCATCGAGATGAACACCCGCCTGCAGGTCGAGCATCCCGTGACCGAGGCGATCTTCGGCGTCGATCTGGTGCGCCAGCAGATCCTGGTCGCCGCCGGCGAAGAGATGGAGTTCCGCCAGGAGGATCTGAAGATCTCCGGCCATGCCATCGAGGTGCGGATCAATGCCGAGAAACTGCCGAACTTCACCCCCTCGCCCGGCACCATCTCGCAATATCACGCGCCCGGGGGGCTGGGCGTGCGGATGGATTCGGCGATCTATGACGGCTATCGCATCCCGCCCTTCTACGACAGCCTGATCGGCAAGCTGATCGTGCACGGCCGCGACCGGGAAGAGGCGCTGGCGCGGCTGAACCGGGCGCTCGGCGAGCTGATCGTGGACGGGATCGACACCACCGTGCCGCTGTTCCGGGCGCTGATCGAGAATCCCGACATCCAGCGCGGCGATTATTCGATCCACTGGCTGGAACGCTGGCTGGCCGAGATGGCCGCCGCCTGACCGATGCGGCTGCCGGCGCGACAGAGGCCCTGCGCATGAGCGGGGGCCTGACCGCCGAACGGATGCTGGCCGCCTATGCCCAGGGCGTGTTCCCGATGGCGCAATCCGCCACGGATTCGCAGCTCTACTGGTTCGAGCCGGCGCTGCGCGGCATCCTGCCGGTGGGCGGGGTGCATGTCTCGCGCTCGATGCGGCGCTTTCTGCGGCGCTGCGACTGGCGGGCGACCATCGACCAGGACTTCGCGGGCGTCGTCGAGGGCTGCGCCGACCGGGCCGAGACCTGGATCAACGCGCCGCTCTTCGCGCTCTACCGGGACCTGTTCCGCATGGGGCACGCGCATTCGCTGGAGATCCGCGCCGGCGACGCGCTGATCGGCGGCATGTTCGGGCTGACGCTGGGCGGGGCCTTCTTTGCCGAAAGCATGTTCTCGCGCCGGACCAATGCCTCAAAGGCGGCGCTGATCTGGATGTCCTCGCATCTGGCGCGCTGCGGCTTCACGCTGTGGGACACGCAATATCCCAGCCCGCACCTGGCCTCGATGGGCGGGCAGACCATCATGCGGATGGATTATCGCCGGCGGCTGGCGGCGGCGCTGCAGGTCCGGGCGGATTTCACCGCGCATGCGCTGCCCGGGCTTCAAGCCCTGGTGCAGGAAATCACCCAGACATCGTAACGCGAATCGTCCAGCGCCGAGAGCGCCGGGGACGAGGCGATCATCCAGCCGGCGAACAGCCGCGCATTGGCCCGGCTGTCGGTGATCGTCAGCTCGGCATAGGCGTCCGAGGTCGGGTCGGCGGCCGGATAGCGGCATTCGGCCAGGTTGACCTCGAGCCGGCCGAAGGCGACCGATTCCCCCACGGTCAGGGTGAAATCCTCGGTCCTGCCGGTGATCTTGTCGAGCCCGCGCAGCTGCGCGCCGCTGCCGCGCGCGGTTTCCGGGCCCCGGGCCTGCTCGGCCGCCCGCTGACGCTCGGCTGCCGAGGGCTCGGCCGGGACCACCGCCTCGGGGTCGTCGCTGAAGGCCGGATCGACCATCAGTTGCTGATCCTCGGCCAGGTCCTCCTCCTCGGGAGACTGGGCCAGGGCGGGGCCGGCGGCCAGCAGCAGGCACAGGCAGGCGCGGGGCAAAAGATGCGTCATTGGCCGTCCTCCGAACTTTGCGAATCCACGAATTTCATCATCAGCGAGATCAGGCTGACCGCGCCCTGCACATCCTCGATCTCGGCGCCGGGCTCGAGGTCCTCGGGCGCCCCGCCGGGCTGCAGCTCGATATAGGCGCCGCCCAGCAGCCCGTCCGACTGGATCAGCGCGGCGCTGTCGGCGGGCAGGCGGATGGATTCGGGCAGGCGCAGCCGCGCCTCGGCCAGATAGGTCTGCGGGTTCAGGTCGACGGCGACGACCCGCCCGACCCGGACGCCCGCCACCCGCACATCGGTGCCGACCTCGATGCCGTCGACATTGGGAAAGGCCGCGCGCAGCTCATAGCCGCCGCCCAGCTGCGCGGCGAGCCGGCTGCCGCCCGAGGTGGACCAGACCAGAAAGCCGGCCGCCACGGCCAGAACGGCCGCGCCAACCCAAAGCTCGGCTCGTTCCGCGGCGCTGTTCATGGGCTTACTCGGGCTGCCAGGCGTCGTAGTCGCGGCGCTCGACCGGCTGGGCACGATAGAGCGAACCGGCCGGATGATAGGCCGCCGGCGTGCCGGTCTGGTTCGGCTCATGCGGCTTTTCCCAAGGCTTGTGGGCCAGCGGCTCGCTGGTCGGCGGCTCCTGGAAGGTGTGGTGCAGCCAGCCGTGCCATTCCGGCGACACCCGGCTCGCCTCGGCTTCGCCGTTATAGATCACCCAGCGCCGCTTGCTGTCGCGGGACTGGTAATAGATGTTGCCCTGATCGTCCTCTCCGACCTTTGCGCCGTAAAGCTTGGTCCAGACCTGGGTGTTCAGGGTCTGGCTGTTCCACCAGGTCAGAAAGCGAAGCAGAAACGACATGGGTGCGAACCTCTTCATAGGGTGTCGGCCGAGATATGGCGCAAGTTGCGGCCAAGGTCCAGAGAGGCTTGGACCGCCAGCCGCCGGCGGACGGATCGCCGCAGGGCCTCGCCGGCCGCGAGCCCCGACAAGCGGTGCCCGCCCTGCCCGTTACGGCGCCGAGGCGTTTCGCCTGTCCCAACCGGCCACGCCGCCACAGTAAACGCCCGAAGCGGCCGCCGACCACGCGGCGCCGCGAGCGGCAAAGCGATCCTGACCCAAGACCGGTCGCATCCTTCATCGGCGGCGCGGCGGCTGCGGTTTCTCGGCAAGCTCAGCACCCCGCCCACAGCCTGCGGCCGCGACATGCGGCGCCGGCCGTGCTGACCATCCACGCGATCGACACGCTTGCGCGAAGGCGAACTTGCGCGAACAGCCGGCAATGCTGGCGGCACGGCCGATGATGGCGCGAGTCCTCCCGGCGCCCTGGCAAGGACCGTTGCCGCAGCTTGCGCGCGCCCCGCCCCTTCTGGCCCGTTGCTGCGCCCGCGTCGCGCGTCAGCCCGCGGTCGCGGTTTCCTTTTTCGCATCCGTGTGGATCAGCAGCGGCTTGGCCGTGGGATTGTCCACCGCCTCCTCGTTGACCACCACCTCCTCGACGCTGTCCATGCCGGGCAGGTCGAACATGGTGTCGAGCAGAATGTCCTCCATGATCGAGCGCAGCCCGCGGGCGCCGGTCTTGCGCTTGATGGCGCGGCGGGCGATGGCGGTCAGCGCATCCTCGGTGAAGGTCAGCTTCACGCCCTCCAGATCGAAGAGCCGCTGATACTGCTTGACCAGCGCGTTCTTGGGCTGGGTCAGGATGGTGATCAGCGCCGATTCGTCCAGGTCGCCCAGGGTGGCGATGACCGGCAGGCGGCCGACGAATTCCGGGATCAGGCCGAATTTCAGCAGATCCTCGGGTTCGAGCTGCTTGAAGAGCTCGCCCACGCCCTTGTCGTCGTCTTCCTTGACCGCGGCGCCGAAGCCCATCGCCGTGCCCTTGTTGCGCTGCGCGATGATGCGGTCCAGCCCGGCGAAGGCGCCGCCGCAGATGAACAGGATGTTGGTCGTGTCCACCTGCAGGAATTCCTGCTGCGGATGCTTGCGCCCGCCCTGGGGCGGCACCGAGGCGACCGTGCCCTCCATGATCTTCAGCAGCGCCTGCTGCACGCCCTCGCCCGAGACGTCGCGGGTGATCGAGGGATTGTCGGACTTGCGGGTGATCTTGTCGACCTCGTCGATATAGACGATGCCGCGCTGCGCCCGCTCGACATTGTATTCGCTGGCCTGCAGCAGCTTCAGGATGATGTTTTCCACATCCTCGCCGACATAGCCGGCCTCGGTCAGCGTGGTGGCGTCGGCCATGGTGAAGGGCACGTCCAGGATGCGCGCCAGCGTCTGGGCCAGCAGCGTCTTGCCGCAGCCGGTCGGGCCGATCAGCAGGATGTTCGACTTCGCCAGCTCGATATCGCTCTTGGAGCTGTGGTTCAGCCGCTTGTAGTGGTTGTGCACCGCGACCGAGAGCACGCGCTTGGCATGTTCCTGGCCGATGACGTAATCGTCCAGCACGTTGCAGATCTCGCGCGGGCTGGGCACGCCGTCGCCGGACTTCAACGCCGAAGTCTTGGTCTCTTCGCGGATGATGTCCATGCAAAGCTCGACGCATTCATCGCAGATGAACACGGTCGGACCGGCAATCAGCTTGCGCACCTCATGCTGGCTCTTGCCGCAGAAGCTGCAGTAGAGCGTGTTCTTGCTGTCGCCGCCGGTCGGATTGGCCATCAGTTCATCCTCGTATTGCCCCGGAGGCCCGGCAAAAGCGCCGGACGACCGCCTGTTTCGGACATGGTCGGACCACGTCCCGCGTCGCCATCATGTTACGAGCCACCCCGGCCCGTCACAATCCCCAAAACGCCAGCCCCGGCAGCTTCCCGAAGCCGTGATCACTTGTCCGGCTCGGCCTTGCCGCGCGCCGTCAGGATCTCGTCGATCAGACCCCAGTCCTTGGCCTCTTGGGGCGACATGAAGCGGTCGCGCTCCAGCGCCTCCTCGACTTCCTCCAGGGTGCGGCCGGTATGAGCGACATAGATCTCGTTCAGGCGGCGCTTGAGCTTTTCGGTCTCGCGCGCGTGGATCAGGATGTCGGTGGCCTGGCCCTGGAAGCCGCCCGAGGGCTGGTGCACCATGATGCGGCTGTTCGGAAGCGAGAAGCGATGCCCCGGCTGGCCGGCGCACAGAAGCAGCGAGCCCATCGAGGCCGCCTGCCCGACCACCAGGGTCGAGACGCGCGGCCTGATGTATTGCATCGTGTCATAGATCGACAGGCCCGCGGTCACCACGCCGCCGGGGCTGTTGATATACATGCTGATGTCCTTGGTCGGGTTCTCCGCCTCAAGGAACAGGAGCTGCGCCGAGATCAGCGTCGCCATGCCGTCATGCACCGGGCCGGAGAGGAAGATGATCCTTTCCTTCAGCAGGCGCGAGAAGATGTCATAGGCACGTTCGCCGCGGCTGGTCTGTTCGACGACCATGGGGACGAGCGTGTTCATGTAGAATTCTGCCGGATCGTGCATGTCTGTCCTTGCTTTTGTCCCTGCCTGGCCTGCCCGTTTCGCGATTCGTCCCAAGGGCCTTGTCCCCCGGGACCGCTCTTAGACGCGAAAGGTTGACAGAGTCTTAGTAACGCCGGGCCGCGAGGACAAGAGAGCGATAAAATTTGCCCCTTTTCGGCCAGGCCGGTAATCTGGCGCCCGAGCGACGGAGAGACGCATGAAACTGATCGTCGGCCTGGGCAATCCGGGCGCGAAATACGCAGCCAACCGGCACAATGTGGGCTTCATGGCGGTGGAGCGCATCGCCTCGGACCACGGCTTCCCCCCCTGGCGCAGCCGCTTCCAGGGCGAGGTTTGCGAGGGCCGGCTGGGCGAGGAGCGGGTCGCCCTGCTCAAGCCCGGCACCTTCATGAACCTGTCCGGCCAGTCGGTCGGCGAGGCGATGCGCTATCTGAAGCTCGCGCCCCAGGACGTGATCGTGCTGCATGACGAGCTGGACCTCGCGCCGGGCAAGGTGCGGCTCAAGACCGGCGGCGGACATGCCGGGCATAACGGGCTGCGCTCGCTGCACCAGCATATCGGCGAGGGCTATCGCCGGCTGCGCATCGGCATCGGCCATCCCGGCGACAAGGACCGCGTCGCCGGCTACGTGCTGTCGGATTTCGCCAAGGCCGAGCAGGCCGGGCTGGACGACCTGCTGCGCGGCATCTCGGACGGGGCGGCGGCGCTGGCCGCCGGCGAGGATGCGCGCTTCATGAACGCGGTCGCGGCGCGGGTGGCGCCGGCGCGCAACAGCGGCACGCGGCCGGACCTTCCCGGCAAGGCGTCGCCGGCCAAGCCCGCGGCGAAACCCGCCAACGATTCCGCCGCCGAGCCGCCCAGCCTTTCCGACCGCCTGAGGGCGCTGACCGAGCGGTTCCGGTGACCGCCTGGCGCGCGGCATTCGCCCTGCAGGCCGAAGCCTGCCGCGCGCTCGGCTCTCCCCTGACGGCGCGGGTCTGCGAGCAGCTGGCGCTGATCCTGGCCGGGGATGACGGGGCGCTGGCGCGCCGGGTGCGGACATGGCCCGGCGATGCCAGCCACCGCGCCGACTCGGTGCCGCTGCGGCTTTGCGGGGCGCTGCACGCGCTGGTCCTGACCGGACGCGACCCGGAACTCGCCCAGGCCTATGCCGAACCCGACGATGACCGGCTGCATGACAGGATTTCACAGGCAATTCATCGCGATGAAGCGCATATGCTCGAATGGGTCGAGCATGCGCCGCAGACCAACGAGGTCGCCCGGGCCGCGGCGCTGATCGCGGCCTGCTGGTTTATCGGCGCCCTGCTGCCCGGGCGCCGCTTCGACCTGCTGGAGCTGGGCGCCAGCGCGGGACTCAACCTGAACTTTCCACGCTACCGGCTTGGGGATGCAGAGGAATACGCCCCGTCCCTGCTGGCCGACGAGGGGGAGTCCGTCTGGCTGAACCCGCAATGGCGCGGCGCGGCCCCGGCCCCAGCGGCTCTGGCGATCGGCGCGGCCCGCGGCGTGGACCTGAACCCGCTGGACCCGGCGCGGGACGGTTTGCGGCTGCTGGCCTATGTCTGGGCGGATCAGCGGGCGCGGCTGGAGCGGATGCAGGCGGCGCTGGCGCTGGCCGGGCGGCATCCGCCGCAGGTGGATCGCGGCGATGCCGGCGCATGGCTCGCGGCCCGGCTTGCCGAGCCTTGCGCGCATGGCAGGCTTGTCTATCATACCGTGGCGGCGCAGTATTTTCCCGCCCCCACGCGGGCGCTCGTCGAATCCGCGCTGCGGGCCGCCGGGGACGGGGCAAGTCCCGACCGGCCGCTGGCGCATCTGTCGATGGAGGCCGATGGCGGCGAGGGCGCGGCGCTGGTCCTGCGACTCTGGAGCGGCGGCGGGATGCGCGAATGGAGCCTCGGCCGGGCGGATTTCCACGGCCGCTGGATCGGCTGGCAGCCGAAGGAGACCCTGTGATGGACCCCGCGCTCAACGTTCTTGGCGGCAGGCTCGAGACCTGCTCGACCGCGCCGCTGACCGGATTCTTCCGCGACGGCTGCTGCAATACCGGCCCCGAGGATCGCGGCCGGCACACGGTCTGCGTCATCGTCACCGCCGAGTTCCTGGCGCTGTCGAAATACCTGGGCAACGACCTGAGCACGCCGCGGCCCGAATTCCGCTTTCCGGGGCTGAAGCCGGGCGACCGCTGGTGCCTTTGCGCTGCCCGCTTCCTGCAGGCGGCGCAGGAATTCGCCGCGCCCGAGGTGGTGCTGGAGGCCACCCATGCCCGCACGCTGGAGATCGTGCCGCTGGAGCTGCTGCAGGCCCATGCGGTCGGACGCGAAGGCTAGCGCCCGCTCTGCGCCAGATAATGCCGCACCGCATCGACGACGTGGCGAAAGCGGTCGCCGCCCAGATGCTTGCCGCCATACCAGCGCGTCACGATCACCACATGGTCGGTCAGCCCGGCGCGTTCCAGCATCTGCAGGATGATCTGGCCGGCGCCGCTTTCGCCGTCGTCGTCGCGCAGCGCCTCGCCCGACAGGATCGCGGCCCAGCTGTTATGCGTGGCCTTGGCGAAACGCTTGTTGCGCTTCAGCTCGGCCAGCAGCGCCTCGGCCTCGGCCCGGGTCCGCGCCGGCCCGCCCGACACCGCATAGCGCGAGCCGCGATCCGAGATGATCTTGTCGAAGACCGTCAGGCTCATCGGCGGCGCCGGACGTAAAGCTCCAGCCGGTGGCGGACGATCTCGTAGCCCATCTCGGCGGCGATCTCGGCCTGCAGCCGCTCGATACGCTCGTTGACGAATTCCATCACCTCGCCGGTCTCGACGTCGATCATGTGGTCGTGATGGGTGCCGTCGGCGGGCTCGAACCGCGCCGGCTCGCCCTCGAATTCCAGCTTCTGGATCACGCCCTGCGCTTCGAGCGCGGAAAGCGTGCGATAGACCGTCGCCAGCGACACCCCTGCCCCGGCGGCCGTCGCCCGCTGATGCAGCTGCGTCGCGTCGGGATGATCCTCGGCCGCCGCCAGCACCCGCAGCAGCGCGGCGCGCTGGCGGGTGATGCGCACGCCGGCACGGCGCAGCGCGTCCTCGAAGGCTTGGGCACGGGGCTCGATCTCCATGCGGTTTTCTGGCCCAGATGCGAAGAAATTGCAACTGGCTTGACAGTTGAGAATCATTCGCAGATAACAGCGGCAGAACGAGGCCCAGAGCAGAAGAATCGGATCATGAAACGCAGAACATTCCTGACCACGGCCCTTGCCGGGCTTGCCGCCCCCGCCATCCTTCCCGCCCCGGCGCTGGCGCAGGCGGGCCGGCTCAAGGTGGCGACCACCTTCACCATCATCGCCGACATGGCGCGCAACGTGGCGGGCGACCGGGCCGAGGTGGTCTCGATCACCAAGCCGGGGGCCGAGATCCACAATTACGAACCGACGCCCAGCGACCTGATCGGCGCCCGCGACGCCCGCCTGATCCTGCGCAACGGGCTGAACCTCGAGCTGTGGTTCGAGCAGTTCCTGCGCAACCTGGGCGACCTGCCCTCGGCCACGCTGACCGAGAGGATCGAACCGATGCCGATCTCGGGCGGGCAATACGACGGCAAGCCCAACCCGCATGCCTGGATGGCGCTGGATACGGCGCTGGTCTATGTGGACAACATCGCCGCCGCCCTGTCCCAGGTCGATCCCGAGGGCGAGGGCAGCTATCGCGCCAATGCCGGCCGCTACAAGGGCGAGATCGCGCGCACCATCGGTCCGCTGCGCGACGCCGCCCGCGCCCTGCCCGAGGAACGGCGCTGGCTGGTGACATCGGAGGGCGCCTTCTCTTACCTTGCGCGCGATTTCCACCTGAACGAGCTGTTCCTGTGGCCGATCAACGCCGATGCCCAGGGCACACCCCAGCAGGTGCGCCGCGTCGTCGATGCGATCAAGCAGCACCGGATTCCGGTGGTGTTCTCGGAAAGCACCGTCTCGGACCGCCCGGCCCGGCAGATCGCCGCCGAGACCGGGGCGCGCTATGGCGGCGTGCTTTACGTCGACAGCCTGTCCGATCCGGACGGGCCGGTGCCGACCTATCTGGACCTGCTGCGCGTGACGTCCGAGACCATCGTCAAGGGGCTGTCCGATGGATGACGCCCCCGGCATCGCGGTATCCAACCTGACGGTGGCCTATCGCAACGGCTTCACCGCCTTGCGCGATGCCAGCTTTTCGGTGCCGCAAGCCTCGGTCACGGCGCTGGTGGGGGTGAACGGCTCGGGGAAATCCACGCTGTTCAAGGCGCTGATGGGCTTCGTGCCGGCCGCCGCCGGCAAGGTGCGGGTGCTGGGCCTGACCGTGCCGCAGGCGCTGCGCCGGAACCTGATCGCCTATGTCCCGCAGGCCGAGGAGGTGGACTGGACCTTCCCGGTGCTGGTCGAGGACGTGGTGATGATGGGCCGCTACGGCCATATGGGCTTCCTGCGCCGCGCGCGGCCCGAGGACCGCTGCGCCGTGGACGAGGCGCTGGCGCGCGTGAACATGCAGGATTTCCGCCACCGCCAGATCGGCGAGCTTTCGGGCGGGCAGAAGAAGCGCGTCTTCCTGGCCCGGGCCTTGGCGCAGGGCGCCCGGGTCATCCTGCTGGACGAGCCCTTCACCGGCGTGGACGTCAAGACCGAATCCGCCATCATCGCGCTGTTGCAGCAGATGCGGGAGGAGGGACGGGTCATGCTGGTCTCGACCCACGACCTCGGCTCGGTGCCGGAATATTGCGACCGGGTGGTGCTGGTGAAGAACACCGTGCTGGCCCATGGGCCGACGGCCGAGGTCTTTACCCCCGACAACCTGCGCCTGGCCTTCGGCGGCGTGCTGCGGCATTTCGTGCTGGGCGGGCGGCGCCTGCATGACGACGACGATCCGCGCGCGCTGACCGTGCTGTCGGACGACGAGCGGCCGCTGGTCTTCTACGACGACAGGCAGCGCAGCGCGCGCGAGGAAGAGGCGGCCTCGAAATGATCCGCACGCTGCTGGTGCCCTTCGAATACGGCTACATGACCAATGCGATCTGGGTCTCGGCCCTGGTCGGCGGGGTCTGCGCCTTCCTCTCGGCCTATCTGATGCTCAAAGGCTGGTCGCTGATCGGCGACGCGCTGTCGCATTCCATCGTGCCGGGCGTCGCCGGGGCCTACATGCTGGGCCTGCCCTTCGCGCTGGGGGCGTTCCTGTCGGGCGGGCTTGCCGCGCTGACCATGCTGTTCCTGAACAAGCGCAGCGGATTGCGCGAGGACGCGATCATCGGGCTGATCTTCACCGGCTTCTTCGGGCTGGGGCTGTTCATGGTCTCGCTCAATCCGATGGCGGTCAGCGTGCAGACCATCACCATGGGCAACATCCTGGCGATCACCCCCGGCGACACGCTGCAGCTGGCGCTGATCGGCGGCCTTTCGCTGCTGATCCTGGCGGCGAAATGGCGCGACCTGATGGTGGTGTTCTTCGACGAGAGCCATGCCCGCACCGTCGGGCTGAACCCGCAGGCGCTGAAGGTGCTGTTCTTCACCCTGCTTTCGGCCTGCACGGTGGCGGCGATGCAGACCGTCGGCGCCTTCCTGGTCGTGGCGCTGGTGGTGACGCCGGGCGCGACCGCCTATCTGCTGACCGACCGCTTTCCGCGGCTGATCCTGATCTCGGTGGCCATCGGCTCGACCACCTCGGCACTGGGGGCCTATGTCTCGTTCTTCCTCGACGGCGCGACCGGCGGGGTGATCGTCTGCCTGCAGACGCTGATCTTCCTGGCCGTCTTCCTGCTGGCGCCCAAGCACGGCCTGCTCGCCGCCCGCCGCCGGGCCCGCGCGGCGCTGGAGGAGGCCGCATGATGGACTGGCTGCTGCTGCCGTTTTCCTTTCCCTTCATGCGCGACGCGGCGCTGATCGGGCTGATGATCGCCCTGCCCGCCGGGCTTCTGTCCTGCTTCCTGGTGCTCAAGGGCTGGTCGCTGATGGGCGATGCCGTCAGCCATGCGGTGCTGCCGGGCGTGGTGCTGGCCCATGTCGCCGGCCTGCCGCTGATCCTTGGCGCCTTCCTGGCCGGGCTGGGCTGCGCCATGCTGTCGGGCTGGCTGCAGGGCAACAGCCGGGTCAAGGCCGACACGGTGCTGGGCGTGGTCATGTCGGGCATGTTCGGGCTGGGGGTGGTGCTTTACACCGCCATCCGGACCGACCTGCACCTGGATCACATCCTGTTCGGCAACATGCTGGGCGTCGGCCCCGAAGACCTGCGGCTGGCCGGCGGCATCTCGGCCGTGGTCGGGCTGGCGCTGGTGCTGAAATGGCGGGACTTCGCGCTTCTGGCCTTCGACCCGGTGCAGGCGCGGGTCTCGGGGCTGGCGCTGGCCGTGCTGAATTACGGGCTGCTTGCCATGATCTCGGCCACCGTCGTCGCCATGCTCAGCGCGGTCGGCATCATCCTGGCGGTGGCGCTGCTGATCGCGCCGGGGGCGGTGGCCTTCCTGGTCACGCGGCGGCTGCCGGCCATGCTGGCCACCGCGGTCGGCGTCGCGGCCTTCGCGGCGGTCAGCGGGGTCTGGGCCAGCTTCTGGCTGAACAGCGCGCCTGCACCGACCATCGTGCTGGTGCTGACGGCGCTGTTCGTGCTGGCCTTCCTGTGGCGCAGCATCGCCACGCGGCGCGCGCAGGCAGCGGGCTAGACCGTCCGCCCGCCATCGACCTCGAGGATGACGCCGGTGATGAAATCGGCCTCGTCCGAGGCGAGGTAAAGCGCCGCGTTGGCGATGTCGCGCGGCGTCGACAGCCGGCCCAGCGGGATGGTGGCAAGGAAGCGGGCGCGGTTCTCGGGCGTGTCCTCGCAGCCCATGAACCGCTCCAGCATCCCGGTCTCGCCCATCACCGGGGCGATGGCGTTCACCCGGATGCCCTCGGGCGCCAGTTCCGCCGCCAGGCTGCGGGTCAGGGTGTTCACCGCGCCTTTCGAGGAGTTATACCAGCTCAGCCCCGGACGCGGCCTTATGCCGGCAGTCGAGCTGACATTGATCATCACCCCCTGCCCGCGCGCCCGCCAATGCGGCAGCACGGCATGGGTCATGTGAAAGATCGACAGCACGTTGATGTCGTAGATCTTGCGGAACGCCGCCTCGTCGGTGTCGAGCAGCGGGCCGTTCGGCGTGGTCCAGCCGGCATTGTTCACCACGATGTCGAGGCTGCCGAAGCTCTCGCGCGCCTTCTCCACCGCCGCGCGGACCTGATCGCCCCGGCTCACGTCGCAGGGGATGGCGAGGCCCTCGATGCCCGAGGCCACCGCCCCGGCGGTGTCGGCGTTGATGTCCAGCACCGCCACCCGCGCGCCCTCGCGCGCGAAACGCTCGGCAATGCCGCGCCCGAAGCCCGAACCGCCGCCGGTCACCAATGCCGTCTTGCCCTGAAGCCGCATGATCTCTTCCCCTTTTTTATGCGAAACGATGAACGACGGTTTTCAGCCGCGAGAATTCGTAAAGGGCAACGAAGCCCTTTTCGCGCCCATGGCCGGATTTGCGCACCCCGCCGAAGGGCAGTTCGATCCCGCCGCCGGCGCCGTAGCCGTTGATGAAGACCTGCCCGCAGCGCATGGCGCGGGCCATGCGCGCCTGCCGGTCGCCGTCGCGCGTCCAGATGCCGGCGACCAGCCCGTATTCGGTGCCGTTGGCGATGGCCACCGCCTCGGCCTCGGTGTCGAAGGGGATGGCGGCCAGCACCGGGCCGAAGATCTCTTCCTGCGCCAGCGGGCTTTGGGGATCGACCGGCCCGAACAGCGCCGGCGCGACATAGAAGCCCGCCGCCGGCGCATCCGCGGCCACGGCACCGCGCGCGATCAGCGGGGCTGCGGCCTCGGCGATGTAACGTTCGACCCGCGCCTTCTGCCGGGCCGAGATCAGCGGGCCCAGCAGCGCGCCCTCGGCCGGCCCGGCCACGACCGCGGCGAAGCGTTCGGCCAGCATCGCCATCAGCCGGTCCCAGATGCCGCGCTGGATCAGCACGCGCGAGCCGGCCGAGCAGGTCTGGCCACCGTTCTGCACGATGGCGTTGACGATGACCGGGGCCGCGGCCTCAAGATCGGCATCCTCGAAGACGATCTGCGGCGACTTGCCGCCCAGTTCCAGCGTGCAGGGAATGTGGTTGCGCGCCGCCGCGATCTGGATGGCCTGCCCGACCTCGGGCGAGCCGGTGAAGCTGATGAAATCGACGCCGGGATGCTCGGCCAGCGCCTGCCCTGCCACCGCGCCGCGCCCGGTGACGATGTTGATGGCGCCGGGCGGAAAGCCGGTCTCGGCCGCCAGTTCGCCGATGCGCAGGATGGTCAGGCAGGCATCCTCGGCCGGCTTGGTCACCGTCGCATTGCCCATGGCCAGCGCCGCCCCGACCGAGCGGCCGAAGATCTGCACCGGATAGTTCCAGGGGATGATATGGCCGGTGACGCCATGCGGCTCGCGCAGCGCCGTCACGTCATAGCCGTTCAGGAACGGGATCACCTCGCCATGCAGCTTGTCCGCCGCACCGCCGTAATATTCGAAATAGCGCGCCAGCGCCGCCATGTCGGCACGGGACTGGGCGACGGGCTTGCCGTTGTCGTGGGTTTCCAGCCGGGCAAGCGCCTCGGCCTCGGCCTCGATGCGCAGGGCCAGGCGCAGCATCAGCCGGCCGCGCTCGGCGGCGGTCAGCCGGCCCCAATCCCCCTCGAAGGCGGCGCGGGCGGCGCGGATTGCGGCGTCGACATCCTCCGGCCCGGAATCGGCGATGGCGGCGAAGGGCCGGCCGTCGATGGGCGAGATCATCGGCATCTCGCGTCCCGAGGCAGCCGGCAGCCAGGCGCCGCCGATCAGGTTCCGCGCGGGCGGCAGGGTCGGGCCGTGCTGCATTCTTTGCCTCCTTTTCGGCGGGATTCGTCCGCCGCCAGCGTGACGGCGCCGGTCGCGGGACGCAAGGCTGGCAAATGCGGTCCGGGCCGTTAAGCTGGCCCGAAACAGCAATAGCCGAGGACCCAGATGACCCAGCCGAGCGCCCATCCCGACGATCCGCATTACGTCAGCCGCATGGGCTGGCTGCGCGCCTCGGTGCTGGGGGCGAATGACGGCATCGTCTCGGTGGGGGCGCTGATCGTCGGGGTGGCGGCGGCCGATCCGGGGCCCGAGGCGATCCTGATCGCCGGGCTGGCCGGGCTGGTCGCCGGGGCGATGTCCATGGCCATGGGCGAATATGTCTCGGTCAGCTCGCAATCGGATACCGAGCGCGCCGATATCGCCCGCGAGCATGCAGCCCTGCGCGAGATGCCCGAGGAAGAGCTGCACGAGCTGGCCGCGATCTACGAATCGCGGGGCATGACGCCCGGCACCGCCCTGCAGGCCGCGCGCGAGGTGACCGAGCATGACGCGCTGGCCGCGCATGTGCGCGACGAGCTGGGGCTCAGCGAGGCCTCGAACGCCAACCCGCTGCAGGCGGCGCTGGCCTCGGCCGCGACCTTCAGCATCGCGGCGGCGGTGCCGCTGCTGGCGGCGATCCTGGCGCCGGGCGGCGCGGTCATCGCCAGCGTGCTGGTCGCCGTGGTGGCGGCGCTGGGGGTGCTGGGCGCGCTGGGGGCCTGGGCCGGCGGCGCGCCGCCCGGCCGGGCGGCGCTGCGGGTGATCCTGGGCGGCATCGTGGCGCTGGCGGTCACCGCCGGGATCGGCAAGCTGGTCGGGGTGGCGGTCTAGGCGTCGCGGCTGTAGCCGGTGCTGGCGGCGATCAGCGCCCGGGCGTAATCGCCCCGCGCCCGGCGGGCGCGCAGGGCGGCGGCATCCATCTCTTCGACGATCCGGCCTTCGCGCATCACCGCCAGCCGGTCGCACATATGTGCCACCACCGCCAGGTCGTGGCTGACCATCACATAGGTCAGCCCGCGTTCGGCCCGGATATCGCAGAGCAGGTTCAGGATCTCGGCCTGCACGCTGACATCCAGCGCCGAGGTCGGCTCGTCCAGCAGCAGCAGTTTCGGCTCGGCGGCCAGCGCCCGGGCGATGGCGACGCGCTGGCGCTGGCCGCCGGACAGCTGATGCGGATAGCGGAAGCGGAAGCCCTGCCCCAGCCCGACCTGGTCCAGAAGCCGGGCGATGCGCCGGTCGATGCCGTCCATGCCCTGCAGGCGCAGGGTTTCCGACAGGACCCGGTCCACGGAATGGCGCGGATGCAGGCTGGCATAGGGATCCTGGAACACCATCTGCACCGTCTTGTGGAAGCCGCGCGAGCGGCGGCGGCCGGCAATGGCCTCTCCCGCCACCTCGATGCGGCCGGACCAGCTGTCGATCAGCCCGGCGATGGCGCGCAGGATGGTCGACTTGCCCGAGCCGCTTTCGCCGACGAGGCCGAAGCTTTCGCCCCGCGCGACGGTAAAGCTGGCGGATCGGACCGCATCGACGCGCTCGGGCGCATGGCCGAACCAGACGTCCAGATTCTCGACCGTCAGCATGGGCGGCACCGGGGCGGATGAGTATTTGGAAAACGGTGAAGAGCCATCACGGGGCTCCCGCCGGCGGGGCGTCGCGCCAGCCCTGTTGCCTTTGCAGGACCGCGAGCCGGTCCACCGGCCGGTCGAGCCGCGGCAGGCTGTTCAGGAGGCCTTGGGTATAGGGGTGTTTCGCGGCATGCAGGTCGCGGGCGGGCAGTTCCTCGACCACGCGGCCGGCATACATGATGAGGACGCGGTCGCAGAACTGCGCCACCAGGTTCAGGTCGTGGCTGATGAAGATCAGCCCCATGCCGCGGGCAGAGACCAGCCGGTCCAGGATGCGCAGCACCTCGTTCCTGACCGAGACGTCCAGCGCCGAGGTCGGCTCGTCCGCGATCAGGATCTCGGGGTCCGGGGCCAGCATCATCGCGATCATGATCCGCTGGCCCATGCCGCCCGAGACCTCGTGCGGATAGGCGTGAAAGACCCGCTCGGGATCGCGGATCTGCACGGCGCGCAGCATTTCCAGCGCCTTGTCGCGGGCCGCGGCGCGGCTTTCGCCGCTATGCAGCCGGTAGCCCTCCATGATCTGCCGGCCCACGGTCATCACCGGGTTCAGGCTGAACTTGGGGTCCTGCATCACCATGCTGATGCGCGCGCCGCGCAACCGGCGCATGCGCCGCTCGGGCAGGTTCAGGATCGATTGGCCGCCAAGCTCCATGCGCCCGGCCGCGACCGTGCCCGGCGGACGCACCAGGCCGAGGATGGCGCGGCCGGTCATCGACTTGCCCGAGCCGCTTTCGCCGACCACGCCCAGCCTTTCGCGGCCAAGGTCGAAGCTGACGCCGCGCACCGCCTCGAAACGGCCCGAGCGGGTCGGGAAGCTGACGCGCAGGTCCCGGACGGAAAGCAGCGGGGTCATTCCCGGCCTCCCTTGGGGTCCAGCACGTCGCGCAAGCCGTCGCCGAGCAGGTTGAAGGCCAGGCTGACGACAAAGATCGCCATGCCGGGCATGGCCGCGACCCACCAGAAGTCCAGGATATAGGTGCGCCCGTCCGAGATCATCGCCCCCCATTCCGGCATCGGCGGCTGCGCGCCGAGGCCAAGGAAGCCCAGCCCGGCGGCGGAGAGGATGATCCCCGCCATGTCCAGCGCCACCCGTACGATCAGCGAGCTGACGCAGAGCGGCCAGACATGGCCGATCAGCAGCCGCAGCGGCCCTGCGCCCTGCAGCCGGGCGGCGGCGATATAGTCGGCATTGCGGATGGTCAGCGTCTCGGCCCGCGCCAGGCGCGCATAGGGCGGCCATGAGGTGATCGCCAGCGCAAGGACCGCGTTGCCGATGCCGGGGCCGAGCGCCGCGACGAAGGCCAGCGCCAGGATCAGCTTGGGGAAGGCCAGGAAGATGTCGGTGATGCGCATCAGCACCTGATCGACCCAGCCGCCGGCGAAACCCGCCACCGTGCCGACGAAAAGCCCGATCACCGGCGCGATCAGCGCCACCGTGCCGACGATGAACAGCGTCACGCGCGAGCCATGGATCAGCCGCGACAGGATGTCCCGGCCCAGCGCGTCCGTGCCCAGCCAGTGCTGCGCCGAAGGCGGCTTCAGCCGCTCGGCCAGGTTCTGGGCATAGGGATTCTGCGGCGCGATCCAGGGCGCGAAGGCGGCGACCAGCACCAGCAGGACCAGGATCGCCAGCCCGACCATGGCCAGCCGGTTGGCGCGAAAGGTCAGCCAGCCCTGGTAGATCGCCCCCAGCCGCGCCTGCCGCCGGGTCTGCGGCGCGTCGGACAGAAGCCATGCGCGGGTCGTCTCGGTCATGTCGCCCTCGGGTCCAGCAGGCGGTAGAGGATGTCGGACAGCAGGTTCAGCGCCACGAAGCAGGTGCCGACCACCACCGTGCCGCCCAGCACCGCGTTCATGTCGCCGGCCAGCAGCGCCTTGGTGATGTATTGGCCGATGCCGGGCCAGGAGAACACGATCTCGGTCAGCACCGACCCTTCCAGAAGCGAGCCGAAGCTGAGCGCGATCACCGTGATCAGCGGCACAAGGATGTTGCGGAAGGCATGGCCCCAGACCACCCGCCGCTCGGACAGGCCCTTGACGCGGGCGGTGACGACATATTCCGCCGAAAGCTGCTCCAGCATGAAGCTGCGCGTCATGCGGCTGATATAGGCGAGGCTGAAATAGCCCAGCAGGCTGGCCGGCAGCACGATATGGCTAAAGGCGTCGCGGAAGGCGGCCCAGTCGCCGGCGGCCAGGCTGTCGACCAGGATCAGCCCGGTGACGGTCGGCACCATGCCGTCGTATATGATGCCCTGCCGGCCCGGCCCGCCGACCCAGCCGAGGATGCCGTAGAACAGCAAGAGCCCCATCAGCCCCAGCCAGAAGATCGGCATGGAATAGCCCACCAGAGCCACCACGCGGGCGATCTGGTCGATCCAGCCACCCCGGCGCGCCGCGGCGACCACGCCCAAGGGCACGCCCACGCAGACGCCGATCAGCGTGCCCAGCGTCGCCAGCTCGACCGTCGCCGGGAACACCCGCCGCAGGTCCTGCGCCACCGGATGCCCGGTCGAGATCGAGCGGCCGAAATCGCCCTGCAGCACCTCGGCCATGTAGCGCAGGAACTGCTGCCAGATCGGCTTGTCCAGTCCCATGGCCTGGAAGGCCGCGTCATATTGCGCCTGTGTCGCGCGCTCGCCCACCACCTTCAGCACCGGGTCGATCGGCATGACCCGGCCGATGACGAAGGTGACCAGCAACAGGCCAAGCAGCGTCAGCGCCAGCGACAGCAGGATGCCGCCCAGGCTTCGCGCCCGGCGCCGCAGCCGCGCGCCCCGGCCGGGGGTCGCGCCGCCCGCCGGGGGCGGCGCGCCCTGTCCCGGCGGACCGGTCAGGTCGGGATGGACCACGCCTTATTCCTTCGTCACCTGCCGATAGTTGACCGAGGTGACCGAACCGCCCGAGGTCCAGTTCTGCACGTTCTGCTGCATCGCCACCTGCTCGATCTTCTGGAACATCGGGATGATCGGTGCGATCTCTCGATACTGGCTCTGGATGTCCAGATACATCTGCACGCGCTTGTCGGTGTCGCCCTCCAGCGTGGCGGCCTCGACGGCGCGATTCATCTCCTCGGGCACCGCCCAGCTGTTGCGCCAGGCCAGCTGCGACAGGCCGGCATCGTCGGCATTGTTCGGGTTATGGGCGAAGGTCGAGGCATTGGTGTTCGGATCGGCGTAATCCGGGCCCCATTCGCCGATGAAGATCGGCACCTGCCGGGCGCGATAGGCGTCGAGCACCTGCGCCCCGGTCATCTGCTGGATCTCCAGCGTCAGGCCGACCTGCGCCATGGCCGCCTGCAGGGTCTGGGCCGCGTCGACATATTCGCGGATGTCGCGCACGATGGTCTTGACCGTGCCCGAGGTGATGCCGGCATCGGTCAGGATCTGGCGGGCCTTCTCGATGTCATGGGTCCAGAGGTTCTCGTCCGAGGCGCCCAGATAGCCCTCGGGCAGGAAGTTCTGATGCACCTTCCACTGGCCCTTGAGGAAACTCGACTCCATGCCCGCGTAGTCGATCAGGTATTTCATCGCCTCGACCATTTCGGGCCGGGACAGCAGCGGATCCTTCTGGCTCAGCCCCATGTAGAGGATGCGGCCGCGCAGCTCGTCCGCGACCTTCAGCCTGTCGTTGCCGGCGATGCCATCGACATCCGTCGGGGTCAGGTTGCGGGCCACGTCGATATCGCCCTGTTCCAGCAGCAGCCGCTGGGCGCTGCTCTCCTGCACATGGCGCACGATCACTCGCTTCATCACCGGCGCGCCCTGCCAGTATTCCTCGTTGGCGGCCAGCTGCACCGCCTCGTTCGGCCGCCAGGCGGTCAGGGTGTAGGGCCCCGAGCCCGCGCCGTTGGTGGACAGCCAGGCATTGCCGAAATCCTCGCCCTCGGCATGGCTCATCGCGGTTTCCTTGTCGATGACCGAGCCGACCTCGGAGGCCAGGCAGTTCAGCACGAAGCTTTGCGCATAGGGCTGGTCCAGCTGCAGGATCAGCCTGTTGCCGTCGAAGGTCACGCGCTCGTCCACGTTCTCGGCGGTGAAGCCGAACTGGTTCAGGATGAAGGCCGGCGACTTGTTCAGCTTGACGGCGCGCTGCAGCGACCAGGCGGCGTCCTCGGCCCGCACCGGATTGCCGGAATGGAACTTCACCCCCTCGCGCATGGTCAGGGTGATGGTCTTGCCGTCCTCGCTGACCTCCCAGCTTTCCGCGAGGCTGGGCTTGATGCCGGCATTCAGGTCCAGCGGGTCGAAATCGACCAGCCGGTCATAGAGGCTGTGAACCACGTCCTGCCCCGAGAATTCGAAGCTCTGCCCGGGATCGAGGCTGATGATGTCGTCAATCTGATGGGCGATGACCAGCGTGTCGGCAGGGGTCTCGGCCCAGGCGGCCGGCGCCGCCACCCCCAGAGACATGGCCGAAGCCAGAAGCAGCGCGCGAAGCGGGAAACGGTTCTGCATGATGGATCATCCCTGTTGTCGCGCCCCGTCGCTCGCGGGGCTGGAATGGTAGCAGATTGGCGCGAAGCCCGGCCTGCCGCAAGCCCCGCGTGCCGGTCCCGAGATTTTCCCGCGCCGCGCCGCCGCCGCCGTCCGGCGCGCTTCCGGTCCCGACGGGCCGGCGCTGGCGGGGCCCGGCCGCGGGCGAAGGCCGCGACGGATAACCGCCCCGCCCCGCGGCGCCTTGCCGCGCCGGCCGCCGGGCCCGCGTCGGCGGACCGCGCCCGAAAATCGCCATGCGGGGTTGCGCCCGCCCGGCCCACCGCCCTATCTCGGGCGGAAGGAGAGACCATGGAAAAACGCACCCTTCCCGAACGGCCCGGCTGGCGCGACGAGGCCAAGGAGCTCGGCTTCACCTTCGCCGACATGGGCGGCGAGCCCTATTGGGACGAGACCAGCGCCTATCGCTTCACCCTGCGCCAGATCGAGGAGGATATCGAGGCCCCCGCCACCGAGCTGCATGCGCTGTGCCGCGAGGCGGTGGACCGCACCGTCCGCGACGAGGCCTGGCTGACCCGGCTGGACATCCCGCGCCAGCACTGGGACCTGATCGCATCGAGCTGGGCGCGCGGCGAACCCGAGCTCTATGGCCGCATGGACCTCGCCTATGACGGCAGCGGCCCGGCGAAGCTGCTGGAATACAATGCCGACACGCCGACCTCGCTCTACGAATCCGCCAGCTTCCAGTGGCTCTGGTTCGAACAGCAACAGGCGGCGGGGGTGCTGGGCGAGGATTGCGACCAGTTCAACAGCATCCACGAGGCGATCGTGGCGCGCTGGACGCAGATCTGCGCCGACGGCGAGGAGGTGCATTTCGCCGCCGATCCCGACAACCCCGAGGATTACGCCACCGTCGAGACCCTGGCCTGGGCCGCGCGCGAGGCGGGCCTGGGCGCGCATTTCACCGCGCTCCGGCAGATCGGCCTGACCGAGGAGGGCCAGTTCGCCGACGAGCAATCCCGCGTCATCGGCACGCTCTTCAAGCTCTACCCCTGGGAGGACATGCTGCGCGACGATTTCGCCGCGCATCTGCAAAGCTCGGGCACCCGCTTCATCGAGCCGCCCTGGAAGGCGATCCTGTCGAACAAGGCCATCCTGCCGCTGCTCTGGCAGATGTTCCCCGGCCATCCGAACCTGCTGCCGGCCTTCTTCCTCGCGGATGTGCAGGACGCGCTGTCCGGCGGCAGCCCCGCCCCCGCCGTGGCCGAGGCCTTCGAGGCGGCGCGCGACGCGCTGGCGCGCGGCCATGTGACCAAGCCGATCTTCTCGCGCGAGGGCGCGGGGGTCGTCATCCACGAACAGGGCCGCGAAACGGCGCGCACCGGCGACGACAGCTATTCGCACCACCCGATGATCCTGCAGGGCCTGGCGCCCCTCCCGGATTTCGGCGGCTTCCACCCGGTGCTCGGCGCCTGGATCGTCGGCGAAAACTGCTGCGGCCTCGGCCTGCGCGAGGATCGCTCGCGCATCACCCACAACCTGTCGCGCTTCAAGCCGCATTTCATCGAGGGCTGATCCATGACCGACGCATTTTCCCGTTCCAACCCCGTCCCCCGTCCCGCCCGCAGCCACAGCCTTCGCAAGCGCGGCCGCCATGTCGCGCTGGTGCTGGCCGGAACCGCCACCCTGGCGCTGGCCGGCTGCGAGGACGACCGCATGGACGCGCAAAGCTTTCCCGACCTGGAAAGCTGCATCGCCGCCAGCAAGCAGGAAACCCTGTGGTTCACCGAGGAGGACTGCCGCCAGAACTTCGCCGCCGCCCGGCAGGAATTCCTGGAAACCGCGCCGCGCTACGAATCGAAGGAACTGTGCGAGCAGGAGCATGGCGCCGGCAATTGCGGCGGCGACCCAACGCAGACGCAGGAGGCGCAGAATTCCGGCGGCGGCTTTTCCTTCATGCCGCTGCTGGTCGGCTACATGATGGGCTCGATGCTGTCGCGCGGCGGCGGCATCTCCTCGCAGCCGATGGTGAACACCGCCGACGGGCGCTATTCGACCCCCAAGGGCGACCAGAGCTTCGCCAGCAACCGCGGCGCCGGCAAGGTGCCGGCCACGACCTTCCAGCGCGCGCCCTCGACCATCGGCAAGCCGCCGATGAGCGCGGCCCAGGTCAGCCAGCGCGGCGGCTTCGGCGCCTCGGCCACCGCACGCTCGGGCGGCCGCAGCAGTTTCGGCGGCTGAGGGTTTCTTTCTTGCCGAAATATCCTCGGGGGTGAATTGCGGCGCCAGCCGCAAGAGGGGGCGGACAGCCCCCTTCCCCGGCAAAGCCGCCGACCAGGACGGCAGTTAACGCTAACACGAGCCCTTGCGCAACCGCGCGGAAAAGCGCAACCTGCCGGCAGTTTCCGCAAGAACGAGGCCCCGCCATGACCCCCGAGACCCAGTCCCAGAACACCCGCGCGCTTTGCGAACTCGCCCCGGTGATCCCGGTCCTGGTCGTGGGCGATGCCGGCCGCGCCGAGGGGCTGGCCACGGCCCTGGTGGCCGGCGGCCTGCCGGTGCTCGAGGTGACCCTGCGCACCCCCGCCGCGCTCGACGTCATCCGCGAAATGGCCAAGGTCCAGGGCGGCCATGTCGGCGCCGGCACGGTGCTGACCCCCGAGGACGCAAGGCGCGCCAAGGATGCCGGGGCCAGCTTCGCCGTCTCGCCCGGCCTGACCGAGCGGCTGGCCCGGGCCTGCGAGGAGATCGGCCTGCCGCTCCTGCCCGGCGCCGTCACCGCCTCCGAGATGATGCGGGCGATGGAACTGGGCTATTCCATGCTGAAATTCTTCCCTGCCGAGGCGGCGGGCGGGGCGAAATCGCTGAAATCCCTGGCCGGGCCGCTGCCGCAGGTCAGCTTCTGCCCGACCGGGGGCGTGACCCCGCAGAACGCCCCGGACTACCTGGCGCTGCCGAACGTGGTCTGCGTCGGCGGCAGCTGGATCGCGCCGGATGCCGATGTCGCCGCCGGCGATTGGGCGGCCATCGAAACCCGCGCCCGCGAGGCTTTCGCGCTGAGATGAGCCTGCGATGACCGCCCCCGACGCGACCACCCCCGGCGATGGCCAGCCGGTCCTGACCGGTTCCGACGCCATGCGCCGCGCCCGGCGCAATGTCGTCGTGCTGCTGCTGGCCCAGGCGCTTTTGGGGGCGCAGATGTCGATGATCTTCATCGTCGGCGGGCTGGCGGGCCAGATGCTCAGCCCCAATCCCTGCATCGCCACTCTGCCCCTGTCGATGATGATCCTGGGCTCGGCGCTGTCGGCCCGGCCGCTTTCGGGATTCATGCGCCGGCATGGGCGGCGGGCGGGGTTCCTGCTCTCCTGCGGCTCGGCGGCGCTGGGGGCGGGGATTGCCGCCTATGCGCTGTCGGCGGGCAATTTCTGGCTTTTCACCGCCAGCGCGCTGTTCACCGGGGTCTATATGGCGGCGCAGGGCTTCTTCCGCTTCGCCGCCACCGATTGCGCCCCGCCCGAGTTCCAATCGCGCGCCATTTCCTGGGTGCTGGCCGGGGGGCTTGCCGCCGCCTTCACCGGCCCGGTCCTGGTGCGCCTGACCGCCGAGCTGACCGCCATCCCCTTCCTCGCCACCTATGCCGCCATCATCGGGCTGAACCTGCTCGGGCCGGTGATCTTCGCCTTTCTCGACATCCCGCGCCCGCCCGCGCCCGCCAGGGGCCGCGCCCAAGGCCGGCCGCTGGGCGCGCTGCTGCGCGTGCCGCAGATCGCCGTGGCGATGATCTGCGGCATGGTCTCCTATGCGCTGATGAACCTGGTGATGACCTCGGCGCCGCTGGCGGTGGTCGGCTGCGGCTTCGCCACGGCGGACGCGGCGAACATCGTCTCGGGCCATGTGCTGGCGATGTTCGCGCCCTCGTTCTTCACCGGCCATCTGATCGCCCGTTTCGGCGCCACGCGCATCGTCATGCTGGGCCTGGCGATCCTGGCCGGCGCCGGCGCGGTGGCGCTGTCGGGGGTGGAGCTCACGCATTTCTTCCTGGCCATGATCCTGCTCGGGCTGGGCTGGAACTTCGGCTATATCGGCGCCACCGCCATGCTGACCCGCGCCTATCGCCCCGAGGAGCGCGAGCGGGTGCAGGGCCTGAACGACGCCGTGGTGTTTTCCGGCGTGTTCCTGGCCTCGCTGTCCTCGGGCGGGCTGATGAACTGCATGGGCGGCTCGGCCCAGGCGGGCTGGAGCGCGGTCAACCTGGCCATGCTGCCCTTCCTGGTGCTGGCCGGCGGGGCGCTGCTCTGGCTGATGCTGCGGCCGCGGGAGATCGCGCGGTAAGGGGGGCTCTGCCCCCCGCGCCTGCCGCACCCCTCGACGGGGTGCGCCAGACGCTCCCCCGGGATATTTGGGCAAGAAAGAAGCTAGAACAGGGATTTCTGGTCCCTGGGCTGCCTTGGCCTGCGGGCCGGCTTGGCCGGGGGCGCGTCGGAGCGCGCCGCCATGCGGCCGTCGAGGAACTCGATCTCGAAGCGCGGGGTTTGCGCCGCCTCGGCAGCGGCGGTGATCAGGCCCGCGGGGCCGTGGACGACCGCGAAGCCGCGGCGCAGGGTCTCGCGATAGCCCAGCGTCTGGCGCAGGCGGTCCAGCCGCTCCAGCGTCTCGCGGCGCGGCGGCAGGATGCGCGCGGCGCCGGCGGCGAGACGCGTGCCGAGCTGGTCCAGGGCGTTCCGGTCGCGGGCAATCTGCCGGGCGCTGTCGCCCAGCATCCGCGACCGGGCACGTTCCAGCCGCTGGCCCAGATCGGCCAGGCGCTCGGCCTTGCGCTGCCGCAGCCGGGCCAGGCAGAGCGGCAGGCGCTGCCGATGGGCCTGCAGCGCCTCGCGCCGGTTGCGCAGCATGGCGCGCAATGCCGAGAGCGACAGCGGCAGCGCGTTCAGCCGGTCGCGGCGGGCGCGCACGAAGCCGCGCAGCGCCGGTTCCAGCCGTTCGGCGAACAGGTCGAAGCGCTGCCGCGCCGGATCGGTCAGCGCCTGCGGCCGGCCGAGCGCCCGGCCCAGGTCGGCCAGCCGCTGGCGCTGGCGCTGGTTGCCGGTCTGGGCGGCGCGCATGATCCGCGCCCGCATCTCGGCCAGCCGGGCGGCCAGTTCGGCGCGCACCGGCACCGCCATCTCGGCGGCCGCGGTCGGCGTCGGCGCCCGGCGGTCCGCGGCGAAGTCGATCAGCGTGGTGTCGGTCTCGTGCCCCACGGCCGAGATCAGCGGGATGTCGCTGGCCGCCGCGGCGCGGACCACGGCTTCCTCGTTGAAGCCCCACAGGTCTTCCAGGCTGCCGCCGCCGCGCGCGACGATGATCAGCTCGGGGCGCGGGATCGGCCCGTCCCCGGGCAGCGCGTTGAAGCCCTGGATCGCGGCGGCGACCTGCGGCGCGCAGCCCTCGCCCTGCACCGCCACCGGCCAGATCAGCACCCGCGTCGGGAAACGGTCGCGCAACCTGTGCAGGATGTCGCGGATCACCGCGCCCGAGGGCGAGGTCACGACGCCGATCACCCGCGGCAGGTAGGGCAGCGGCCGCTTGCGCGATTCGTCGAACAGCCCCTCGGCCGCCAGCGCCTTGCGGCGCTTTTCCAGCATCATCATCAGCGCGCCGGCGCCGGCGGGCTCGATCTCCTCGACGATCAGCTGATATTTCGACTGGCCGGGAAAGGTGGTCAGCCGGCCGGTGGCGATGACCTCGATCCCCTCCTCGGGTCGGGTCGAGAGACGCGCGGCCTGGCCCTTCCAAGTGACGGCGGCGATGCAGGCGCGTTCGTCCTTGAGGTCGAAATAGAGATGCCCCGAGGAGGGGCGCGAGACGCGGCCGATCTCGCCGCGCACGCGGACGCGGCCGAACTCGCCCTCGATCACGCGCTTCACCGCGCCCGAGATTTCCGAGACGGTGAATTCATGGGCGTTGCTGGCGGGCGTGTCTTCGAAAAGCTCCATGGCCCGGTTGTGGCGCGGGGCGCGGGCGGGATCAAGGGGCTTGGGGGATTGATCCGGGCCGGGCCAGTTCCTAGAAGGCGCGGGACCATTCGCAAAGGGGCCTTTCCGCATGAACATCCTGATCCTCGGCAGCGGCGGGCGCGAACATGCGCTGGCCTGGGCGATCCGGCAGAATCCGAAATGCGACCGGCTGTTCGTCGCGCCGGGCAATGCCGGAATGGAGCCGCTGGCGCGGCTGGCGGATCTGGACATCCTGTCCGGCCCCGCCGTGATCGGCTTTTGCGAGGAGAACGCCATCGACCTGGTGGTGATCGGCCCCGAGGCGCCCCTGGCAGCGGGCGTCGCCGACGAGCTGCGGGCGGCGGGCATCCTGGTCTTCGGCCCGTCCCGGGCGGCGGCGATGCTGGAAGCCTCGAAAGCCTTCACCAAGGAGGTTTGCGACGCCTGCGGCGCGCCGACTGCCGCCTGGGCGCGCTTCGACGCCGCCGAGCCGGCGCGGGCCTATATCCGCGCGCAGGGGGCGCCCATCGTCGTCAAGGCCGACGGGCTGGCCGCCGGCAAGGGCGTGACCGTGGCCATGACCGAGGCCGAGGCCATCGCCGCCATCGATGACGCCTTCGGCGGCGCCTTCGGCGCGGCCGGGGCCGAGGTGGTGATCGAGGAATTCATGGAAGGCGAGGAGGCGAGCTTCTTCGTGCTTTGCGACGGGGTGGACTGCCTGCCGATCGGCACGGCGCAGGACCACAAGCGCGTGGGCGACGGCGATACCGGACCGAATACCGGCGGCATGGGCGCCTATTCCCCGGCCCCGGTGCTGACGGCGGAGATCCAGGATGCGGTCATGGCCGAGATCGTCCGCCCCACGGTGGCCGAGATGGCGCGGCGCGGCACGCCGTTCCAGGGCGTGCTTTATGCCGGGCTGATGATCCGGGACGGGCGGGCGCGGCTGGTGGAATACAATGTCCGCTTCGGCGACCCGGAATGCCAGGTGCTGATGATGCGGCTGGGCGCCCAGGCGCTGGACCTGATCCTGGCCTGCGCCGAGGGCCGGCTGGGCACGGCCTCGGTCAGCTGGGCCGACGACCATGCCCTGACCGTGGTGCTGGCCGCGAAGGGCTATCCCGGCAGCCATGAGAAGGGCAGCGCCATCCGCGGGCTCGACGCGCTGGCCGAGGACAGTTTCCGCATGGTCTTCCATGCCGGCACCGCGCGCCGCGACGGGCAGATCGTCGCCACGGGCGGCCGGGTGCTGGCGGCAACCGGGCGCGGCGCCACCCTAGCCGAGGCGCATGCGCGCGCCTATGCGCTGGCCGATGCCATTGACTGGCCGGGGGGCTTCTGCCGCCGCGACATCGGCTGGCGCGCGCTTTGAGCTGCCGCACCGGCGGCACGGGCGCAGGAGTATTTGGAAAACGGTGAAGCAGGCGGCGGTGCGGGGCGGCAACGCCCGTGCCGGCTGCGGGGCGGGAAATTGCTGCGGCAGCGTGTTTTTCGTCTTTTCAAGCCGGTGGCGCGGGTCTTATAGTTCGCGCCATGACTCGGATGCAGCAGATCATTGCCACGGCCCCGCACGCGCATGATGGCGCGCGTATTGCCGTGAACCTCCGCGGTCTGCTTCTTCTTACGCTGCGCTGAGCGGGTCTTCCGGGCCGCCGCTCAGTCTGGTTCGCGCCCGGCTTGGCTTCTGAACCCCGAATTCCCGCGTAAGAAAGAACCGACATGACCGATCCGAACCGCGTCTTGATCTTTGACACCACCCTGCGCGACGGCGAGCAATCGCCCGGCGCCACCATGACCCATGCCGAGAAGCTGGAAATCGCCCAGATGCTGGACGAGATGGGCGTGGACATCATCGAGGCGGGCTTTCCCATCGCCTCGGAGGGCGATTTCGCCGCCGTGAGCGAGATCGCCAAGCAGGCGCAGAACAGTGTGATCTGCGGCCTGGCCCGCGCCCAGTTCCCCGATATCGACCGCTGCTGGGAGGCGGTGAGGCACGCCAAGCGCCCGCGCATCCACACCTTTATCGGCACCTCGCCCCTGCACCGGGCCATCCCGAACCTGGACATGGACCAGATGGCCGAGCGGATCGAGCAGACCGTGAGCCATGCCCGCAACCTGTGCGACGACGTGCAATGGTCGCCGATGGACGCCACCCGGACCGAGCACGACTACCTGTGCCGGGTGGTCGAGATCGCCATCAAGGCCGGCGCCACCACCATCAACATCCCCGACACCGTGGGCTATACCGCGCCGCGCGAATCGGCCGCGCTGATCCGCATGCTGCTGGAACGGGTGCCGGGCGCCGACGGGGTGGTCTTCGCCACGCATTGCCACAACGACCTGGGCATGGCGACCGCCAATGCCCTGGCCGCCGTCGAGGCCGGCGCGCGGCAGATCGAATGCACCATCAACGGGCTGGGCGAGCGGGCCGGCAACACCGCGCTGGAAGAGGTGGTGATGGCGCTGAAGGTGCGCCACGACATCATGCCCTATACGACCGGCATCGACACGACGAAGATCATGGGCATCTCGCGTCGGGTCAGCCAGGTCTCGGGCTTTCCGGTGCAGTTCAACAAGGCCATCGTCGGCAAGAACGCCTTCCTGCACGAATCCGGCATCCACCAGGACGGCGTGCTGAAGAATGTCGAGACCTTCGAGATCATGCGCCCCGCCGATATCGGCCTGAACGAGGCCAATATCGCCATGGGCAAGCATTCGGGCCGCGCCGCGCTGCGCTCGAAACTGCGCGACCTGGGCTATGAGCTGGGCGACAACCAGCTGAAGGACATCTTCGTGCGCTTCAAGGCCCTGGCCGACCGCAAGAAAGAGATCTACGACGACGACCTGGTGGCGCTGATGCAGGACAGCGCCGCCAATACCGAGCACGATTACCTGCAGGTGAAGCACCTGCGCGTGGTCTGCGGCACGGACGGGCAGTCGGCCGACCTGACCATGACGGTCGGCGGCGAGGAAAAGACCGTCCATGCCACCGGCGACGGCCCGGTCGATGCCTGTTTCAACGCCGTCAAGGCGATCTGGCCGCACAAGGCGCATCTGCAGCTGTATCAGGTCCATGCGGTGACCGAGGGCACCGATGCCCAGGCCACCGTCAGCGTGCGCATGGAGGAGGAAGGCCGCATCGCCACCGGCCAGGCCTCGGATACCGACACCATCCTGGCCAGCGTGAAGGCCTATGTCGGCGCGCTGAACCGGCTGAAGGTGCGCCGCGACATGGTCGGCGAAGGCGCCGACGCCAAGCAGGTCAGCATGTATTCGCACTGATCCGCCACGAAATGGCGTAAGAGGGGGCGGCTGTCAGGCCGCCCCCTTGCGTTCCACGAAGCCCAGGTCGACGCCCTGCAGGAAGGGGAAATCCTCGGCCAGCGCCTGCTGGAAGGCGTCCGGGTCCAGCCGCTGGAACCATTTCGGGAATTTCGCGACGATGGTGGCGACGGAATCGCCCTCGTCCCAGCGGGTCTGCAGATAGCCGAGCCCGCCGATATCGGTGAAGGCCGGGAAATGCTTGGGCAGCTGGAAATGGTTGTAGGCATAGATGCAGCGGCCCGCGCCGCGCATCCGCACCGCCGCGCCGGCGCCCAGGAAGGGCTGATGCGCGCGCCAGTAGCTGATCGGCTCGCCCTCGTAGCTGCCCATGACCAGGCCCTGCGGATAGCTGAGAGCGAAGGCCGGCAGGTCTGAAAAGCGCCTTGCATGGCCGCGGATGCGGGCGACATGGTGGCGGCTGAAGGCGTCGTCGTCGTCGACGCGGAACTGGATCACCGGCCGGCCGGCCGCATCGGCCGCCTCGCGCAGCGGCTCGCGCAGCGCGTTCACCGTCTCGCGCTTGTCCGAGACGATCAGCCGGATCTGCGGCAGGCCTGCGCAAAGATCGCGCAGCCGCTCCAGCCATTCGCGCGGCATCTCGGGCGAGGTCAGGATCCAGAAGCGGAAATCCGCGTCGGTCTGCGCCCTGACCGAGGGCAGGCAGAGCGTCTCGAAGGCGGCGAAGCGGCGCGCCAGCCGCTCGGGCGCGTAGAGCATGGCGCGGCGCCGCGCCATCAGCGCGGGGGCGTTGCCGCCCTGCCCGGCAGTCTCGGCCCAGTCGCATTTCCCCAGGAAGGAAAAGCGGCAGATCCCCACGATATCGTCCCGCAAACCCTGCCCCTTCCTGGCGACCAGAACCGGCGGCAGCCTAGCAGGCGGCGCTGCCCGGTCAAGCGACGCGGCAGGGCCCGCGGATCGCCGCCACGACATCGGCGGAATGGAATTTTCTGGTTTTCCCCAGCCCGGCCCCGGCCTATATGTCCAACACCTTGGCGGGGGCGACTCGCCGGGGCAATCGGGCAATGTCCGTTCGCAAAGAACGGCGAAAACGGCCGTCATGGCAGGGACGGCAGAAGGGGTAGTCACATGGCCTTTGGCGGGTTGTTTTCCACCGATATCGCGATCGACCTGGGGACCGCGAACACGCTGGTCTATGTCAAGGGCAAGGGCATCATCCTGAACGAGCCTTCGGTCGTCGCCTATCACGTCAAGGACGGCAAGAAGCAGGTGCTGGCCGTGGGCGAGGACGCCAAGCTGATGCTGGGCCGCACCCCGGGCAGCATCGAGGCCATCCGGCCGATGCGCGAGGGCGTGATCGCCGATTTCGACAGCGCCGAGGAAATGATCAAGCATTTCATCAAGAAGGTATTCAAGCGCACCACCTTCTCGAAGCCGAAGATCATCGTCTGCGTGCCGCATGGCGCCACCCCGGTCGAGAAGCGCGCCATCCGCCAGTCGGTGCTCTCGGCCGGTGCCCGCCGCGCCGGGCTGATCGCGGAACCCATCGCCGCCGCCATCGGCGCCGGCATGCCGATCACCGAGCCGACCGGCAGCATGGTCGTGGATATCGGCGGCGGCACCACCGAGGTCGCCGTGCTGTCCCTGGGCGACGTGGTCTATGCCCGTTCGGTCCGCATCGGCGGCGACCGCATGGATGACGCGCTGATCAACTACCTGCGCCGCAACCACAACCTGCTGATCGGCGAATCGACGGCCGAGCGGGTCAAGACCCAGATCGGCACCGCCCGCATGCCCGACGACGGGCGCGGCGCCACGATCATGGTGCGCGGCCGTGACCTTCTGAACGGCATCCCCAAGGAGATGGAGATCACCCAGGCCATGGTCGCCGAGGCGCTGGCCGAGCCGGTGCAGCAGATCTGCGAATCGGTGATGGTGGCGCTGGAGGCGACGCCGCCGGATCTTGCCGCCGACATCGTGGACCGCGGCGTGATGTTGACCGGCGGCGGCGCCATGCTGGGCGAGCTGGACCTGGCGCTGCGCGAACAGACCGGGCTGATGATCAGCTTGGCCGACCAGCCGATGAGCTGCGTGGCGCTGGGCACCGGCAAGGCCCTTGAATTCGAGAAGCAGCTGCGCCACGTGATCGATTACGACAGCTGAGCGGGTTCGGCCCATGGCGCGCAAGGGCCCTGATTACGCGGCTCCGGTCCGCCGCATCCTGGTTTCGCTGCTGGTGCTGTTCCTGCTGGCGGTGTTCCTGTTCTGGCAGATCGACAGTCCCAGGGCCGAACGCATGCGCGCGGCCTTCATCGACCGCTTCGTGCCCAGCTTCGACTGGGTGATGGCGCCGGTGACCCGGGTCTCGCGCATGGTGGCGGGCTTCCAGTCCTATGCCCGGCTCTACGAGCAGAATCAGGAATTGCGCCGCGAGCTGCAGAAGATGTCGGCCTGGAAAGAGGCCGCCGTGCAGCTGGAGCAGGAAAACGCCAAGCTGCTGGCGCAGAACAGCGTGCGGATCGATCCGGCCCTGACCTCGGTCTCGGGGGTGGTGCTGACCGACAGCGGCACGGCCTTCCGGCAATCGGTGCTGCTGAACGTCGGCGCGCGCGACGGCATCCTGGACGGCTGGGCGACCATGGACGGGCTGGGGCTCGTCGGGCGCATCTCGGGCGTCGGGCAGACCACCAGCCGGGTCATGCTGCTGACCGATCCCTCCAGCCGCATCCCGGTGACCATCCTGCCCTCGGGCCAGCACGCGCTGCTGACCGGCGACAACACCGCCCTGCCGGCGCTGGACTTCATCGAAAGCCCCGAGAACCTGCGCCCCGGCGACCGGGTGGTCAGCTCGGGCGACGGCGGCGTGTTCCCGCCGGGCCTGCCGGTCGGCCAGGTGGCGCTGGCCAGCGACGGCCGGCTGCGGGTGCGGCTGGCCGCCGATTACGGGCGGCTGGAATTCCTGCGGGTGCTGCGCAGCCACCCGGCCGAGCAACTCTCGGATACCGGACTGCTGATCCCGCCGCCGAGCGCCGATTTCATCGGCCCGCCGCTGCCGCCGCTGTCCGACCTGCAAGCGGCCGGCGCCGAGGCCGAGGCCGCGGATGATTGAGCCGGCCCGCCGCCAGCGGCTGCTGGGACAGGCGCTGTTCGTGGCGCTGTTCCTGGCGATCCTGTTCTGGCGGCTGCTGCCGCTGGCGCCGGGCCGCATCGGCTGGCCGGGGCCGGACCTGGGGCTGTGCCTGGCGCTGGTCTGGGTGCTGCGCCGCCCCGAACAGGTCCCGGTGCTGACCATCGCCGTCCTGTTCCTGATCGAGGACATCCTGCTGCTTCACCCCATCGGGCTGGGCGCAGCGCTGGCCGTGATCGGCACCGAGGCCGCCCGCAAGCGCGAGCAGCGTTGGCGAGAGCTGCCTTTCATGGTTGAATGGTTGCGCGTGGCGATGCTTCTGGCCTTGATGATGGTGGCGAACCGCTTCCTGCTGGTGATCTTCTTCCTGCCCCTGCCGCCCTTCGGGCAGGTGATCCTGCAATACATCGCCACGGTCGCGGCCTATCCGCTGGTCGCGGGGCTTGCCGGCTGGGTGCTGGGCCTGCCGCGTGGCCGCGCCGAACGAGACACGAGGCATCGCTGAGCCATGCGCAAGTCGGAACGCGAAATCGCCGAAAGCAGCCGCCTCATCACCCGCCGGGTGCTGATGCTGGGGGCGATCCAGGCAGCGGTGGTCTCGGCACTGGGGCTGAAGCTGCGCTCGATGCAGATCGAGCATGCCGACCAGTATCGCATGCTGTCGGACGGCAATTCGATCAAGATCCGGCTGCTGCCGCCGGCGCGCGGGCTGATCCTGGACCGCCACGGCACGATCATCGCCGGGAACGAGCAGAACTACCGCGTCACCCTGACCCGCGAGGAGGCCGGCGACATCTCGACCGTGATCGCCCGGCTGCGTCACATCATCCCGATGTCCGACCGCCAAGCCGCCGAGATCCTGGAAGAGATCCGCAAGCGCAGCGCCGTCACCCCGGTGCTGGTCGCCGACCGGCTGAGCTGGGCCGAGTTTTCCTCGATCGCGCTCAACGCCCCCGCCCTGCCGGGCGTCACGCCCGAGGCGGGCCTGTCGCGCAGCTATCCGCGCGCCGGCGATTTCGCGCATGTGCTGGGCTATGTCGGCCCGGTCTCGGATTACGACCTGTCGAAGATCGAGGATCCGGACCCGGTGCTGCGCCTGCCCGAGTTCCAGCTGGGCAAGGTCGGCATGGAGGCCAAGCTGGAGGAGTCGCTGCGCGGCAAGGCCGGCTCGCGCCGGGTCGAGGTGAACAGCGCCGGGCGCGAGATGCGCGAGCTGTCGCGGCAGGAAGGCCAGCAGGGCGCCACGGTGCAGACCACGCTGGACGCCGGGCTGCAGAATTACGCCACCCAGCGGCTGGGCAACGAAAGCGCCGCCGCCGTGGTGATGGACGTGACCAATGGCGACATCCTGGCCATCTCGTCCTCGCCGGTCTTCGACCCGAACAAGTTCGTGCGCGGCATCTCGGGGCCGGATTACCGGGCGCTGATGAACCACGACCACCGGCCGCTGGCCGACAAGACCGTGCAGGGCGTCTATCCGCCCGGCTCGACCTTCAAGATGGTGACGCTGCTGGCCGGGCTGGAATCCGGGGTGATCAATCCCGGCTCGCGCTTCTTCTGCCCGGGCTATACCCAGGTCGCCGGCCGCCGCTTCCATTGCTGGAGCCGGGGCGGCCACGGCACCATCGATGCGGTGCGCAGCCTCGAACAGTCCTGCGACGTCTATTACTACGAGCTGGCGCAGCGCGTCGGCATCGACCGCATCGCCGCCATGGCGCGCAAGCTGGGCATCGGCGTGCGCCACGAGCTGCCGATGTCTGCCATCGCCGAGGGCATCGCCCCCGACCGCGCCTGGAAGCGGGCGCGCTATTCCCAGGAATGGCAGGTCGGCGATTCGCTCAACGCCTCGATCGGCCAGGGCTATGTGCTGGCCTCGCCGCTGCAACTGGCGGTGATGACGGCGCGGGTGGCGACGGGGCGGGCGGTGGCGCCGCGGCTGGTGCGCGCCATCGACGGCCAGGCCGAGCCGCTGCCGGAATGGCCGGAGCTGGACATCAACCCGCTGCACCTGCGCACGGCGCGGGCCGGCATGGACGCGGTGATGAACGGCAGCCACGGCACGGCGCGGCGCTCACGCATCATCGCGCCGGAATGGCAGATGGCGGGCAAGACCGGCACCTCGCAGGTGCGCAACATCACCGCCGCCGAACGCGCCCGCGGGGTCATCTCGAACGAGCAGCTGCCCTGGAACCGGCGGGACCATGCGCTGTTCGTCTGCTTCGCGCCCTATGACATGCCGCGCTATGCGGTCTCGGTGGTGGTCGAGCATGGCGGCGGCGGCTCGGCCGTGGCCGCGCCCATCGCCCGCGACATCCTGCTTTACGCGCTGGCGGACGGGCTGCCGCCGCTTTCCGCCTATCCCGAGGGCGAGCGCGCCAAGGTGCAGGAGATGTGGTCGCGCATGAACCTGATCCCCTCGGCCCGCAAGGGGCAAGAGCGCGCAAAGGCCTGACGCATGAGCTATCTCGACTATCACGTCGCACAGGTGCCGACCGGCTGGCGCAAGATCCTGCATCTGAACTGGCCGCTGGTCTTTCTGGTCACCGCCGTCAGCTGCATCGGTTTCCTGATGCTCTATTCCGTCTCGGGCGGCGAGATGGACCGATGGGCCGGGCCGCAGATGGAACGCTTCGCCGTCGGCATGGTGCTGATGTTCGCGCTGGCCTTCGTGCCGATCTGGTTCTGGCGCTCGATCTCGGTGGCCTCTTACGTGATCTGCGTGGGCCTGCTGATCCTGGTCGAGGTGATCGGCCATGTCGGCATGGGCGCGCAGCGCTGGCTGGTGCTGGGGCCGATCCGCATCCAGCCGTCCGAGCTGACCAAGGTGGCCTTCGTGATGACGCTGGCCGCCTATTACGACTGGCTGCCGGTCGAAAAGGTCTCGCGCCCGTTCTGGGTGCTGATCCCGGTGATCCTGATCCTGCTGCCGACCGGGCTGGTGCTGATGCAGCCCGACCTCGGCACCTCGATCATGCTGATCGCCGGGGGCGGCATCGTCATGTTCGCCGCCGGCGTCAGCCTGTGGTATTTCGCCGGCGTCGTCGCCATCGTCGTCGCCGGCATCACCGCGGTGATGGAGAGCCGGGGCACCGACTGGCAATTGCTGCACGATTACCAGTTCCGCCGCATCGACACCTTCCTCGACCCAAGCTCGGACCCGCTGGGGGCCGGCTACAACATCGCCCAGGCGCAGATCGCGCTGGGATCGGGCGGCTGGTCGGGGCGCGGCTTCATGCAGGGCACGCAGTCGCGGCTGAACTTCCTGCCCGAGAAGCATACCGACTTCATCTTCACCTCGCTGGCCGAGGAATTCGGCTTTGTCGGCGCCGGCTCGCTGCTGATGCTCTATGTGCTGATCCTGGGCTTCTGCATGTATTCGGCCCTGACCAACCGCGACCGCTTCGCCAGCCTGATGACCATCGGCATCGCCGGGACGTTCTTCCTGTATTTCTCGATCAACATGGCCACGGTGATGGGGATGCTGCCCGCCAAGGGCTCGCCCCTGCCGCTGGTCAGCTATGGGGGGACCTCGCTGATGATCCTGCTGATGGCCTTCGGCATCGTGCAATCGGCCCATGTCCACCGGCCGCGGGGCTGACCGGATGCGGGTGCTGTTCGCCGCCCCTGCCCGGCTGTGGGACGCCTGGGCGCCCGCCCTGCGTGCCGCCTGCCCCGAGATGGATCTGCGCCGCGACGGCGATCCGGCCGGTTTCGACGCGCTGATCTATGCGCCCGGCTATCCCGAGGACGGCGCCACGCTGGATTTCACTCCCTTCACCCGCGCCCGCGTCGTGCAAAGCCTCTGGGCGGGGGTCGAGCGCATCGTGACCAACCCGACCCTGACGCAGCCGCTGTGCCGGATGGTCGATCCGGGCCTGGCGCAGGGCATGGTGGAATATTGCACCGGCTGGGCGCTGCGGGCGCATCTGGGCATGGACCGCCATGCGCAGGACGGGGTCTGGCGCAACCACCTGACCCCGCCGCTGGCCGCCGGGCGCGGCGTCACCGTGCTGGGCATGGGCGAACTGGGGCGGGCCGTGGCCTCGGCCTTGGCGGGGCTGGGTTTCCGGGTCACCGGCTGGTCCGCATCCGGCCGCGCCGTGCCGGGGATCGAGGTCCTGCCCGGCGCGGCCCTGCCCGAGGCCCTGCGCCGCGCCGAGATCCTGGTCTGCCTGCTACCCGACACGGCCGAGACCCGCGACCTGCTGAACGCCGAACGGCTGGCGCTGCTGCCGGCGGGCGCGACGATCATCAATGCCGGGCGCGGCACGCTGATCGACGAACCGGCGCTGATCGCGGCGCTGGACCGCGACCCGGCGGCGCGCGCGGTGCTGGACGTGTTCCGGCACGAACCCTTGCCGCCAGAACATCCGTTCTGGCGCCATCCGCGCATCACCGTCACCCCGCATGTGGCGGCCGAGACCCGGCCCTCCAGCGCCGCGCCGGTCGCGGCCGAGAACCTGCGCCGCGCCATGCGCGGCCAGCCGCTGCTGCATCTGGTGGACCGGGCGCGGGGCTATTGACCGGCGGATTTGCCGCTTCGGGCCCGGCATGCTATTCCGGGGACCACGCCCCGCCGCCCTGACGGTTTGCGCAAGTTGCGCGCGAAAGGCTGCCGGCGGATAACGAAAGCGGATGAAACGGCCCCCGGGCCGATGGAGCGATTTTCATGACGATCACCCCTGTTCTGCTGGCCGGAGGATCGGGCACCCGGCTGTGGCCCGTCTCGCGCAAGAGCTTTCCCAAGCAATTCGCGCCCTTGGTGGGCGAGGAAAGCCTGTTCCAGGCCTCGGCCCGCCGGCTTCACGGTCCGCGCTACGGCGCGCCGCTGGTGATGACCAATGCCGATTTCCGCTTCATCGTCGCCGAGCAGCTGGACCAGATCGGCATCGCGCCCGCGGCCATCCTGATCGAGCCCGCTGGCCGCAACACCGCCCCCGCCATCCTGGCCGCCGCGCTGAGCGCCGCCGAAAAGGACCCCGATGCGGTGCTGCTGGTCGCGCCCTCGGACCATGTGGTGCCCGATGCCGAGGCCTTCGGCCGCGCCGTCGATCTGGGCCTGCCCGCCGCGCAGGCGGGCCGCATCGTCACCTTCGGCATCGCCCCCACCCGGCCCGAAACCGGCTATGGCTACATGGAGGCCGAGGACGAGGGCGAAGGCCCGCTGGTGCTGAAACGCTTCGTCGAGAAGCCCGATGCCGAGAAAGCGGCGCAGATGATCGCGCAGGGCAATTTCCTGTGGAATGCCGGGATCTTCCTGTTTGCCGCCCGAACGATGGTCGAGGCGTTCAGGGCCCATGCGCCGGAATACCTGCCCCCCGTCGAGGCGGCGCTGGCCGAGGCCCAGACGGATCTCGGCTTCCTGCGGCTGGCGCCCGAGCCCTGGGAGCAGCTGCCCGACCGCTCGGTGGATTACGCGGTGCTGGAAAAGGCCGACAATCTGTCGGTGGTGCGCTTTTCGGGCTATTGGTCGGATCTTGGCGGCTGGGACGCGGTCTGGCACGAGGCGCAGGCCGCCGCGCCGGCCGAACGCGGCGCCGTCACCGACCGCCGCTCGACCGCCATCGATTGCGACAACGTGCTGCTGCGCTCGCAGGACGAGGGGATGGAGGTGGTGGGCATCGGGCTGAAGGACGTGATGGTCGTTGCCACCAAGGACGCGGTGCTGGTCGCCGGCATGGACCGCGCGCAAGAGGTCAGGAAGGCGGTCTCGGCGCTGAAGGCCAAGGGCGCCCGGCAGGCCGAGACCTTCCTGCGCGACCACCGCCCCTGGGGCTGGTTCGAGACGCTGGCGCTGGCCGACCGCTTCCAGGTCAAGCGCATCGTGGTCAACCCGGGCGGCGCGCTGTCGCTGCAATCGCATTTCCACCGTTCGGAGCACTGGATCGTGGTCAGCGGCACGGCGCGGGTGACGGTGAACGACACCGAGACGCTGGTGACCGAGAACCAGTCGATCTATGTGCCGCTGGGCGCCGTGCACCGGATGGAGAATCCCGGCAAGGTGCCGATGGTGCTGATCGAGGTGCAGACCGGCGCCTATCTGGGCGAGGACGACATCGTGCGCTACGAGGACATCTATTCGCGCGACTGACGCCGCTCGCGGCATCGTGCGGCGCGATTGCTTGCGCCGCTGAACCGGGCCGTCTAACCATGGCCGGCGATGAGACGGATGACGAAATCCCTGCTTCCCGCCCTGGCCCTGACGCTGGCCGCGCTGACTGCACGGGCCGGGGAACTGACCGTGCAGCTGCGCGGCCCGGCCCTGGCAGAATCCGCCGGCTTCCTGCTGGCCGAGGCGCGCGGCCATTATGCCGAGGAAGGGCTGACCGTCACCCTGCGCCCCGCCGACGGCGCGCCGCCCTTCGAGGCGCTGGCGCGGGGCGAGGCGGACCTGGCGGTGGAATGGCTGCCCACCGCGCTGCTGGCGCGGGAAAACGGCCTGCCGGTGGTCAATATCGGCCAGATCTTCGCCCATCCGGCGCTCCGGCTGACCTGCCTGCGCGAGACGGGCGTGGCCGGCGCCGCCGATCTGCGCGGCAAGACCATCGGCAGCTGGTTCGGGGGCACGGACTATCCGCTGCGGGCCTGGCTGAACCGGCTGGGACTGGTCCCCGACGACAGCCTGTCCGGCGTCGCGCTGCTGGCGCAATGGCCGGGCGCCGAGATGCTGCGCCAGAAGCAGGCTGCCTGCATCAGCACGCTGAGCTACGACCCGCTGCCGGGCGAGGGCCTGATCGAGCTCGACCCGCGGGACCAGGGCGCCTCGGTGCTTGAGGACGGGCTTTACGTTCTTGCCGGGCAGCTGGCCGGGCCCGAGGCCGAGGCGCAACTGGCGGGATTTCTGCGCGCCAGCATGAAGGGCTGGCGCGAGGCGGCGGAAAATCCCGAGGAAACCGCGCGGCTGATCCTCGGCCCCGATCCGGACGAGGCGGCGGTGCAGCGGCAGGCCGCAATGCTGCGCCGGATCGGCCCGCTGCTTTCGGCCGGCGGGGCGCTGGACGAGGCGGAATACCGCCGCACGGTCGAGGCCCTGCGCGTCGGCGGGTCCCAGGCCGTGCTGCGCCGCGACCCGAGCGACGCCTTCACCGCCCGGATCTCGCGGAAGGCGGCCCCGGCCGAGGCTGCCGCCGTTGCCGCCGAGGGACCCGACGTCACGCCCCTGCGCTGATCCGTCCCAGCCCGCCCCCCTTGCCGCCCCTCGCCGCCGCGGGCAAGAGGGGCGGATGAGCGACACATCCCCCCGCCGCCACAGCCCGATCGAGGACGCGCAAGGTCTGGCCTATGGCAGCTTCATGGCCGCGACCGGCGTGCTGCTGCTGACCCATCTGGGCTTCGTCACCGGCCAGACGGCGGGGCTGGCGATCCTGATCTCCTATGCCACCGGCTGGGGCTTCGCGCCGGTGTTCTTCGTGGTGAACCTGCCCTTCTACTGGCTGGGCTACCGGCGGCTGGGGCTGGGCTTCATGCTCAAGACCTTCATCGCCGTGGCGGCGATGTCGGTCCTGGTCGCGGTCCTGCCGGCCGGGCTGGAATTCGGCCATGTCCATCCCGCGGTGGGCGCGGTGCTGGTCGGATTCCTGACCGGTTCGGCGCTGCTGGCGCTGTTCCGGCACGGCGCCTCGCTGGGCGGGATCGGCATCGTGGCGCTGTATCTGCAGGACGCGACAGGCTTTCGCGCCGGCTGGACGCAGCTGATCTTCGACGCCTGCCTGTTCCTGGCGGCGCTGATGCTGCGCGACTGGCAAAGCGTCGCCTGGTCCTTTCTGGGCGCGCTGGTGCTGAACCTGGTGATCGCGATCAACCACCGCCGCGACCGCTATGTCGTGTGAAGGGGCGGCCTAGGCCGCCACCCCCAGCGCGCGCTTGACGTTCGCGGTCCAGCCCAGCAGGCGCTTGTTGTCCTGGACGATGGCCGGGCGCTTCATCAGCGAGGGCTTGGCCGAAAGCATCTGCAGGGGCGTGCCTGCGCGCTCCTCCTCGGACATGCCGCGCCAGGTCAGGCTGGCGCGGTTGACCAGCTTCTCGCCGAACTCGGCGATCATGCGCTGCCATTCCTCCCGGTCCAGCGGCGCCTTGGCCACGTCGCGGAATTCGACCTGCCAGCCCGCGGCCTCCAGCTCGGCCTGCGCCTTCTGGCAGGTCGAGCAATGGCCGAGGCCATACATCATGAGCCGCCCCGCCATCAGACGAAGGGCACCAGGGGCACGCCGCAGGCCGCAAGGGCCAGCACCGCGCAAAGGGAAAGGGCCTGTCTCACCGATTCTCTCCTTCTTCGGGTCACGGATTGCGCGCCTTATCGGCCAAGCCCGCGGCCGGCGCTAGTGGCCGCTGCCGTCATGCAGCCGCGCCCGGATGCGCCGCATGCCCAGCCAGACGCCAAGCACCGCGACCGGCGTCAGCGCCGCGACCAGCACCGCCTTGTCGATATGCAGCGCATGGGCCAGCGGATAAAGCGCATAGCCCAGCAGGCCGACCGCGTAATAGCTGATCGCCACGACCGACAGCCCCTCGACCGTGTGCTGCAGCCGCAATTGCAGGTCGGCGCGGCGGTCCATGCGCTGCATCAACTCCTGATTCTGGGCGCTGCGCTGCACGTCGACGCGGGTGCGCAGCAGCTCGCCGGCGCGCTCGCTGCGGTCCAGCATGGCCGAGAGCCGCTTCTCGGCCGATTTCGCGGTCCGCATGGCGGGCAGATAGCGCCGCGCCATGAACTCGGTCAGCATCTGCCCGCCGAGAAAGCGCGACTCGCGCAGCGAGGCGACGCGGTCCATGACGATGGCCTCATAGGCCGCATTGGCGCCGAAGCGGAAGGCGTGCTGGGTCGCCGCGCTCTCCAGCCGGGTCGAGACCGAGAGCAGGTCTTGCAGCACCGCGTCGGCGGGGCGGCTGTCGTCGCTCATGCCCTGGACGATGTCGCTGAGCTGCGGGTCCAGCGCGTTCAACTGCCGGGTCAGTTCGCGGGCGCGGCCCAGGCCCAGCATGGACATGGCGCGATAGGTTTCGAGATCCAGCAGGCGCTGGACGATGCGGCCGATCCGGCCCGATTGGGTGCCGGGCTTGACGAACAGCGCAAAGCGCATCCAGCCGGCCGGATCGATGCGGAAATCGCCGGCCACCACCGCCGCCTCCTCCAGCACCCAGACCGAGGCCATGCTGTCGGCCGCGAACCATTCCGACAGGCGCGGCAGGATGTCGGCCGGATCGTCCGGCAGGATATCGACCTGGATCATCACCGCGGCAATGCGCTTGCCCGGCGCGTGGTGCTGCCAGTCATGCGGAAAGATCGCCCCGGCCGAGGGGTCGAAGGGCCGCGGCGGCAGGCCGGGCGCGAAGGCGGCATAGGTGACGAACTCGGTATGGCTTTCCCAGCGCAGCTGATGGCGGCCCAGCTGCGCCGCGTAATGCCCGGCGCTGGTGTCGGGGCGCGGCGCGCCGTGCCGGGCGCAAAGCTCGGCCAGATGCGCCACGTCCCGGGCCCGGTCGCGGTTGGCGGCGTCGCGCGGCTCCTTGATCGCCAGAAAGACCGCGGTGCAGGGCGCCCGAAGCCGCGGCGAGGGCCGGGCATGCAACTCGTTCACCAGGGCGTAACGCTGGGGGTGTTCGTCTTCGTCGTTCATGGCCGCATGATTAGCCGCGGCCATCTTTCCCGCAACAGGAAAGCCCGGCGATTTCGCGGCGCTGGCAAATCTGCCACGCCGCCGCCCGGCGCATCAGGATTTCGTGAAGCCTGCCGCATTGCCCAGCGGGCGCGGGACAGGCAAAATAAGGCAAAACACCGGATCGAGGGCATCGCATGACAGGCTGGCTGAGTCGCATCTGCGCCATCGCGCTTATCCTTGGGCTTGCCGCCTGCGCGCCCAGCAAGTTCAAGACCTATTCCGGCCCTCCGGTCACGCAGGTCGTGGTCAACAAGGGCGCGCGGCAGATGCTGCTGCTCAGCGGCAATACGGTGCTGAAAGCCTATCGCATCGGGCTGGGCAACGAGCCCATAGGCCACAAGCAGTTCGAGGGCGACGGCAAGACCCCCGAGGGGCTCTATTTCATCGACCGCCGCAATCCCGACAGCCGCTACCACCTGTCCATCGGGATCTCCTATCCCAATGCGCAGGACAAGGCCCTGGCGGCAGCCATCGGGCGCAGCGCCGGCAGCGACATCTTCATCCATGGCCAGGGCCCCGAGGGGCGGGCGCTCTCCAAGCTGCGCCACGACTGGACGGCCGGCTGCATCTCCGTCACCGATGCCGAGGTCGAGGATATCTACGCCATGGTGCGCGACGGCACGCCGATCCTGATCACGCCCTGAGCCTTTCGGCCAGCGGACGAACCGGGCCGGCGCGATACGCGCATGGCTTGTATGGCAGACCTGTTCAAAAGGGCATATACTCATCGCGGCCGCCGCGGATTAACACATGTCTGAAATGTTGATCCTCGAATGCCGGCGCCCATGTATCTGCCCCCCATCATCCACGACGCCCTGATCGATTCGGCCGAGACCGAGGGCTATGTGCCCGGCACCATCGAAAGCATCATGCGTTTCGGTCCGCATTCGCGCTGGCGGGCGGGGGCCATCGCCCAGTCGGGCGAGGGCTCGCTTGCGCTTGCCACGCGCTGCGCGCTGCTGATCCCGCGCAAGGGCAAGCGCACCCGCAAGCTGGCACTGCATCCCGCCCTGCCCACCGATGTCATCAAGTCGATGCTGGATGCGATCTGAAGCCGGGACCCGGGACTAAAGGCGCGGATATGAAAAAGCGGGCCTCGCGGCCCGCTTTCGTCATTCCCCCCTCACTCGATCATGGGCAGGAGCTGGTCGATGGATTTCTTTGCGTCGCCGTAGAACATGCGGGTGTTTTCCTTGTAGAAGAGCGGGTTCTCGATGCCGGAATAGCCGGTGCCCTGGCCGCGCTTGCTGACGAAGACCTGCTTGGCCTTCCACACCTCCAGCACCGGCATGCCGGCGATGGGGCTGTTGGGGTCCTCCTGCGCCGCCGGGTTCACGATGTCGTTCGAGCCGATCACGATCGCCACGTCGGTCGAGGGGAAATCCTCGTTGATCTCGTCCATCTCCAGCACGATGTCATAGGGCACCTTGGCCTCGGCCAGGAGCACGTTCATGTGCCCCGGCAGGCGGCCCGCCACCGGATGGATGGCGAAGCGCACGGTCTTGCCCTTGGCGCGCAGCTTGCGGGTCAGCTCCGACACCGATTGCTGCGCCTGCGCCACCGCCATGCCATAGCCCGGCACGATGATGATCTCGTCGGCATCGTTCAAGGCCGCCGCCACGCTGTCGGCGTCGATGGCCACCTGCTCGCCCTCGATCTCCATCGCCGGGCCCGCCTCGCCGCCGAAGCCGCCCAGGATCACGCTGACGAAATTGCGGTTCATCGCCTTGCACATGATGTAGCTCAGGATCGCACCCGAGGAGCCGACCAGCGCGCCCACCACGATCAACAGGTCGTTGCCCAGCGTGAAGCCGATCGCCGCCGCCGCCCAGCCGGAATAGCTGTTCAGCATCGACACCACCACCGGCATGTCGGCGCCGCCGATGCCCATGATCAGGTGATAGCCGATGAAGAAGGCCAGCAGCGTGATCAGCAGCAGCCACGGCACCGCCGGCCCGATCCCGGCGCAATAGAGGATGCCCAGCAGCACCGACAGCGCCGCCGCGCCGGCGTTCAGCATATGCCCGCCCGGCAGCTTGCGGGGCTTGCCGTCGATCTTGCCCGCCAGCTTGCCGAAGGCCACCACCGAGCCGGTGAAGGTCACCGCGCCGATGAAGATGCCCAGGAAGACCTCGACCTTCAGCATGGCGATCTCGGCCGGGGTCTTGTGCGCCAGCACCGCGGCGAAGCCCTCGAAATGCGCGGCGGCATCCGTGGCGCGGGCGCGGATCACCCGCGCCAGCTCGAACTGGGCGTTGAAGCCGATCAGCACCGCGGCCAGGCCGACCAGGCTGTGCATGGCCGCGACCAGCTGCGGCATCTCGGTCATCTGCACCCGCTTGGCCACGACCCAGCCCACGGCGCCGCCGATGGCCAGCATGACCAGCGTCAGCCCCCAATTGCCATAGCCCGGCCCGATCAGCGTCGCGACCACCGCCAGCGCCATGGCCGCGATGCCGTACCAGACCGCGCGCTTGGCGCTTTCCTGGCCCGAGAGCCCGCCCAGGGACAGGATGAACAGCACGGCCGCGACCACATAGGCGGCGGTGGTGAATCCGTATTCCATGCGCCCTCTCCCCTTACGACTTCTGGAACATGGCGAGCATCCGGCGCGTGACCAGGAAGCCGCCGAAGATGTTGACGCCCGCCATCAGCACCGACAGCGCCGCCAGAAGCACCACCAGCCAGCCGCCCGAGCCGATCTGCAGCAGCGCGCCGACGATGATGATCGAGGAGATGGCGTTGGTGATCGCCATCAAGGGCGTGTGCAGCGAATGGCTGACGTTCCAGATCACCTGGAAGCCGACGAAGACCGCCAGCACGAAGACGATGAAATGCGACAGGAAGCTTGCGGGCGCGAACAGCCCCACCAGCAGCATCAGCACCGCCCCCGCGCCGAGCAGCGTCACCTGGCTGCGGGTCTGGGCGCGGAAGGCGGCGATTTCCTGCGCGCGCCGTTCCTCGGGGGTCGGCTCCTTGGGCTTTTCCTTGGGCTTCGCGGCGGCGATGGCCGCGACCTTGGGCGGCGGCGGCGGCCAGGTCACGTCGCCGTCATGGGTGACGGTCGAGCCGCGGATCACGTCGTCCTCCATGTTCTGGACGATGACGCCGTCCTTGCCCGGCGTCAGGTCCGAGAGCATGTGGCGGATGTTGTTGCCATAAAGTACAGAGGCTTGCGCCCCCATCCTCGACGGGAAATCGGTATAGCCGATCACCACCACGCCGTTTTCGGTGACGATGCGCTCGTCCGGGACGGTCAGCTCGCAATTGCCGCCGCGCTCGGCCGCCAGGTCGACGATGACCGAGCCGGTCTTCATCGCCGCGACCATGTCGGCGGTCCACAGCTTCGGCGCGTCGCGGCCGGGGATCAGCGCCGTGGTGATGACGATGTCCATCTCGGGCGCCAGTTCGCGGAACTTCTCGAGCTGCTTTTCGCGGAACTCGGGCGAGGAGGGCGCGGCATAGCCGCCGGTGGCGGCCCCGTCCTGCACCTGGTCCTGGAAGTCCAGATAGACGAATTCCGCGCCCATCGATTCGATCTGCTCGGCCACCTCGGGGCGCACGTCGAAGGCATGGACCTGCGCGCCCAGGCTGACCGCGGCGCCGATGGCGGCAAGCCCGGCGACGCCGGCGCCCACCACCAGCACCTTGGCCGGCGGCACCTTGCCCGCCGCCGTCACCTGGCCGGTGAAGAAGCGGCCGAAATTGTTCGCCGCCTCGATCACCGCCCGGTAGCCGGCGATATTGGCCATCGAGCTCAGCGCATCCATCTTCTGCGCCCGCGAGATGCGCGGCACCATGTCCATGGCGATGGCGGTGACGCCCTGCTCGCGCGCCAGCTCCAGCAGGTCCGGGTTCTGCGCCGGCCAGAAATGCGAGATCAGCACCTGGCCGCGCCGCATCTGCCGCAGTTCCCCGGGCTCGGGCGGCCGCACCTTGACCACCACGTCCACCGCGCCGATCAGCGCCGCGGCGTCCGGCAGAACCGCGACCCCGGCCGCCTCATAGGCCGCGTCCGAAAACCCCGCACGAACCCCGGCGCCCGCCTCGACGTAAACCTCATGCCCAAGCTTCTGCAGATGCGCCGCAGAGGACGGAGTCACCGCAACACGCGCCTCACCCCCAAAACGCTCTCTCAATCCGCCGATCTTCACCAGGCGATCTCCCCTGTTAGCGACTTCCAACGTCCCCCATAGCAGAGCGCAATAATCTTTCACAAGGGCGTGACGGCGGGAGCGATCCGGAAATGTTACGTCACGTCAGAATCGTAATCGCTGACCAGAAGGTGCAGCGGCGCCTCGTCCTCGACGACATTCGCGAACCTGCCGATGGGGGCCGCGAAGATATTGTCGGTCAGATCGTCGTTTACCGTCGAGACCTCGCCGATCAGCACCGGCCCGCCCTCGGCCCAGAATTCATGCCAGTCCCCGGGCCGCAGGGTCACGGATTCGCCCGGCCCCAGCCGCAGCACCCCGCCCGCCGCCACCTCGCGCGGGATGCCGTCGCAATCGACCCGGCAAGGCGCATTGCGGTCCATGCGGCCCTGCGCGTCCGAACCGCAGAGCCGGATGGCCAGGGTGGCGCCCCAGCGGTTGATGATATCCTCGGTCTTGATGACATGGGTATGCATCGGGCTGATCTGGTTTTCCTGCGAAATCAGCAGCTTTTCGGCATAGACCATGCCCCGCCCGGCCTGCAGGTCGGCCAGCCGGCCATTGCGCAGGGTAAAAAGAAACAGACCGAGCCGGTCGAAATCGCCCTGGCCGTAATCGGTGATGTCCCAGCCCAGCCGCCCCTCGCGGATGGCGGGGGTGGCGCGGGCGCGGAACTCCTCGGGGCTCCAATGCGCGAAGGGCGGCAGGTGGAAGCCTGCCTTGCCGATCAGCTCGGCCGCCTCGGCCATGATGCGGTTGATGCGCGTGCGTTCCATGATGACCTCCCTAGATCCAGCGCCTGACCTGCATCCTATAGCGGTCATAGGCGGAACCGAAAGCCGCGGCAATCACCGCCTCTTCGCGCAGGATGAAGCGGCGCTGCAGGAACAGGGCAAAGGCCGGCACCACCAACAGCCCCGCGGGCGCCGCCAGCGCCAGCATCAGCCCGGCCAGCAGAATCACGTCGCCCAGATAGATCGGATTGCGCGAGAAGCGGAACGGTCCGCCGGTCACCAGCGCCTCGGGCCGGCGGCCGGGCATGACGGTGGTGCGGGCCCGCGCCATTGTCAGCGCCGCCCAGAGCATCAGCGCCAGCGCGGCACCGATCAGGACCAGACCCGCCCCGCGCAGCCCTCCGGGCAGGGGCAGCGGGATCAGCCATCCCGCCCCCGCCCCGGCCAGCGCGAAAAGCGCCAGCCAGACCGGCGGCAGGGCGGCCAGCCGCGCGACGATCACGCGGCCTGCTGCGCCCGCTCGGCCTTGGCCTGCAGGCGGCGGGCATGCAGCACCGGCTCGGTATAGCCCGAGGGCTGCATGCGGCCCAGGAAGACCAGGTCGCAGGCCGCCTGGAAGGCCACGCCGTCATAGCCGGGCGCCATGGGCAGATAGGCCGGGTCGCCGGCGTTCTGGCGGTCCACCACCGCGGCCATCTTGCGGAAGGCATCCATGACCTGCCGGTCGGTGACGATGCCGTGATGCAGCCAGTTCGCCAGCGACTGGGCCGAGATGCGCAGCGTGGCGCGGTCCTCCATCAGGCCCACGTCGTTGATGTCCGGCACCTTCGAGCAGCCGACCCCCTGGTCAATCCAGCGCACCACATAGCCAAGGATGCCCTGGCAATTGTTCTCCAGCTCGCGGGCGATCTCCTCCTCGCTGTAGTTGCGGCCGCCGGCCAGGGGGATGGTCAGCAGGTCATCCAGCCGCGCGGGCCGGCGCAGGGCCGCGATCTGCGCCTGGCGGGCGAAGACGTCGACCTTGTGGTAATGCGTCGCGTGCAGGGTCGCTGCGGTCGGGCTGGGCACCCAGGCGGTGTTGGCGCCGGCCATGGGATGGGCGATCTTCTGCTCGAGCATCTCGGCCATGCGGTCCGGGATCGCCCACATGCCCTTGCCGATCTGCGCCTTGCCGGCCAGCCCGCAGGCCAGACCGATATCGACGTTGCGGTCCTCATAGGCGGAAATCCAGGGCTGGGTCTTCATCTCGCCCTTGGCGAGCATGGCGCCCGCCTCCATCGAGGTGTGGATCTCGTCCCCGGTGCGGTCGAGGAAGCCGGTATTGATGAAGGCCACCCGGTGCTTCGCGGCACGGATGCATTCCTTGAGATTGGCCGAGGTGCGGCGCTCCTCGTCCATGATGCCCAGCTTGACGGTGTGACGCGGCAGGCCCAGCACCTCCTCGACGAAATCGAAGGTCTCGGAGGCGAAGGTGACTTCCTCCGGCCCGTGCATCTTGGGCTTGACCACATAGATCGACTGCGTGACCGAGTTCTTCGGCCCCGCGCGGTCCAGGTCGCGCTTGGCGCAAAGCGTGGTGACCATGGCGTCCAGCAGGCCCTCGAAGACCTCGTTGCCCTCGCGGTCCAGCACGGCCGGGGTGGTCATCAGGTGGCCGACATTGCGCACCAGCATCAGCGCCCGGCCCTTGGCGGTGACCTCCGAGCCGTCGGGCGCGGTGAAGGTCACGTCCGGGTTCAGGCGGCGGGTGAAGGTCTTGCCGCCCTTCTCGACCTCTTCGGCCAGGGTGCCGTCCATCAGGCCCAGCCAGTTGGCATAGGCCAGCGCCTTGTCCGCGCCGTCGACGCAGGCGACGGAATCCTCGCAATCCATGATCGCCGACAGCGCCGATTCGATCACGATGTCCGCGATGCCGGCCTTGTCCTGCCCGCCGACCGAGGTGGACGGATCGAGGACGATGCGGATCAGCAGCCCGTGGTTCTTCAGGAAGATGTCGGTCGGATTTTCGGCCTCGCCGCGATGACCGGCGAACTTGGCGGCGTCGCGCAGTGCCGGGACCAGCGCGCCATTCCTGACCGACAGCCCGTCGATCCCGTCCCAGGAGCCCTCGGCCAGCGGCGCGGCGGTGTCGAGGAAATCGCGGCCCCAGGCGATCACCCGGTCGCCGCGCGCGGCGTCGTAGCCCTTGCCCTGCGGCAGGTCGCCCAGGGCATCGGTGCCGTAAAGGGCGTCATAAAGGCTGCCCCAGCGGGCATTGGCGGCGTTCAGCGCGTAGCGCGCATTGGTGATCGGCACCACCAGTTGCGGCCCCGCGATGCTGGAGAATTCCGGATCGGTCTCGGGGGTCTCGATCTGGAAATCCTCGCCCTCGGGGACCAGATAGCCGATCTCGGTCAGGAAATCGCGGTATGCGCCGGCATCCTTCGGCTCGGCGCGATGGGCGATATGCCAGGCGTCGATGGCCGATTGCAGCTCGTCGCGCTTGTCCAACAGCGCCCGGTTGCGGGGGCCGAACTCATGGATCAAAGTCGAGAGCCCTTCCCAGAAACGGCGCGGCTCGACGCCGCTGCCGGGCAGCGCACGTTCGTTGATGAAGGCGGCAAGCGTCTCGTCGACCCGCAATCCTGCCTTTTCCACGCGACCCATGGCATTTCCCCTTGCTTCAAATGTCCGGCTGGCTTGGTGCACCGTGGTATGCCAAACGGCCGCCCGTTTCAACCGGCCCGATCCTCAAGCGTTCCGCAATTCACTCTTGCGGATAAATTGAAAATCCGCCGCCCGGAGGACCGGACGGCGGCGTGCAGCCCCAAGGGGCGATCAGTTGTTGGCCGGCGGCGGCGTGGTGGTGGTTTCACCGGCCGGAGGCGTGGTGGTCTCCGGCTCTTCCACGGTGATGGCGTCGTCCAGCGCCTCGCCGGCGTCCTGCATCGCCTCGCCCGTCGCCTCGGCGGCGCTCTCGGCGGCTTCCTGTGCAGAGGTCGCGGCCTCGCCCGCGGCTTCGGCGGCGTCCTGGGCGGCTTCGCCGGCCGCGCTGGTGGCGTCCTCGACCGCGTCGTTCACCGCGGTGCCGGCGGCATCTGCGGCATCCTCGGCGGCGGTGGCGGCCTCGCTGGCGGCTTCTCCCGCGGCTTCGGCGGCATCCTCGGCGGCGGTCGCCGCATCCGAGGCCGCGTCGGCGGCGGGCTCGGTCGTGGTGCCGATCGGCTCGGTGGTGGCGCCGTCGACGGGTTCGGTGGTGGTCACCGCGGCATCCTCGCCGGTGGTGGTCGCGCCCTGGTCGCGGCCCATGAAATACTGCAGCACGAAATAGGCGATGGCCAGGGCCAGCAGGATGCCGATGATCAGCGGCAGCGGCGAGGCGCGACGCTCGACCGGCTCGACATAGGTTTCGGGCGCGGCGGCCGGGCGTTGCGGATCGGTGCCTTCCGTCCGTTTCGGATCGTTCGGGTCGTAATGGGCCATGCTTGTTCCTCGCTCTTCTGGTTGGCGCTTGCTGCTGGTCGGCCGGGACGGACCCCGGCTTGCGACCCGGCTATCCTGCGTCTAACACTTGGGTTTCGCACAAGTTCCCCTGTGCCGTCGATTTTTTTCACCTGCCCGGAAGGTGCCGCATGACCGTCACGCAATATCTCGCCGACTGGCGCCCCTATCCCTACGAGATCGCCGAGACCCGGCTGGAATTCGACCTCGTCCCCCGCGCGACGCGGGTGCGCTCGCAGATCGACTTCCGCCGCAAGGGCGCGGGCGACCTGGTGCTGGACGGGGCCGGGCTGAAGACGCTGTCGCTGGCGATCGACGGCCGCCCGCTCGACCCCGCGCAAGCCGCGGGCGAGCGGCTGGTGATCCCCGCCGCCGACCTGCCCGACGCCTTCACCTTCGCCGCCGAGGTCGAGATCGACCCCGAGGCGAATACCGCGCTGGAGGGGCTTTACCTGTCGGGCGGCATGTTCTGCACGCAATGCGAGGCCGAGGGTTTCCGCCACATCACCTGGTATCCCGACCGCCCGGACGTGATGGCGCCCTTCCGCGTCACCATCCGCTCGGACAAGCCGGTGCTCTTGTCGAACGGCAACCCGGTCTCGCAGGCGCCGGGCCAGGCCGTCTGGCACGATCCCTGGCCGAAGCCCGCCTATCTGTTCGCGCTGGTCGCGGGGGATCTGGTGGCGGTCCCGGACAGCTTCACCACCATGTCGGGCCGCAAGGTGGCGCTGAACGTCTGGGTGCGCCCCGGCGACCAGGACCGCGCCGGCTATGCGATGGAATCGCTGATCCGCTCGATGAAATGGGACGAAGAGGCCTACGGGCGCGAATACGATCTCGACGTGTTCAACATCGTCGCGGTGGACGATTTCAACATGGGCGCGATGGAGAACAAGGGGCTGAACATCTTCAACTCCAAGCTGGTGCTGGCCAGTGCCGAGACCGCGACCGACGGCGATTACGAGCGCATCGAGGGCGTGATCGGCCATGAATATTTCCACAACTGGACCGGCAACCGCATCACCTGCCGCGACTGGTTCCAGCTTTGCCTGAAGGAAGGGCTGACGGTGTTCCGCGACCAGCAGTTCACCAGCGACATGCGCTCGGCCGCGGTCAAGCGCATCCATGACGTGCAGACCCTGCGCGCCCGCCAGTTCCGCGAGGATGCGGGCCCCTTGGCGCATCCGCCGCGCCCCGATCATTACCAGGAGATCAACAATTTCTACACCGCCACGGTCTATGAAAAGGGCGCCGAGGTCATCGGCATGCTCAAGCGGCTGGTGGGCGATCAGGGCTATCGCCGCGCGCTCGACCTGTATTTCGACCGCCATGACGGCCAGGCCTGCACCATCGAGGACTGGATCAAGGTCTTCGAGGACGCCACCGGCCGCGACCTGACCCAGTTCAAGCACTGGTATACCGATGCCGGCACGCCCCGGCTGGCGCTCTCCGAGGACTGGCAGAACGGCCGGCTTACCCTGAATTTCCGCCAGGAGACCGCGCCCACCCCCGGCCAGCCGGAAAAGCCGCCGCGGGTCATTCCCATCGCGCTCGGCCTGATCGGCCCCAATGGCGACGAGGTGCTGCCGACCACGGTGCTGGAGATGACCGAGGCCGAGCAGAGCTTCCATTTCGACGGGCTGGGCGCGCGGCCGGTGGTCTCGCTGCTGCGCGGCTTCTCGGCGCCGGTGACGGTCGCGCGCGAGATCGCCGCGGACGAGCAGGCGCTGCTGCTGGCGCATGACACCGACCCCTATGCGCGCTGGCAGGCCGGCCACGATCTGGCGCTGGACGGGCTGATCGCGCGGGCCGCCGGGGGCGAAGGCGGCACCGGGTTCAGCCGCGCCATCGGCGGGCTGCTGGACGATGCCGAGGCCGACCCCGCCTTCGCCGCGCTCTGCCTGGCGCTGCCCGGCGAGGAAGAGATCGCGACGACCATCGCCGCCCGCGGCCAGATCCCCGACCCCGACGCCATCCATGCCGGGCGCGAGGCGCTGGCCCGCGACATCGCCCAAACGCATGAGCCGGCGCTGGCCCGGCTCTACGAGGCGATGCAGACCCCCGGCCCCTACCGGCCCGATGCCGAGGGCGCGGCGCGGCGCAGCCTGCGCCTGGCCTGCCTGGGCCTGCTGTCGCGCATCGACGGCGGCGCGCGGGCCGAGGCGCTGTTCGACGCCGCCTCGAACATGACCGAGCGGCAGGGGGCGCTGGAATGCCTGATCGCCGCCGGCCGGGATGCCGAGGCGCTTGCCGCCTTTGCGCGGGAATTCGCCGGGAACCGGCTGGTCATGGACAAGTGGTTCATGGTCCAGCCGCTGCGCGCCGCGCCCGGCCGCGCCGTGGCCCGCGCCCGCGACCTTGCCGCGCGGCCGGATTTCGACTGGAAGAACCCCAACCGCTTCCGCGCCCTGATCGGCGGGCTGACCGCGAACCATGCCGCCTTCCACGCCGCCGACGGCTCGGGCTACGATTTCACCGTGGACTGGCTGATGCGGCTCGATCCGGTGAACCCGCAGACCACGGCGCGCCTGTGCTCGGCCTTCGAGACCTGGACGCGCTACGATGCCGGCAGGCAGGCCCATGCCCGCGCCGCGCTCGGCCGGCTGGCCGCCATGCCCGGGCTGTCGCGCAATACCTCCGAGATGGTTACGCGCATCCTTGCCGGTGGCGCCTGACCCCGGTCGAACCACCCTTGCGGGTATCCGGCGGGCGCGGCAATACTGGCCCCATGGATGCCCGCGAGGACATGAAACGCCGTCTCGATCCGCTGATTGCCGAGCGGGCGCCCTGGCTTTTTTCGGGCCGGAGGCACCACGCTCTGGCGCGTCGGGCGCTGATGTGGCTCCTGCGCTATCCGCGCACGCTGGACCTGGCGGCCGAATACCGCGACCTGCCGACGGACGAGGTCATGCGCCGCATTGCCGCGCTGATCCTGCGCGACCTGCGGGTCGAGGGACTCGAGCATATCCCGGCCACCGGCCCGGCGCTGATCGTCTCGAACCACCCGACCGGCATCGCCGACGGCATCATGCTGAACGCGGTGATCGCGGCGGTGCGCGACGACCTGTTCGTCTATGCCAATCACGACATCCTGCGCATCCTGCCGCAATTCGACAGCCTGATCGCCCCGGTGGAATGGCGCGTCGAAAAGCGCAGCCACGCCAAGACCCGCGCCACCATGGATTACACGCGCGAGGCGCTGGGACGCGGGCGGATCGGCCTGATCTTTCCCTCGGGCCGGCTGGCCAAGCGCCGCGGCCTGACGCTGCACGAACGGCCCTGGATGGCCAGCGCGGCAATGATCGCGAAGAAGTTCGACGCGCCGATCATCCCGCTGCGCATCCGCGCCCGGAACTCGGCGCTGTTCTACCTGCTCGACGCGATCCACCCGACGCTGCGCGACGTGACGCTGTTCAACGAGGTGCTGAACAAGGCGGGCCAGCCCTTCCGCGTGACCATCGGCCCCCCGATCCCGGCCGCGTCGCTGCCCGGCCGCAGCGAGGACGGCATCGCGCTGCTGCGGGACGCGGTTCTGGCCCTGCCCGCGCCGGGCCAGAACGCCGTGCGCATGTCGCAGATCCGCGGGCTGTTCCAGCGCCGCCACGCGCTCGCCAAGCCGCGCCCGATCGAGTGAGGGGCGACGCCGCCGGGACTGAAAACTCGCAGGAGTATTTGGGAAACGGTGAAAAGCGGTGCGGCGCCAATGCCCTTCACCGTTTCCCAAAATACTCCTGCGACCGTGACGCCCAAGCTTGGTGCGAAAACGGGGCTCACACCACCATGTCGTCGCGATGGATCAGCGCGGCGCGGCCGGGATAGCCCAGGATGCCCTCGATCTCGTCGCTGCGGTGGCCGGCGATGGCGCGCGCCTCGGTCGAGGAATAGCGCACGAGGCCGCAGGCCAGACGCGCGCCCTTGCCGTCCTGCACCACCACCGGATCGCCGCGGCCGAAGCGGCCCGAGACGGCGGCCACGCCGGCCGGCAGCAGCGACTTGCCCTGCCCCAGCGCCCGCGCCGCGCCGGCGTCGACGGTGATCTCGCCCTTGGGCTTCATCGCCGCGATCCAGCGCTTGCGCGCCGCCTGCGGGTCGGTATCGGGCAGGAACCAGGTCACGCGCGCGCCATTCGCGACGGCCGAGAGCGGGTTCAGGACCGAGCCCTCGGCGATGGCCATGGCGCAGCCGCCCGCCACCGCCGTGCGCGCCGCCAAGAGCTTGGTCTTCATGCCGCCCTTGCTGACGCCCGAGATCGGGTCGCCGCCCATGGCCTCGATCTCCGGCGTGATCTGTTCGACCACCGGCAGGTGGCGCGCAGAGGGGTCGGTCTTGGGATTGGCGGTATAGAGCCCGTCCACGTCCGACAGCAGCAAGAGCTGGTCGGCCCCGCAGGTCACCGCGATCTGCGCCGCCAGCCGGTCGTTGTCGCCGAAGCGGATCTCGTCGGTGGCCACGGTGTCGTTCTCGTTCACGATCGGCACCACGCCGAGGCCCAGCAGCGTCTGCATGGTGGCGCGGCTGTTGAGGTAACGGCGGCGGTCGGTGGTGTCGTCCAGCGTCACCAGCAGCTGCGCGGTCTTGACGCCATGCGGGGCCAGCGCCTCCTCATAGGCGCGGGCCAGCTTGATCTGGCCCACCGCCGCCGCTGCCTGCGACTGTTCGACCCGCAGGGGGCCGGCGGACAGGCCCAGCACCTGCCGCCCCAGCGCGATGGCGCCCGAGGAGACCAGCACCACATCCGTGCCCCGCGCCCGCGCCTGGGCCACGTCGTCGCAAAGCGCGCGCAGCCATTCGGCGCGCAGCCCCGCGCCGTTCACCAGCAGCGCCGAGCCGATCTTGACCACCAGCCGCTGCGCGCGGCCCAGTTCCGGCGTCACGGCTGCCACGGCTTGTCTTCCCGATCCTCGGCCGGCTTGCGCGAGGGAGCGATCCGCGCCCAGAGCGCGCGCAGGACCTCGGTCACGCCTTCGCGCGAGACGCCGGACATCAGCAGGACCGGGCCGCCGATCTCGGCCTCCAGCGCCGCCTTGCGCTCGGCCAGCGTCTCGGGGTCGAGCGCGTCGATCTTGTTCAGCGCCGTCACCCGCGGCTTTTCCGCCAGCGCCGGGGAATAGGCCGCAAGCTCGGTCAGGATGGTGCGGGCGTCCTGCGCCACATCTTCGGCGGTGCCGTCGACCAGATGCAGAAGCACGCGCGAACGCTCGACATGGCCCAGGAACTGATCGCCGAGGCCCCTGCCCTCGCTTGCCCCCTCGATCAGGCCGGGGATGTCGGCCATGACGAATTCATGCCCGTCCACGCCGACCACGCCCAGGTTCGGGTGCAGCGTGGTGAAGGGATAGTCGGCGATCTTGGGCCGGGCGTTCGACACCGCCGACAGGAAGGTCGATTTCCCGGCATTCGGCAGCCCCACCAGCCCGGCATCGGCGATCAGCTTCAGCCGCAGCCACAGCGTGCGCTCCACCCCCGGCTGGCCGGGATTGGCGTGGCGCGGCGCCCGGTTGGTCGAGCTTTTGAAATGCAGGTTGCCGAAGCCGCCATTACCGCCCCGGGCCAGCAGCACGCGCTGTCCGGGCTCGGTCAGGTCGGCGATCACCGTCTCCTGATCCTCCTCGAGGATCTCGGTGCCGACCGGGACACGCAGCACGATATCGTCCCCGCTGGCGCCGGTGCGCTGTGCGCCCATGCCGTGCCCGCCGGACCTGGCGAAGAAATGCTGCTGGAAGCGGAAGTCGATCAGCGTGTTCAGCCCATCCACCGCCTCGGCCCAGACATCGCCGCCCTTGCCGCCGTCGCCGCCGTCCGGCCCGCCATATTCGATGAATTTCTCGCGGCGGAAGGACACGCAGCCCGCGCCCCCGCCGCCCGAGCGGACATAGACCTTGGCGAGATCGAGAAATTTCACGGGGCGGCATCCTTGCGGCGGAAACGGGGCAGAGGGTGGGATACGCGCTTGGGCCATTCGGTTCAAGGGCGCGCTGCCGGGACGGCGTGACTTTCCCTCGTGCCTCTGGCTAGATGGGCCGGCGACGAACCTGTGGAGACGCCATGCCGGTCCTGACCTATGCCACGCTTTTCACCGCCATCACCCTGGAGGTTGTCGGCACCACCTTCCTGCAACGCAGCGAACAGTTCACCCGGCTGGTGCCCACGCTGCTGATGGGGCTGTGCTATGCGGCATCGTTCTATTTCCTGTCGCTGGCGCTCCGGGCCATGCCGCTGGGCATCGCCTATGCGATCTGGAGCGGGCTGGGGATCGTGCTGGTCTCGCTGATCGGGCTTTTCGTCTTTGGCCAGAGGCTGGATTTCGCGGCGGTGGTCGGGCTGACCATGATCGTCGCGGGTGTCGTCATCGTGAACCTGTTCTCGGGCAGCGTGACGCATTGAACCCGATCCGCCCTTAACATTCCGGCAATCGGGTCTAGATAATGTTCGAATGGAGGGCGCGATGATCCACTTCGACAACAGCTATGCCCGACTGCCGGAAGGTTTCTTCACCCGCACCCGTCCGACGCCGGTGCGCGACCCGAAGCTGGTGGCGCTGAACCGGCCGCTGGCCGAGCGTCTCGGCCTCGATGCCGATTGGCTTGCCGGACCCGAAGGGGTGGCGATGCTGGCCGGCAACGACCTGCCCGAAGGGGCCGAGCCCATCGCCCAGGCCTATGCCGGCCACCAGTTCGGCGGCTTCGTGCCGCAGCTGGGCGATGGGCGCGCGGTGCTGCTGGGCGAGGTGGTGGCGCCGGACGGCGCGCGCTTCGACATCCAGCTGAAGGGCGCGGGCCCGACGCCCTTCTCGCGCCGCGGCGACGGCCGGGCCTGGCTGGGCCCGGTGCTGCGCGAATACCTGGTCAGCGAGTTCATGGCCGCCTTCGGCATCCCGACGACGCGGGCATTGGCCGCCGTCACCACCGGCGAGACGGTGATCCGCGAGACGCTGCTGCCCGGCGCGGTGCTGACCCGCGTCGCTTCCAGCCATATCCGCGTCGGCACCTTCGAATTCTACGCCGCCCGCGGCGACCGCGAGCGGCTGCAGCTGCTGGCCGATCACGTCATCGCCCGGCACTATCCCGAGGCATCCGGCGCGGCGGACCTGCTGCAGCGCGTGGTCGAGCGGCAGGCGGCCACCATCGCCGGCTGGATGGCGCTCGGCTTCATCCACGGGGTGATGAATACCGACAACATGTCGATCTCGGGCGAGACCATCGACTACGGCCCCTGCGCCTTCATGGACGGCTACCGGCCCGACAAGGTATTCAGCTCGATCGACGCCCATGGCCGCTATGCCTGGAACGAGCAGCCGAACATCGCGGTCTGGAACCTGGCGCAATTCGCCAGCTGCCTGGTGCCGCTGATGGGCAATGACGAGGCGGCGGTGGCCGAGGCGACGCGCATCGTCCACAGCTTCCCGGACCTCTATCAGGCCGAATGGCTGAAACGCTTCGCCGCCAAGCTGGGCATCGCCGCGCCGCGCCCCGAGGATCGCGCGCTGATCGAGCGGCTCTTGACGCTGATGGCGGCCGAGGAGGCGGATTTCACCCGCAGCTTCGCCGGGCTGGCGGACGGTCGCGCGCGCGAGGAATTCGCCGCGCCCCAGCAGTTCGACGCCTGGGCCGAGGGCTGGCAGGCGCGCATCCGCGACCTGCCGGACGCCGCAGCGGTCATGGCCCGCGCCAATCCGCGCCGCATCCCGCGCAACCACCGCATCGAGGAAGCCATCGCCGCCGGGCGCGAGGGCGATTACGCGCCCTTCCACGCGCTCGACGCGGCGTTGCGCGCGCCCTTCGAGGACCGGCCGGAATGGCAGCCCTATGCGCTGGCCCCGGCGCCCGAGGAGATCGTCCGCCGCACCTTCTGCGGCACCTGAGCAGCAGCGAAAGGCCCCATGCCGAAAAGCCCCGACCAACTGAGACTGGCCAGCTACAACCTGCACAAGTGCCGCGGCATGACCGGCCCGCACGCACCCGAACGCAACCTTGCCGTCATCGCCGAACTGGGCGCCGACGTGATCGCCCTGCAAGAGGTGGATTTCCGCTTCGGCGCCCGGCCCGAGGCGCTGCCGCGCAAGCTGATCGAAAAGACCACCGGCATGGTGCCCGCCCCGTTCATCGGCACCGGCGAGAATTCGCTGGGCTGGCACGGGCAGACCATCCTGTTGCGGCCGGAACTGCGCGACAAGGCGGCGATCCGCCGCCTGCCGCTGCCGGGGATCGAACCGCGCGGCGCGCTGGTGCTGCGCCTGCCGGGGCTGACGGTGGTGGCGGTGCATCTGGGGCTGATCCGCTCGTCGCGCCGCGCGCAGCTGTCGCGCATCATCGCCCAGGCCCGGCGTATCGGCCACGACCGGATGGCGCTGACCGGCGATTTCAACGAATGGCACGATTCGCGCGGGCTCGAGGCGCTGGAGGCGCTGCGCGTCGTCACCCCGGGCCCCAGCTGGCCCGCGCCCTTCCCGCGCCTGCGCTATGACCGCTTCGCCGTCTCGCGCAGCATCGAGGTGCTGGATTGCGGCGTCCTCGACAACGAGACCGCGCGGCAGGCCTCTGACCATCTGCCGGTCTGGGCCGACCTGGCGGTCAACGCGCATGAGGAGGTGCCCTGCGGCTATCACCCGGCGCGCATCACCTCGCGCATTCCCGGCCAGGATGGGATTGCCGGGACAGAATGACGCTTTCCCGTCCCGGCCCCGTCGGCTAAACAGCCGCCAACACCTGTCAGGAAGAGGGACGCAGACATGACGGCCATCATCGACATATTCGCGCGCGAGATACTGGACAGCCGGGGCAATCCGACGGTCGAGGTCGATGTGACGCTGGAAGACGGCACCATGGGCCGGGCGGCGGTTCCTTCGGGCGCCTCGACCGGCGCGCATGAGGCGGTGGAAAAGCGCGACGGCGACAAGGCCCGCTACCTGGGCAAGGGCGTGCTGGAGGCCGTCGCCGCCGTCAACGGCGAGATCGCCGAGAACCTGATCGGCGAGGATGCGACCGAGCAGGTCGCCATCGACCGCATGATGATCGAGCTGGACGGCACCCCGAACAAGGGCCGGCTGGGTGCCAATGCCATCCTGGGCGTGTCGCTGGCGGTGGCCAAGGCCGCGGCCGAGGCCTGCTCGCAGCCGCTCTACCGCTATGTCGGCGGCGCGGGCGCCCGCGTGCTGCCGGTGCCGATGATGAACATCATCAACGGCGGCGAACATGCCGACAACCCGATCGACATCCAGGAATTCATGATCATGCCGGTCGCGGCGGAGAACATCCGCGAGGCCGTGCGCATGGGCTCGGAAGTGTTCCACACGCTGAAGAAGGAACTGTCCTCGGCTGGCCTCGCCACCGGCGTCGGCGACGAGGGCGGCTTCGCGCCGAACCTCTCCAGCACCCGCGACGCGCTGGACTTCATCCTCAAGGCCATCGAGAAGGCCGGCTACCAGCCCGGCGACGACATCATGCTGGCGCTGGACTGCGCCTCGACCGAATATTTCAAGGGCGGCAAATACGAGATGGCCGGCGAGGGCAAGTCGCTGACCCCGGCCGAGAACGTCGCCTACCTTGAGGCGCTCTGCAACGACTACCCGATCCTGTCGATCGAGGACGGCTGCGCCGAGGACGACTGGGACGGCTGGAAGCTCTTGACCGACACGCTGGGCGGCCGGGTGCAGCTGGTCGGCGACGACCTCTTCGTGACCAACCCGGCGCGTCTGGCCGAAGGCATCGCCAAGGGCTGCGGCAACTCGCTGCTGGTCAAGGTCAACCAGATCGGCACCCTGACCGAGACGCTGGACGCGGTGCGCATGGCCGACCGGGCGCGCTATACCTCGGTGATGTCGCACCGCTCGGGCGAGACCGAGGACGCCACCATCGCCGACCTGGCCGTGGCGACGAATTGCGGCCAGATCAAGACCGGCTCGCTTGCGCGCTCGGACCGGCTGGCGAAATACAACCAGCTGATCCGCATCGAGGAAATGCTGGGCGCCGCCGCCGAATATGCCGGGAAATCCATCCTGCGCGGCTGAGCCCCGCGACACCCGAATGACGAAGGGCGGCCCCGCTGGCCGCCCTTTTCATATCCACCAGCGATGCGTCAGCGCAAAGGCGCCAAGCGCAAGCCGGCGGCGGAATTCCGAAGGCCCGGCGCCGGCCAGCGCCTCGATCCCCCGCGGCGCCGCCTGCAGCACCGCCCGGGTCCCCGCGCCAGCAAACAGCACCGGCGCCAGCCGGCGCGGCACATGGCGGCGCTGCGCCTTCGCCTCGGCGAGTTTCGCGCGGGCCTGGCCGGCAATCTGCCCCAACACCCCGGCCGAGGGATCCCAAAGCCCCAGCCCCAGCCCCTGCAAGGCCGGCAGCGCGGCCAGCCAATGCGCCAGCCCCACGCCTTCGGCCTGGGCGGCGACCACCCTTGCCGCGGGCCCTGCATTTCTTTCTTGCCCAAATATCCCGCGGGGGTCCGGGGGCGCGAAGCCCCCGGCGCCACCCCGGCCCAGGGCCTCGGCCGCGAATTGCGCCAGCGGCACCGCCGTATCCCGCACATAACCGGCGACGGCATCCGGCCCGACCAGCGGCTCGCGCGCCGCATCCCGGCGGCGGGCTTCGGCCAGCACGGCGAAGGCGGCAGCGCGCGGCCCCCAGGCTTCGGCCAGCGGCGTCAGCAATTCATGCGCTTGCGGCTTGCCGGCGCCGATCTCCTCCAGCCGCTCGATCCACCATTGCAGCCGCATCTCGGCGATCAGCGGCTCGGCCGAGGCGAGCGGCGCCCGCGCCAGTTCCAGGTTCAGCGCATAAAGCGACATGAGCTTCGGCCGCGCCTCGGCCGGCACCAGCAGGCAGATGCCGAAACGGTCGGGATCGTGGTCGCGCAATGCCTGGGCGCAGTCGTCAAGGCTCATGCCGGCGCCACCCTGTCGCGGATCAGCTTCCAGCGGATCGCATCGACCAGCGCCTCGAAACTGGCATCGACGATGTTGGGCGACACGCCGACGGTGGACCAGCGGTTGCCATGGCCGTCGGCGCTGTCGATGATGACCCGCGTCGTCGCCTCGACCCCTTCGCCGGTGATGCGGACGCGGAAATCCACCAGATGCATGTCGTCGATGGCGGCCTGGTAGGGGCCCAGATCCTTGGCCAGCGCCCGCCACAGCGCGTTGACCGGGCCGCGGTCATGCCCCTCGGCATCCATGCTCTCGCTGACCGAGAGCATGCGCTCACCACCGATCTGCACCACCACCACGGCTTCCGAGACCGAGATGCGCCGCCCCAGCGCGTTCCGGCGCCGCTCGACGGTGACGCGGTAGCGCTCGACCGAGAAATAGTGCTGCATCCGGCCCAGCTCGGCCAGGGCCAGCAGCTCGAAACTGGCCTGGGCGCCGTCATAGGCATAGCCGGCATCCTCGCGCGCCTTGACCAGATCGAGGATGCGCGCCAGCGCCGGATCGTCGCGGCCGACCTCGATCCCCGCCTCGGCCAGACGGGCGCGCAGGTTCGACTGCCCGGCCTGGTTCGACATCGGGATGATACGCTCGTTGCCCACGGTGGCCGGATCGACATGCTCGTAGGTCGCCGGATTTTTCAGGATGGCGCTGGCATGCAGCCCGGCCTTGTGGGCGAAGGCCGAACTGCCGACATAGGGCGCGCCGCGGCTGGGCGCGCGGTTCAATATCTCGTCCAGCCGGCGCGAGATGCGGGTCAGGCCAGCCAGCCCCTCGGCCGAAATCCCGGTTTCCAGCGCCGAGCGATAGGGCTCCTTCAGCAGCAGGGTCGGGATGATGCTGGTCAGGCTGGCATTGCCGCAGCGCTCGCCCAACCCGTTCAGCGTGCCCTGGACCTGGCGCGCGCCGGCATCGACGGCGGCCAGGGTGCAGGCCACGGCATTGCCGGTATCGTCATGGCAATGGATGCCCAGCCGCTCGCCCGGGATGCCGCCGGCGATCACCGCACGGGTCACTTGCCCCACCCGCTCGGGCAGGGTGCCGCCATTGGTGTCGCACAGCACGATCCAGCGCGCGCCCGCCTCCCGCGCCGCATGCAGGCAGGCCAGCGCGTAATCCGGGTCCTCGGCATGGCCGTCGAAGAAATGCTCGGCATCGAACAGCGCCTCGCGCCCTTGGGCCACCAGATGCGCGACCGAGACGCGGATGTTTTCGAGGTTCTCCTCCAGCGAGATCCCCAGCGCCTCGCGGACATGGAAGGGATGCGTCTTGCCGACCAGGCAGACCGCGCGGGTGCCCGCGTTCATCACCGCCGCCAGCACGTCGTCGTTATCGGCCGAGCGACCGGCGCGCTTGGTCATGCCGAAGGCGGTCATGGTGGCGCGGGTCGCCGGCGCCTGGGCGAAGAAATCGCTGTCGGTCGGGTTGGCGCCCGGCCAGCCGCCCTCGATGTAATCCACGCCCAACCGGTCCAGCATCTGCGCGATCTCGGCCTTCTCGGCGGCGGAAAACTGCACGCCCTGGGTCTGCTGCCCGTCGCGCAGCGTGGTGTCGTAAAGGTAAAGGCGCTGGCGCGTCATCGGGGCGGCCCCTTTCGGCTGGCTGGCATGCGGTTATTCGGGCAGTTTCGCGGCGTCGAAATCCGGGCCGGGCAGAAGCTCGACCCCGGCCGGCCCCATGCGGACCTCGACCCCGGCGGAAAGCAGGCGCTGCTTGAGCGCATCGACGGCCGAGAAATCCTTGCTGGCCTTGGCCTCGGCCCGCAAGGCCGTCATGCGCCCGGCCCAGGGCGACAGGTCGGGACCTGCAGCGATCCAGCCGGCCAGTTCCTCGGTCAGCAGCCCCAGCATCCGGGCGCCGGCAAGCAGCCCGGGCGCATCGCCCTGCCCCGCCATCTCGTGCAAGGCCGCGATCGCCCCCGCGGTATTCAGGTCGTCGGCAAGCGCGGAGAGGACGGCGGGGGCCGGGCTTGGCGCGGGGTCGATGCCCGCGACAAGGCCGCGCCACTTGCGCAGCACGGCCTCGGCCTCGCGCGCCTTCTCGGCCGTCCAGTCCATCGGCTTGCGGTAATGCGTGGACAGCAGCACGAAGCGGATCACCTCGCCCGGGATGCCCTGATCCAGAAGGTCGCGGACGGTGAAGAAATTGCCCAGGGACTTGGACATCTTCTTGCCCTCGACCTGCAGCATCTCGTTATGCAGCCAGACGCGGGCGAAATCCCCGTGCGGATGGGCGCAGCAGCTTTGCGCGATCTCGTTCTCGTGATGCGGGAATTGCAGGTCGATGCCGCCGGCATGGATGTCGAAGCTTTCGCCCAGCAGTTCGTAGGACATGGCCGAGCATTCGATATGCCAGCCCGGGCGGCCCCGGCCCCAGGGGCTGTCCCAGCCCGGCAGTTCGTCGTCCGAGGGCTTCCACAGCACGAAGTCCATCGGGTCTTCCTTGAAGGGCGCGACCTCGACCCGGGCGCCGGCGATCATGTCGTCGACCGAACGCCCCGAGAGCTGGCCGTAATCGGCAAAGCTGCGCACCCGGAACAGCACATGGCCGTCGCGCGCATAGGCATGGCCGCCGGCGATCAAGGTCTCGATCATGGCGATCATCTGGGCGATGTAATCGGTGGCGCGGGGCTCATGGTCCGGACGCTCCGCCCCCAGCGCATCCATGTCGGCATGATACCAGCCGATGGTTTCCTGCGTGCGCTCGCGGATCAGCGCCTCCAGCGTGCCCAGGGCGCCGGCCTCCTTGCGGGCCAGGGCAGCGGCGTTGATCTTGTCGTCGACGTCGGTGAAGTTGCGCACATAGGTGACGTGATCCGCGCCGTAGGCATGGCGCAGCAGCCGCACCAGCACGTCGATCACCACCACCGGCCGGGCATTGCCCAGATGCGCCCGGTCATAGACCGTCGGCCCGCAGAGATAGAGCCGCACGTTTTGCGGATCGATGGGCCGGAACGTCTCTTTCCGCCGCGTCCTGGTATTCGTCAGCCTGATCTCGACCATGACTTCCCCTTTGCGGGCGTCAACTGGTCACCGTGAACCGCCCGCCTGAAATTTCAGCCGGTAATGATGCAGCGGATGGTGGCGGTTCCTGCCTTCATGCGCCCGCCATAACGCATTGTCTTGCCTATGCCAAGAGAGGCTGCAAAACTCGGGCCATGAGCCGCGAACTGGTCAACGAGATCTGCGCCGCGCAGCCCGGGTCCGAATGGTCGGATCCCTGGGGCGGCGGCCATGATTGCTGGAAGATCGGCGGCAAGACCTTCGCGGTGACCGGCACCGTCGGCACCCATGTCTCGGTCAAGACCGACAGCGTCGAGATGGCCGAATTCCTGATCGAGACCGGCGTGGCCGAGCGCGCGGCCTATCTGCATCGCAGCTGGGTCGCCCTGCCGCTCGATTCGGCCCCGGACGAACTGGCGCACCGCATCCGCCATTCCTACCGGCTGGTGCGCGGCAAGCTGCCGAAGAAGGTCCAGGCCGCGCTGCCGCCCTTGTGACGAAAACGGCCGGCTCCCTTTCCCGCAAGGGCGAGGGAACCGGCCAGAGGCAGGGGCCGAGCGACTGGCCCCCGCCGAAAGCCAGGCGTCAGGCCGGAACCTGCGAGGCCAGCTGCTGCAGCAGCGCCTCCATCTGCTGGCACAGCGCCTCTTCGGTGGTGTTCTGCTCGGCCGCGGCATCGGCCAGCGTGCGCTCGACGCCCATGGCCGCGACGGTGCCTTCCTTGCCCTTGGCTTCGGCCGCATCGCCCCGGGCCGCGTCGCCCGCCGGGATCATCGCCAGAAGCTTGGTCTGGATCTCGACCGCCTTGCCGTCGATATGGCCCTTCTCCTGGCAATAGCCCAGGACGCCCAGCTGGTTGCGCGCGCTTTCATAGGCGGCGCCATCGTCCTGCGCGGGCACGGCGGCCGGCGCCTCGGTCGTCGCCGGGGCGGCGGGATCGGCCGGGGCAGGCGCTTCTTGCGCCAGGGCGACGCCTGCGGTCAGGCCAAGGGCCAGGGCGGGCAGAATTGCGAAACGTGCGATCATCTCGATCTCCGTCTGTTGCGTGTGCCGGGACTGTGGCACGCCCCAGCCGGGGCCGCAAACCGGGTCGGCGGAATGCCGCGGCCGCCTTCCCGCCGGATCAGCGGAAAAGCACCAGCGAGCCCGGGGACCAGCTCACATTCGCGCGGGTGCCGACATCCTGCACCTCGCGACCGAAGACGTTGCGCATGGCGATGCGCACCGGGCGGGCCTGGCCGTCGAACGAGCCCGAGCCGTCCAGCCGCACGTCGTAATAGGTCATGTCGCCGTAATAGACGACCTCGTCGATCACCCCTTCGGCCACCCGGTTCGTGCCCTGCGCGCCGGGCGCCACCAGCGAGACCGCCTCGGGCCGGAAGCCGATCGAGGGGCCGTCGTCGCCCGGATCGGCGCGGCTGACATTGGCCAGGGGAATATCGACGCGGCCCAGGCCCGGCGCCTCGATCTGCACGGCCTCGCCGGTCTCGCCCAGCACCCGCGCCGGCAGGAAGTTCATCACGCCGATGAAATTCGCCACCCGGCGGCTGGTGGGGCGGGCATAAAGCGCCTCGGGCCCGTCGAGCTGGGCGATCTGGCCCTCGAACATCACCGCGATGCGGTCGGACATGACCAGCGCCTCTTCCTGATCATGGGTGACCAGAACGAAGGTGATGCCGACCTGGCGCTGCAGCTTGATCAGCTCGACCTGCATCTGCTCGCGCATCTTGCGGTCCAGCGCCGAAAGCGGCTCATCGAGCAGCAGCACCTTGGGCTTCAGGATCAGCGCCCGGGCCAGCGCCACCCGCTGGCGCTGCCCACCGGACAGCGCATGGCTGGCGCGGGCGCCATAGCCCTTGAGCCCGACCATCTCCAGCGCCTCATCGACCGCCGCCGCCTTCTCGGCGCGCGGGCGCGGATCGCGGCGTAGCCCGAAGCCGACATTCTCGGCCACGGTCAGATGCGGGAAGATGGCATAGGACTGGAATACCATGTTCGTCGGCCGCCGGTTCGCCGGCACGTCCTGCATGTCCTGCCCGTCGATCAACACCACGCCCGAGGAGATGTCCTCGAACCCGGCGATGGTGCGCAGAAGCGTGGTCTTGCCGCAGCCCGAGGGGCCCAGCAGCGAAAAGAACTCGCCCGCCCGGATGGTCAGGTCGATGCCGCGCAGGGCGTGATAATCCCCGTAATGCTTCTGCACCTCGCGGATCTCGATCATCGGCTTCGCGCCGGCCATGGCGGCGCGATGGGCGGCGGTGGTTTTCGGGCCCGGGTTTGGGGTCGTCACAGGAAACCTCCGGTATCCTTGGCGCCGGTTTTCGCGATGCCGCGGCGGCGGAAATATTCGGCGACGGTCAGAAGCAGGATCGACATGACCACCAGCACCGTCCCCAGCGCCATGATCATCGGGATCTGCTTGGGAAAGCGCAGCTGGCTGAAGATATAGGTGGGCAGCGTCGGCTCGTTCCCGGCCAGGAAGAAGGCGATGATGAACTCGTCGAGGCTGATGGTGAAGCTCATCAGCAGCGACGAGATGATGCCCGGCATGACCAGCGGCAGGATCACCAGCCGGAAGGCGCTGATCCGCGTCTCGCCCAGGTCATAGGCCGCCTCCTCCAGCGACCGGTCGAGCGAGTTGAAGGCGGTGGACAGGATCACCGTCGCATAGGGCATGCAGATCAGCGTATGGCCGATGATCACCGTCAGGATGCTGAGCTTGACCCCCAGCGACAGGAGCACCACCAGAAGCGAGATCGAGACGATGATCTCGGGCAGCACCAGGGGCAGCATGATCAGCCCCATGATCGGCCCCTTGCCCGGAAACTCGAACCGGGTCGAGGCGCGCGCGGCGAAGATGCCAAGGCAGGTCGCCAGGATCGAGGCGCTGACGGCGATGGTCAGCGAATTGGTCAGCGCCCGGCGCAGCGAGGCGTTGCCCCACATCTGCGCGAACCATTCCGTGGTGAAGCCCCGCAGCGGAAAGGCGATGATCGTGCCGGAATTGAAGGCAAAGATCGGCAGAAGCAGGATCGGCGCGTAAAGGAACAGCAGATAGATCAGCGCATAGGCGCGCAGCCCCCCGCCCTTCATTGCCGCACCTTCAGGAAGCGGCGGTTCAGGGCGATGAAGACCAGGCTGATGACCGCCACGATCAGCATGGCGGTCACCGCCAGCGCCGAGCCCATCGGCCGGTTGTCGAGGTCGAGCATCTGCGCCTGGATCATATTGGCGATCATCGGGATCTTGCCGCCGCCGATCAGCGCCGGGGTGACATAATCGCCGATGGTCGGGATGAAGACGATCAGCGCCGCCGCCACCACGCCGGGCATGGCCAGCGGCAGGGTGACGCGCCAGAAGGTCATGGCGCGGCTTTCGCCCAGGTCGCGCCCGGCCTCCAGAAGCGAGCGGTCGATCTTTTCCAGCGCGATGAAGATCGGCAGGATGGCGAAGGGCGCATAGGCATGGGCCAGCGTGATGACCATCGAATTCACGTTGTAGAGGATGAAGGTCAGCGGCTGCTCGATGATGCCCAGCGTCTTGAGGCCAGAATTGATGACGCCGTTATAGCCCAGGATCACCTTCCACAGGAAAACCCGGATCAGGTAGCTGGTCCAGAACGGGATGGTGATCAGAAACAGCCACATGGCCTTTTTCTGCGGCGCGACGGCGAAGGACAGGAAATAGGCCACCGGAAAGGCCAGCACCACCGTCGCCAGCGTGACCAGCGCCGCCACCACCAGCGAGCGCAGCATGATGCGGTGAAAGATCGGATCGGCCCAGACGGCGCGGTAGTTCTCCAGCGTGAATTCGCGGATCACCGTCAGGTAGCCGTCCTTGAAGAAGGAATAGGCCAGGATGGTCAGCAGCGGCGCCGCCAGCACCAGCACGGCATAGGCCAGCGGCGGCGCGATCAGGGTCAGGCCCTGAGCCGTCTGAGATCGGTTTCCTGACGCCATGCCCCGCCCTGTGAATCCCTGTCGCTTGGGGTGGCAGGTTTCCATATCCGCGCCGCGAGGAAAAGGGTTTTCCTGCGGCGCGGCGAGCCGGCCTCAGGCCGCCTGGAAATGCGCCGCCACCTCGCGGCGATGCGGGCGTGCCCGATGCTCGACCAGATAGATGCCCTGCCAGCTGCCCAGTTCCATCCGGCCATGCGCGACCGGGATCTGCAGGCTGACCGGCAGGATCGCCGCCTTGAGATGCGCCGGCATGTCGTCCGGCCCCTCGGCCCGATGCGTCAGGTAATGCATCGCGGGATGATCGGCCGGAGGCGCGATGCGGTCGAGCCAGGCCAGCAGATCGCGCTGCACATCCGGGTCGGCGTTTTCCTGCACCAGCAGCGAGCAGGAGGTATGGCGCACGAACAGCGTCACCACCCCGTCCACCGCGCCGATGCCGCGCAGCCAGCCGGCGACCTCGGCGGTGAAGTCGTGGCAGGCCGGGCCGCGGGTCTGGATGGCGAAGCGGGTCGCGCTCATTCCGCCGCCTCGCCGGGCGCTTCCAGCAGCGCGGCGCCGTCATGGTCCAGGCCGATGCGCTTCTGCGTGCGCGCGCCCAGTTCGCGCAGCATCTCGGCCTGGCGGATCACATTGCCCGGGCCGCGCGTCAGCCGGTCCATGGCGGTGGCATGGCTTTTCTGCGCCCGCTCCAGCGCGGTGCCGACATCCTCGACGGCCGAGACGAAGCCGTGCAGCTTGTCGTAAAGCTGGCCGGCGCGGGCGGCGATCTGCATGGCGTTCGATTCGCGCCGCTCGACCGTCCAGATGTGGTCGACGGTGCGCAGCGTCAGCATCAGCGTGGTCGGCGTCGCCAGCCCCACCCGGTTCTCCATCGCATGCCGCGCCAGGTCGGGATCGACGCGCAGCGCCTCGGAAAACGCGCCTTCGACGGGAATGAACATCAGCACGTAATCGACCGAGCCCTCGTCGATCGCCTGATAGCCCTTGGCCGCCAGCCCGGCGACATGGGCGCGGACCGAGGCGACATGCCGGCGCAGCGCGGCGTCGCGGGTCGGCATGTCCTCGGCATTCACCGCCTCTTCATAGGCGTTCAGCGAGACCTTGCTGTCGATCACCAGAAGCTTCTTCTGAGGCATCTTCACAATCACGTCGGGCCGCCACAGCTTGCCGTCGGCGTCGCGATGGCTCGACTGCGTGTCGTAATGCGTGCCGGCGATCAGGCCGGAATCCTCCAGGATGCGTTCCAGGATCATCTCGCCCCAGGCGCCGCGCTTCTGGCTGTCGCCCTTCAGCGCCCGGGTCAGCGCCACCGCCTCGCGCGAGATGTCCTCGGACCGCTTGTGCAGGTATTCGATCTGCTCGCGCAGCCGGGCGCGCTCCTCGTCGGTGGCCTTGTTGCGGGCCTGCAGCTCGGTCTGGAAGCGGTGCACCTGATCGCGGAACGGGGTCAGCAGCGCCGAAAGCTGCTCGCCATGCGCCTTCTGCATCTCGCTGCCCTGGGATTTCAGCGTCTCGTTGGCCAGCAGGCGGAACTGTCCGGTCATCTCCTCGCGCAGCTCGCGCAGGGTGGCAATGTCGCGCTCGGCCGCCTCGCGGTCCTTCTGTGCTGCGAGCCGGGTCTCGGCCAGCTCGCGTTCGAGGCGCGAGACCTGCTGGCGTTCGCGATGCAGCGCATCGGTCAGCCCGTCGCGCTCCTCGATCAGCTCCTGCAACCGCAGCGCCTGCGATTCCGCCCGCGTCTCCAGCCGGCCGACGGCAAGCCGCTGGCCGTGCAGCTCGGCCGCCTCGGCCTCAAGACGCGCCTGCAATTCGGCCTCGCGCCCCCGGGCCAGCGTGGCGGCCGTTTCTGCCGAACGCCGCGTTCGCCACAGCGCAACGAGGCAGCAGGCCAAGGCCGCCAGCGCCGCGATCAGCAACAATCGCAGATTGCCCGCATCCGCCAACCATGCCTGCATGTTTTCCGCCTCGCCCATCGGCCCTTGCGCCTTTCCGGTCCGCGGTCATGCGCCGCTTGGCCGTCACTGTTCACCTTTTCCCCCCAGAATGCAAGCGCGCCGCCCTCTTTCCTTGCCCGGATCGCGCCCCTAGCCTGCGCCGGAAAACCGCAAGAGGAGAACCGGCATGGTCAAGACCGTCGCCGTCATGGTGGGCTCGCTCCGCAAGGAATCGCTCAACCACAGGCTGATGAAGGCATTGCAGAAACTGGCCGAGGGCCGGTTGCAGTTCCACCTGCTGCATATCGGCGATCTGCCGCATTACGACGAGGATCTCTGGGCCGCGCCGCCCGAATCGGTGCTGCGGATCAAGGACCGTGTCGAGCATTCCGACGCGGTGCTGGCGATCACGCCGGAATACAACCGCAGCTATCCCGGCGTGATCAAGAACGCCATCGATTGGGGCACCCGGCCCTATGGCCAGAACTCGTGGAAGGGCAAGCCCGCGGCCGTGACCGGCACCTCGCCCGGGGTGATCGGCGCGGCGCTGGCGCAGGCGCGGCTGAAGAACGACCTGCTCCATGTCGGCACGGTGATGATGAGCATGCCCGAGGCCTATATCCAGTGGCATGCCGAAGCCTATGCCGCCGATGGAAGCGTCGCCGACGAAAAGACCGCGAAATTCCTGCAAGGCTTCGTCGATGCCTTCGCGGACTGGATCGAGAAGCACGGCTGAGCGCGACATGAAAAGGCCGCGCCCGAGGGCGCGGCCTTTTCCCTGATCCCGGCGGTTACTGGTCCAGGAAGGACCGCAGCTTGCGCGACCGGCTGGGATGCTTGAGCTTGCGCAGCGCCTTGGCCTCGATCTGGCGGATACGCTCGCGCGTGACGCTGAACTGCTGGCCGACCTCTTCCAGCGTGTGGTCGGTGTTCATGCCGATGCCGAAGCGCATGCGCAGCACCCGCTCCTCGCGCGGCGTCAGCGATGCCAGCACCCGCGTGGTGGTCTCCTTCAGGTTTTCCTGAATGGCGCTGTCCAGCGGCAGGACGGCATTCTTGTCCTCGATGAAATCGCCGAGTTGGCTGTCCTCCTCGTCCCCGATGGGGGTTTCGAGCGAGATCGGCTCCTTGGCGATCTTCATCACCTTGCGGACCTTTTCCAGCGGCATCTGCAGCTTTTCGGCCAGTTCCTCGGGCGTGGGTTCGCGACCGATCTCGTGCAGCATCTGGCGGCCGGTGCGCACCAGCTTGTTGATCGTCTCGATCATGTGCACCGGGATGCGGATGGTGCGGGCCTGGTCGGCGATGGAGCGGGTAATGGCCTGGCGGATCCACCAGGTGGCATAGGTCGAGAACTTGTAGCCGCGGCGATACTCGAACTTGTCCACGGCCTTCATCAGGCCGATATTGCCTTCCTGAATAAGATCAAGGAATTGCAGGCCCCTGTTCGTGTATTTCTTGGCGATCGAGATCACCAGCCGCAGGTTCGCCTCGACCATTTCCTTCTTGGCCTGGCGCGATTCCTTCTCGCCGCGCTGAACTTGGCTGACGATGCGGCGGAATTCCTCGATATCGACGCCGACATGCTGGCCGACCATGGCCATCTCGGCGCGCAGGTTTTCCACCTGGCTGCGGGACTTCTCGAACAGCGCCTGCCAGCCGCGGCCCTTGTGCTCCATCATCCGGTCGACCCAGGTCGGGTCGAGCTCGCTGCCGCGATAGGCGTCGATGAATTCGCGGCGGTTGATGCGGGCGGCATCGGCCAGCTTCACCATGTTGGAATCGATGGTGACGATGCGGCGGTTGATGCCGTAGATCTGATCGACCAGCGCCTCGATGCGGTTGTTGTGCAGGTGCAGCTCGTTCACCAGCGCCACGATGCGCGAGCGCAGTTCCTGATAGGCGTTCTCCTGCGCGGCCGAGAAGGTGCCGTCCTCGTTCAGCGTGGCGGACATGCGGTTGTCCTGCATATGCGCCAGCTCTTCGTAGCCCCGGGCGATCGCCTCCAGCGTCTCCAGCACCTTGGGCTTCAGCGAGGCTTCCATCGCGGCCAGCGACAGGTTCTGGCCGTCGTCGTCATCCTCGTCGTCCTCGCCCCGGCCCATCGGATTGCCGTCGGCGTCCAGTTCTTCCTCTTCGCGGGGCGCGCCGCCGGAATTGGCGGCCGGGCGGGTGTCGGTCGGCAGCACCTCCTCTTCCTCGCCCTCCTCGTCCATCGAGCGGCCGAAGGTGGTTTCGAGGTCGATCACGTCGCGCAGCAGGATGTCCTCGTCCAGAAGCTCCTGGCGCCACATGGTGATGGCCTTGAAGGTCAGCGGGCTTTCGCAAAGCCCGGCGATCATGGTGTTGCGGCCGGCCTCGATGCGCTTGGCGATGGCGATCTCGCCCTCGCGCGACAGAAGCTCGACCGAACCCATCTCGCGCAGATACATGCGCACCGGGTCGTCGGTGCGGTCCAGCTTCTCGGTCTCGGCGGTGGCGACGGCGATCTCGCGCGAGCCCGAGCCGGTGGTGGCCAGCTCGCCGCCCTGCTCGGCCTCCTCGGCCTCCTCGTCGGTCTCGACCACGCGGATGTCCATTTCGGACAGCATGGACATCACGTCCTCGATCTGATCCGAGCTGACCTGTTCGGGCGGCAGGACGGCATTGAGCTGGTCATAGGTGATGAAGCCGCGCTCACGCCCTTCGGCGATCATGCGCTTGACCGCAGCCTGCGACATGTCCAGCGAATGATCGTCGTCCTTGGTGTCGGGCTTCTGGTCGTCGTCGTTGGCTGCCATGCTGGCTCCCTTGAAGCGGTGATTCGCGAATCAGCGAATCGGGATCGGCTATCGGCCGGTTCTATCCGAATCGCGGGGGGATTCAAAGCCCGCGGCCCGGCCCCGGCCAAGGTGATTCGGCGCCGGCGATTCGCGCCTGTCAGCGGCGCGGCTTGCGCCAGATCTCGTTCTTCAGGGCCGCGTCCAGGATGGCCCTGTAGCTGTCGCTGTCCTCGCCCAGATCCGACAGATCGGCCAGCGACGGGTGATCGGCCTGCTGCCGGGCGCGGGCGGATTGCGCCATGCGCCAGGTCAGCCCCTCATCCGCCAGCCCCTCGATCTCGGCCTCGGCGCGGGCGATTTCCTCGCGCGCGGCACGGCGGGCCTCGATCCGGTCAAGGGCGTTGGCCAGGATGCCCGCCGCGGCATCGCCGTCATGCGGGCGCAGGATGGCCGGAGCCGCCCTCACATGGGGGTCGGCCATGATGCTTTCAAGGGCGCGCTGCCCCGCCTGCGACTGGGTGCCGGAAAGCAGGTCGTGGATCAGCGCCGCCCGGTCGGCATCCTGCGGCTCCAGCCGTTCCAGCCGCGATTCGACCGGGGCGATCAGGCCGGGATAGGTGGCGCAGATCGCCAGCACCATGGCCTCGATCAGCCGTTCCGCCTCATGCTCGCCGGCTTCGGGCGAGGACAGGCGCGAGGCGCGCGTCGGCGCCGCCGGCGCGACGGGCTGGAAGCGCGGATTGCGCGCCTGCCCCTGCCAGCCCTCGCGCGGCGGGCGCGCCGGGGCGGCATCGCGGCGGCGGTTGCCGAAGAGCTGCCATTTCAGGTTGCGCAGCACCGCATGATAATGGTCGCGGGTGTCCTTGTCGGGGATCTTCGCCACCGCCTCGCCAAGCGCCTTGTCCAGCGCCGCGCGGCGTTCGGGGCTGTCGAAGACCCGGCCCTCGGTCTCGCGCCGCCAGAGCAGGTCGACCAGCGGCCGCGCCTCGTCCAGCACCGCCGCCATGGCGCCGGCGCCGCGGGCGCGGATCAGGTCGTCGGGGTCCAGCCCCTGCGGCAGGAAGGCAAAGCGCAGCGCCTGCCCCGGCCCGGTCATCGGCAGCGCCAGGTCGATCAGCCGCATCGCCGCGCGCAGCCCCGCCTCGTCGCCATCGAGCGCGATCACAGGCTCGGGCGAGATGCGCCACATCAGCCGCAGCTGGTCCTCGGTGATGGCGGTGCCCAGCGGCGCCACCGCGCCCTCGAACCCGGCGCGGACCAGGGCGATCACGTCCATGTAGCCCTCGGCCACCACCAGCGGCTTGCCCTTGGCCACCGCCGCCCGCGCCGGGCCGATATTGTAGAGGTTGCGGCCCTTGTCGAAGAGCGGCGTCTCGGGAGAGTTCAGGTATTTCGCCCGCGCGTTCGGGTCCATCGCCCGGCCGCCGAAGGCAATGCAGCGCCCGCGCCCGTCGCGGATCGGGAAGGTGATGCGGCCGCGGAAGCGGTCGAAGGGCGCGCCGCCGTCGTCGGGCTTGGCCGCCAGCCCGGCCTCGACGATCAGCGCCTCGGCGATGCCCTTGGCGCGCAGGGCGTTGAACAGGCCCTGGCGCTGGTCCGGGGCAAAGCCGATGCCGAAGCGTTCGCAGGCAGCCTCGTCCAGCCCGCGGCGGGCCAGATAGGCGCGCGCCTGCTCGGCCACGCCCATGCCCAGCTGCAGGCGGAACCAGCGCACCGCCTGTTCCATCACCTCGACCAGTTCCGTGCGGCGGTCGGCGCGCTGCACCTGGCGCGGGTCGCGCTCGGGCATCTGCAGGCCGGCCTCGGAGGCCAGCAGTTCCACTGCTTCCAGGAAGCCCATGCCCTCGGCCTCGCGCAGGAAGGTCAGCGCGTCGCCTTTCGCGTGGCAGCCGAAGCAGTAATAAAAGCCCTTCTGGTCGTCGACATGGAAGGAGGCGGTCTTTTCCCCGTGGAAGGGACAGGGCGCCCACCAGTCGCCCTTGGCCTGATTCGAGCGCCGCAGGTCCCAGACCACCTTGCGGCCGATCACCCGCGACAAGGGCACGCGGGCGCGGATTTCGTCGAGGAACTGGGGCGGCAGGCTCATGCCGTCTTATATCGGATCAGGACCGCCGGTTGAAAAGGGGATTCGCACCGACGGCCCCGCGCACCAGTTCCCAATAGACCGCGACCACCCGCTCCTGGTCCAGCCGCCCGCCCTCGCGATACCAGTTGGTGACGCCTGTCAGCATGGCGATCAGCGCCATGGTGGCCAGCCGCGTGTCGGGCACCGTCATCGCGCCCTCGGCCTCGCCGGCGATCAGGATCGCCTCCAGCGCGTCCTCGTAGCGGCGGCGCAGGGCAGCGATCTCGGCGCGGTTCTCGGGCGTCAGGTTGCGCAGCTCCATATAGGACAGGAACACCGCCTCGGGACGCTCCAGGCTGGTCTGGATGTGAAAGCGCAGGAAGGTTTCCAGCCGGACCAGCGCCGGGCGCGCGGGATCGTCGCGCCAGGCGGCCAGCAGTTCCTCCATATGCACCCGCAGCAGGTCGGCCAGCAGCGCCTGCTTGTCGGGCGTGTAGGCGTAAAGCGCGCCGACCTGCACCCCCACCTCGGCCGCGATCTGCCGCATCGAGACCGCCGCATAGCCGTGGCGCGCGAACAGCTTGCGCGCCGTGTCGCGGATCAGCGGTCCGGTGATCTCTGCCCTTGAGCCCTGGGTCCTTGCCATGCCGCCTTCTAGGCGGCGACCCGCGGCAAGGTAAAGACCGCATCTTGCCCCCGCCGCCGCCCTGGGCCTATGGTCCGGCGCATGGAAAGGCGGGGGAACGGCATGGGGCGGATCTGGGGCGTGCTGGCGCTGGCGATGCTGGCCGGCTGCGGCGATGCCGGCGGCGACTATCCCGCGCTGATGCCGACCGACCGGCTGCTGGCCGAGCCCGCCCTGCCCGGCCATGCCGCAGACGCCGCCCAGGACCCGACGGCGGTCGGCGGCGCGCTGGACGCGCGCGGGCGGGTGCTGGCGGGCCGCTCTGCCGCGGGGCCGGTGGCCAACGACGCCGAGTTGCGGCGCCGCGCCGAGGCGCTGCGCGCCCGCGCCACGGCGCTGTCGCAACAATCCCTGTCCGGCGACTGCCCCGAGGGCGACGCCGGTTGCGCGCCGGATTAAGGAGAGCCCATGCCGGTCATCACCTGCATCGACGACCTCAAGGCCATCTATCGCCGGCGCGTGCCGCGCATGTTCTACGACTATGCCGAAAGCGGCAGCTATAGCGAGAGCACCTTCCGCGAGAACTGCACGGATTTCCAGCGCATCAAGCTGCGCCAGCGCGTCGCGGTGGACATGACGGGGCGCAGCACCGAAAGCACGATGATCGGGGAACGGGTCGCCATGCCGGTGGCCCTGGCCCCGGTCGGCATGACCGGCATGCAATGCGCCGATGGCGAGATCAAGGCGGCGCGCGCCGCGAAGGCCTTTGGCGTGCCCTTCACGCTGTCCACCATGTCGATCTGCTCGATCGAGGACGTGGCCGAGGCGGTGCAGGCGCCGTTCTGGTTCCAGCTCTACGTCATGCGCGACCAGGAATTCCTTGAGGCGATCATCGAGCGGGCCCGGCGCGCCCATTGCTCGGCGCTGGTGCTGACGCTGGACCTGCAGATCCTCGGCCAGCGCCACAAGGACCTGAAGAACGGCCTGTCGGCGCCCCCCCGGCTGACCCTGCCGGTGCTGCTGGACCTGGCGACGAAATGGCGCTGGGGCATCGAGATGCTGCGCACGAAGCGCCGCTTCTTCGGCAATATCGTCGGCCATGCCAAGGGCGTGGGCGATCCCTCGTCGCTGATCGCCTGGACGGCCGAGCAGTTCGACCCGCAGCTCGACTGGGGCAAGGTCGCCCGCATCCGCGACCTCTGGGGCGGCAAGCTGATCCTCAAGGGCATCAACGATCCCGAGGACGCCCGCATGGCCGCCGATTTCGGCGCCGATGCGATCATCGTCAGCAACCATGGCGGCCGGCAGCTGGACGGCGCTGTCAGCTCGATCCGCATGCTGCCCGAGATCGTCAAGGCAGTGGGCGACCGGGTCGAGATCCATCTCGACAGCGGCATCCGCTCGGGCCAGGACGTGCTGAAGGCGCTGGCGATGGGGGCGCATGCCACCCATATCGGCCGCGCCTTCGTCTACGGGCTGGGCGCCATGGGCGAGGCGGGCGTGACCGCGGCGCTCGAGGTGATCCGCAAGGAGCTGGACATCACCATGGCGCTGTGCGGCGAGCGGGACGTGAAGGCCCTCGGCCGCCACAACCTGCTGGTGCCGCCGGATTTCCTGCAGCCCTGGGCCTGAGCCCGTTCAGGGCCGGGCGGGATGATGCTCCTGCCTTTGCCGCTTGTCCTTGCCGAAGCCGGGGATCGGCAGCCGGCCCAGCAGCAGCGCCGCGAGGGTCGGCAGCCCGACGCCGAACAGCATGAGCCCGGCCAGGTCCCGCACCCCCAAAGCATTGGCCAGGAACAGCGCCATCACATGCATGAAATAGATCATGGCCGAGATCGGATCCAGCCGGATCGGCGGCGGAGGCATGGCGGTGCCGAGCGTCGCCATGAACAGCGCCGGCGCCGCGACATAGGCGCTGACGGGGATGTCCAGCATCACCTGATCGCTGCGCCAGGCCTGGACCAGCCAGGCCTCGATCATCAGCAGCCCGGCCCCGCCAAGGGTGCAGGCCAGCACCAGCCAGCGCGGCGGCAGCCCCTCCATCCCCAGCCGGGCCACGCGGCGGCCGCAGAGATAGCCGATCGCCACGAAGGGGAAGCACATGAACAGCCCGTTCGAGAATTTCTTCACGCCGATCTGCATGACCCCGGACAGGGCGACATATTGCAGCACCAGCCCGATCACGGCGCAGACCGCCACCGCCGCCAGCAGGATGCGGTATTCATAGGCCGGCGCCAGCTTGCGGGCAAAGCCGCGCAGAAGCAGGATCACCGCGCCCGCGACCAGGATGCCGGCCATGAACCACAGGTGGAAATAGCCCCAGGCCAAGGTCTTGACCAGCGAGCCGAGCCCATGCACCTGATCCAGCCAGAAGGGCAGATAGACCGCCATCCAGAACAGGTAGAGCGCCGCGACGCGCCACAGCCACTTGACGCCCTTGCCGCGCGCCACCGCCGAATAGAGGAAATAGCCCGCCACGATGCAGAAGGTCGGCACCATGACCCGCATCAGCCCGTTGCCGATCATGAACAGCCGCGGCGTCATGTTGGTCTGCAACCAGTAGGTATGCGCAAAGGCGACCAGGACCGCCAATCCCAGCTTGAGATAGTCCAGCGAATGAATACGATGCAACGCGAAAACCCCGACCCCCACTGGCGCAAGCTTTGCAACCAGCGAGGACTATCTGACAAGCATTTTTCCCGCGGCATGCAACTGTTTTTTCGCTTCACATCCGAATGACGTCGCGCTATAGGCGCGGCTTCGGCCATGCACCCTTGGAGGATGGCCGCGAACGCTTAGCAAAGGAATACCATCATGGCCAAAGAGATCCCGGATCTGGTGGCCGAGGCACGCGCGGGGACAGGCAAGGGGGCCGCCCGCCAAGCTCGCCGCGAAGGCAAGGTGCCCGGCATCGTTTATGGCGACGGCAAGGAGCCGCAGCCGATCCAAATCGAGTTCAACTCGCTGCTGACCAAACTGCGCGCCGGCCGCTTCATGTCCACGCTGTGGAACCTGAAGGTCGAGGGCCAGGACGACGTGCGCGTCGTCTGCCGCGGCGTCCAGCGCGACGTGGTCAAGGACCTGCCGACGCATATCGACTTCATGCGCCTGCACCGCAACACCCGCGTGAACCTGTTCATCCACGTGAACTTTGAAAATCACGACGCCGCCCCCGGCCTCAAGCGCGGCGGCACGCTGGTCGTGGTGCGCCCCGAGGTCGAGCTGGTCGTGACCGCCTCGGACATCCCCGAGCAGATCACCGTGGACCTGACCGGCAAGCAGATCGGCGACACCATCCACATCAACGACGTGGTGCTGCCGGCCGGCGTGAAGCCGACCATCGACCGCAACTTCGTCATCGCCAACATCGCCGCGCCCTCGGGCCTGCGCTCGGCCGATAACGAGGAAGCCGCAGCCGCCGAAGACGAGGCCACCGAGGCCTGATCGCCGGCTTCAGCTGCGAATCACATCGGGCGGCACCCCTGCGGGCGCCGCCCTTTCTCTTGCCGCCGGGCCCGGCGATTGCTAGGACATCGCGCCTGACGCGAAGGGGAAACGCATGGAACCGATCCATATCATCGGCGCCGGCCTTGCCGGGTCCGAAGCCGCCTGGCAGATCGCCCGCGCCGGCGTGCCCGTGGTGCTGCACGAGATGCGGCCCCAGGTCGCGACCTTCGCCCACCGCACCGGCGATTGCGCCGAGATGGTCTGCTCGAACAGCTTCCGCTCGGACGACGACCGCATGAACGCCGTGGGCCAGCTGCATTGGGAAATGCGGGTCGCGGGCGGGCTCATCATGGCCATGGCCGAACGTCACCGCCTGCCCGCCGGCGGCGCGTTGGCCGTGGACCGCGACGCCTTCTCGCAGGCCGTGACCCGGGCGTTGCGCGACGAGCCGCTGGTCAGCTTCGCGCCGGGCGAGATCTGCGAGCTGCCCTGCGAGGGGCGCTGGATCGTCGCCACCGGCCCGCTGACCTCCGAGGCGCTCGGCCAGTCGATCCGCAACCTGACCGGCGAGGGCTCGCTCGCCTTCTTCGACGCTATCGCCCCCATCGTCCATGCCGACAGCATCGACATGTCGATCTGCTGGCGGCAAAGCCGCTACGACAAGGGCGAGACCGAGGAAGAGCGCACCGCCTATATCAACTGCCCGATGACGCGCGCGGATTACGAGGGCTTCATCGACGCGCTGCTCGCCGCCGACAAGACCGAGTTCCACGAGGGGGAAACGGCCGGCTATTTCGACGGCTGCCTGCCGATCGAGATCATGGCCGAACGCGGCCGCGAGACCCTGCGCCACGGTCCGATGAAACCCGTGGGCCTGACCAACGCCCATAACCCGGCCGAAAAACCCCATGCCGTGGTGCAGCTGCGCCGCGATAATGCGCTGGGGACGCTCTACAATATCGTCGGCTTCCAGACAAAGATGAAATACGGCGCGCAAGTGGATGTTTTCCGCCGTATTCCCGGATTGCAGAATGCCAGCTTCGCGCGGCTGGGCGGCATCCACCGCAACAGTTTCCTGAATTCGCCGCGGCTGATCGACGACCGGTTGCGGCTGCGCGCGCGCCCGAACCTGCGCTTCGCCGGCCAGGTGACAGGGGTCGAGGGCTATGTCGAATCCGCCGCCATGGGTCTGCTCGCTGGCCGCATGGCCGCGGCCGAGGCGCTAGGGCGCGACCTGCCGCCGCCGCCAGCCACCACCTCGATGGGTGCGCTGGTCAATCACATCACCGGCGGCGCGGATGCCAGGACCTTCCAGCCGATGAACGTGAATTTCGGCCTCTACCCGCCGCTGGACGCGATGCGCGGCGGCCGCAAGGGGCGCAAGGACCGCTACCCGGCCTATACCGACCGCGCGAAAGCCGATTTCCGGCAATGGCTTGCGGGGCAGAGTTGAACTGGACGCGGTTCGCCCCCTCGCCGACCGGGCCGCTGCATCTGGGCCATGCCTTCGCGGCCCTGACCGCCGCGCGCCTTGCCGATCCCGGCCAGTTCCTGCTGCGCATCGAGGATATCGACCAAAGTCGCTGCCGCCCGGAATACGAGGCGCTGATCGCCGAGGACCTGCACTGGCTGGGCCTCGACTGGCCGCAGCCGGTCATGCGCCAGTCCGAACGCCTGCCCGCCTATCAGGCGGCGCTGGACCGGCTGGCGGGGCTGGGCCTGACCTATCCCTGCCGCTGCCGCCGCGCCGATATCCGCGCCGCGCTCTCGGCCCCGCAAGAGGGCGCGGCCGTGATCGGCCCTGACGGCCCGGTCTATCCCGGCACCTGCCGCCACCGTTCTATGGCCGAGGCCGGGCCGGACGACGCCATCCGCCTGAACGCCGCCCAGGCGCTCGACCATCTCGGGCTTGACGAGATCGTCTTTCTCGACCAGAACATCGCCCCCGGGCTGCCGCATCGCCTCACCGCGCGGGACTTCGTCGCCGGGATCGGCGACGTGGTGCTGGCACGGCGCGGCATGGGCACCAGCTACCACCTGGCGGTGGTGGTGGACGATGCCGCCCAAGGCATCACCCTGGTGACGCGCGGGAAAGATCTTTTGGATTCAACATATATCCATATCATTCTTCAGAAATTGCTGGAGCTTCCGACGCCACGCTACCACCACCACCGGCTGATCCGGGACGAGCAGGGCAAGCGCCTCGCCAAGCGGGACGACGCCCGCGCGCTGAAGCTTTTCCGCGACGAAGGCACCAGCGCCGCGCAGATCCGCCGCCAGCTAGGCTTCTGACGGCGCCATGATCTCGACCTCTTTCCCCTCGCGGATAGCGGTGTAGAAACAGCTGCGCCGGTTGGTGTGGCAGGCCGGCCCATGCTGGTCGACCAGCAGCAGCAGACAGTCGCGGTCGCAATCCAGCCGCAGCTCGACCAGCTTCTGCACATGGCCCGAGCTTTCGCCCTTGACCCAGAAGCCCTGGCGCGAGCGTGACCAATAAGTCACCCGCCCGCTCTCCAGCGTCTGTCGGACGGCTTCGGCATTCATCCAGGCCATCATCAGCACCTCGCCGCTGCGATGATCCTGCGCGATGGCGGGAATCAGCCCGTTCGCGTCATATTTCAGGCTGGCAGGGTCGAACATCGGCTTTCCTTTCGGCTGCACCGCACCTATCTAGACCCGACGGCAGCAAGGGAAAAGACCATGTCCGACAGCGACCTGATGCAGCTCTATTCGCGGCGCATCCTGGCGCTGGCCTCGGACATCCCGCATCTGGGCAAGCTCGACCATGCCACGGGCAGCGCGCATCGCCGCTCGCCGCAATGCGGCTCCTCGGTCACGGCGCATGTGGCGCTGCGGGACGGCCGCATCGCCGATTTCGCGCAGGAGGTGCGGGCCTGCGCCCTGGGCCAGGCTTCTGCCGGGGTTCTGGGCCGCACTGCGCTCGGCCGCACCCGCGACGAGATCGCCCGCGCCCGCGACGCATTGCAGGCCATGCTGAAATCCGACGGCCCCGCCCCTGCGCCGCCCTTCGAGGAACTGGAAGCCCTGCTGCCCGCCCGCGACTTCCCGAACCGCCACGCCTCGATCCTGCTGGCCTGGGAGGCGCTGCTCGGCGCCATCGACGCCTCGGCCTGACCGGCTTCTTCGTTCCCCCAAATACCCCCGCCGGAGGCGCGCCCCGCCCGCCTTCACCGTTTTCCAAATACTCCCGCCGGAGGCGAAAAAGAAAAGCCGGCCCGCAAGGGACCGGCAGTTGCGCGCATGATCGTCCGGGGGAAGGTTCCGGCCCCAGGCGAAGGGCCGTCGATTGCGCGGGGCAGTGAGGATCAGGCCGCCAGGATCGAGGGCAGCGAAAACAGGATGATCGCGGTCACCGAAATCGCGACGGTGCCGAGCAGGTCAGAGAGGGATTCGCGGGTCATGAGGTCTCTCCACAGTTCGTTTATGGTTTGTTCTCATGAGTTGCGAACAAAGTAAAGAACTTTTTAAGAACCTCCTGCGAACATCTATCCGGCGCTGATCAGTCGGATGGCGCGATCCTGCTCCATCAGCCACAGCAGCAGCCGCACGGCCTGGCCGCGCCCGCTCTCCATGGCCGGGTCGCGCTCCAGGAAGCTCTGCGCGTCCTTGCGCGCCAGCGCCATCAGCCCGGCCTGGCGTTCCAGGTCGGCGATGCGGAACCGCGGCAGGCCGGATTGCGCGGTGCCGATCACGTCGCCGGCGCCGCGCATCGCCAGATCCTCCTCGGCGATGCGGAAGCCGTCCTCGGTCTCGCGCAGGATGGTCAGGCGCCGCCGCCCGGTCTCGGACAGCGGCTCGTGATACATCAGCAGGCAGCTTGAGGCGCCCGAGCCGCGCCCGACCCGGCCGCGCAGCTGATGCAGCTGCGCCAGGCCGAAGCTTTCGGCGCGCTCGATCACCATGATCGTCGCCTCGGGCACGTCGACGCCGACCTCGATCACCGTGGTCGCGACCAGGATGCGCGCCCGGCCGGCGGCGAAATCGGCCATCGCCGCGTCGCGTTCCTCCGGCGGCATCTGGCCGTGAACCAGCCGCACCTGCTCGCCGAACCGCGCCCGCAGCTCCTGGAAGCGCGCCTCGGCCGCGGTCAGGTCGATGGCCTCGCTCTCCTCGACCAGCGGGCAGACCCAATAGGCCCGGGCGCCGGTGTCGAGCGCCCGGGCCAGATGCTCCACCACTTCGGCCATGCGCGCGTCCGAGACCACCGTGGTGCGGACCGGCTGCCGGCCAGCGGGCTTTTCGTCCAGCACCGACAAGTCCATGTCGCCGAATTGCGCCAGCGCCAAGGATCGCGGGATCGGTGTTGCCGTCATCACCAGCATGTCGGGCGGCAGATGCCCGCCCTTGGCGCCCAGTTCCATGCGCTGGTTGACGCCGAAGCGGTGCTGTTCGTCGACGATGGCCAGCCGCAGGTCGTGGAATTCGACCGATTTCTGGATCACCGCATGGGTGCCGACCAGAATGTCGATCCGCCCCTCGGCCAGGTCGGTCAGGATATTGGTGCGGGCGTCGCCCTTGTCGCGGCCGGTCAGCGCCTCCAGCCGGATGCCGGCCAGCCGCGCCAGCGGCTCCAGCGCGCGGAAATGCTGGCGGGCCAGGATCTCGGTCGGGGCCATCAGCACGCCCTGCCCGCCCGCCTCGACCGCGACCAGCAGCGCGAGGAAGGCGACCAGCGTCTTGCCGGCCCCGACATCGCCCTGCAACAGCCGGTTCATCCGCCGCGGCGCGGCCATGTCACCGGCGATCTCCTCGACCGCGCGGGCCTGCGCCCCGGTCGGCGGCCAGGGCAGCCCGGCCAGCACCTTGGCGCGCAGATGCCCGTCGCCCTGCGTGGCCAGCCCCGCCTGCCGCCGCCGGTCGCGGCGCAAGAGCGCCAGGGTCATCTGATGCGCGAACAGCTCGTCATAGGCCAGCCGGGCGCGTGCCGGATCGGTCGGCGACAGGCCGGCCGGCCCTTCCGGCGCATGGGCGCGGGCCAGCGCCTCGGCCCAGGCCGGCCAACCCTCGCGCGCCAGGACCGAGGCGTCGATCCATTCCCCCGCCTGCGGCAGCCGCCCCATCGCGGCCCCCACCGCCTTTTGCACCACACCCTGAGTCAGCCGGCCCGAGAGCGGATAGACCGGCTCGAAATCCGGCGGCGGCACCGAGCCTTCGGCGCCGATATGGTCGGGATGCACCATCTGCGCCATGCCGTCGAACAGCTCGATCTTGCCGGAAACCAGCCGCCGCGCGCCCAAAGGCAGCTGGCTTTCGATCCAGTCCTTGCGCGGATGGAAAAAGACCAGCTGCAGGTCGGCGCTGCCGTCCGAGCAATGCACCCGCCAGGGCCGGCCCTTGGCCGTGGGCGGGCTGTGGCGCTGCACGGTGATCGCAACGGTGACGATCTCGGGCGGGCGGGCATCGGCCAGCCGGGCGATCGGGCGGCGGCGGATGCCGGAATGCGGCAGGGTCAGGATCAGGTCGCGCAGCCGCGTCACGCCCATCTGGGCAAAGGCCTCGGCCGCGCGCAGGCCGACTCCGGGCAGGGTCTCGACACCCGCGAACAGCGGAAACAGCGCCGGCGGGCGGCCCGTCACCCCTGGGCGATCGCCAGCCATTCGTCCTCGTCGATAACCTTGATGCCCAGTTCGGCGGCCTTCTTCGCCTTCGATCCGGCGCCGGGGCCGGCGATCAGCAGGTCGGTCTTGGCCGAGACCGAGCCCGCGACATGGGCGCCAAGCGCCTCGGCCCGCGCCTTGGCCTCGGCCCGCGTCATCTTTTCCAGCGTGCCGGTAAAGACCAGGGTCTTGCCGGTGATGGCGCTGTCGGCGGCGCGCTTCTCGGGCGGCAGCACGGTCAGAAAGCCAACCAGCCGGTCGATCGCCGCCCGCTCGCGCGCATTGGCGAAGGCGTCCGACAGCGACATGGCCAGCACCGGGCCGATGCCGTCGGCGGCGATCAGCCCGGCCCAGGCCGCGCTGGCCTTGGGCGGCAGATCGACCTGCGCCAGCGCCGCGGCGCGCGCCTCGGATGGCCGGGCACGGCGGCCTTCGGCCGCGGCCGCCGCGCGCTCAACCTGGGCCGCCTCTTCGGCCAGGCGATGCGCCACAGCCGCCGGGCGCGCGGTGTCGAGCGCCGCCTCCAGCGCCTCCCAGCTGCCGTAATGGCGGGCGAGATCCTGCGCCGCAACCTCGCCGACATGACGGATGCCAAGGGCGAAAAGCAGCCGCGCCAGCGGGATCTCGCGGCGCTTCTTGATGGCTTGGAACAGGCTGGCGGCGCTTTTCTCGCCCCAGCCCTCACGGTTCTTCAGCTGGGTCAGCTGGCCGGGGCCGTAGCGGTCCTGCAGGGTGAAGATGTCGGCCGGCTCGGCGATCCAGCCGTCGCGGAACAGCTCTTCGACCAGCTTGGCGCCCAGCCCCTCGATGTCGAAGGCGGCGCGCGAGACGAAATGGCGCAGCTTCTCGACCGCCTGGGCCGGGCAGATCAGCCCGCCGGTGCAGCGCCGGACCGAGTCGCCCTCTTCCCTTATGGCGGGCGAGCCGCATTCCGGGCAGGTCTCGGGGAAAGCATAGGGAACCGACTCGGGCGGGCGCTTGGCCAGGTCCACGTCCGCGACCTTGGGGATCACGTCGCCGGCGCGATAGACCTCGACCCAGTCGCCGATGCGGATGTCCTTGCCGCCGCGGATCTCGCTGCCGTCGGCGCCGCGGCCGGCGATGTAATCCTCGTTGTGCAGCGTGGCGTTCGAGACGACGACGCCGCCCACCGTCACCGGATGCAGCCGCGCCACCGGGCTCAGCGCGCCGGTGCGGCCGACCTGGATGTCGATGGCTTCCAGCCGGGTCCAGGCGCGCTCGGCCGGGAACTTGTGCGCCAGCGCCCATCGCGGCGTGGTCGAGCGCATGCCGAGCCGCGCCTGATAGCCGAGGTCGTTCACCTTGTAGACCACGCCATCGATGTCATAGCCAAGCGTCGCGCGCATCTGCTCGATCTCAGCCCAGGCGGCCAGCATGTCCTGAACCGAGGCGCAGATCCGGGTCAGCGGATTGGTCTGGAAGCCGAAATCCTGCATCCGCCGCACCGCTTCCATCTGCGTGTCGGCGAAGGGCGCGCTGACCTCGCCCCAGGCATAGGCGAAGAAACGCAGCGGCCGCGCCGCCGTCACCGCAGGGTCGAGCTGGCGCAGCGAGCCCGCCGCCGCATTGCGCGGGTTGGCAAAGACCCGGCCGCTGTCGGACTGGTTCAGCGTCTCGAAATCCGCATGCGACATGTAGACTTCGCCGCGGATCTCCAGCACCTCGGGCCAGCCGTCGCCGGCAAGTCGCTCGGGAATGTCGGCGATGGTGCGGGCGTTGGCGGTCACGTTCTCGCCCACCGCGCCGTCGCCGCGGGTGGCGGCCTGGATCAGTCGCCCGCCCTCGTAGCGCAGGGACAGCGACAACCCGTCGATCTTCGGCTCGGCGGTGATCTCCAGCACCGTGCCGGGCGCGAGGTTCAGGAACGAGCGCACCCGCTGCACGAAAGCCTCGACATCGCCCTGGCTGAAGCCGTTTTCCAGCGACAGCATCGGCAGGCGATGCGGGATCTTGGCGAAGCGGGTGTCGGGCGCGGCCCCGACCTGCGCCGTCGGGCTGGCCGGATGCGCAAGCTGGGGGAAGCGCGCCTCGATCTCTTCGAGCCGACGCTTGCCGGCATCGTATTCCGCGTCGCTGATGAAGGGCGCGTCCTGCTGGTAATAGGCCAGGTTGGCGCGCGCCACCAGTTCGCTCAGCCGCGCATGCTCCTCGGCCGCTGCCCCTGCATCCAGACCGGAGACCGGTGGCCGGGCCGATTCCGCTGCGGGAACAGCCTGCTCCTCGTCTTCTCCGGCCATCCTGCCCTCCGCCTGCCTGCCGGCCCTTGCGGGCCATGATCCGGGGAAAGGTGATAGCGGGGCCGGGGCCGGATTGTCCAGCACCCGGCCGCGCGGGCCGCGTCAGGCGCGCAGCGCCATGCGTTCGGGGTTCGGCGTCTCGACCACCGGATCGCGCAGGACATAGCCCCTGCCCCAGACAGTCTCGATATGGCTTTCGCCGTTCATCGCCGCGGCCAGCTTCTTGCGCAGCTTGCAGACGAAGACGTCGATGATCTTCAGCTCGGGCTCGTCCATGCCGCCATAGAGATGGTTGAGGAACATCTCCTTGGTCAGCGTCGTGCCCTTGCGCAGGCTGAGCAGTTCCAGGATCTGGTATTCCTTGCCGGTCAGGTTGACCGGCCGCCCGCCCACCTCGACCGAGCGCGCGTCCAGGTTCACCACCATATCGCCGGTGCGGATCACCGACTGGCTGTGCCCCTTGGAGCGGCGGATGATGGCCTGGATGCGGGCGATCAGCTCGTCGCGGTTGAAGGGCTTGGTCATGTAGTCGTCGGCGCCGAAGCCGAAGCCGCGCAGCTTGCTTTCGGTATCGTCCGAGCCGGTCAGGATCAGGATCGGCGTATCGATGCGCGACATGCGAATCTGCCGCAGCACCTCCATCCCGTGCATGTCCGGCAGGTCCAGATCCAGCAGGATCAGATCGTAGTCATAGAGCTTGGCCAGGTCGATGCCTTCCTCGCCCATATCGGTGCGATAAACATTATAGCTCGCATGAGTCAGCATCAGCTCGATGCTGCGGGCCGTGGTCGGATCATCCTCCACGAGAAGGATTCGCATGTCTTTTCCCCTTGCTAACCAGACGACTGGTAAAATTTCTCCGCAAAAGGTTAATATCACGTTACCGGATAAATCATCAAATATGTCTCAACTTACGGTTGCCGAAATCTCTGCAACTGCGTGATTTTCAGCGCATTGCGTCCGTGACGGCGAAAGGCGCTGGCCCAGGCGTCGAACTCCTCCTCGGTCAGGCCGTAGCGGCGAATCGCCTCCTCCCGCGCCAGCAGCCCATATTGCACGGCATCCACGACCGCCGCCTTGCGGCTGGCCACCCAGCGGGTCTGCGGATCGGGCAGGTCGGCCAGGGACAGAATGCTGCCATCGGGCAGGATCGCGGTGCGCGGGCCGGGGGTTTTCTTCAGAAACATCGGCAAGTCCTTGTCTTCCTTGCCCCGTTCTGCCGCAAACTTCTTAAGTCGAGGTGAAGTCACGCCGGGTTTTTCCGCTCCCCGCCCTTGAGAATTGCCGGATTTTTCCTATAAATGTTGGGAACTGCGGGGCCCGGACGACATGCGCCCCCGCGAAAGGACGATCCATGACAGCGCCAGCTTCCTCTCTGCGCCCGGCCGCACCCGATTCGACCGTGAACTCGCTGGGCTTTGCCAAGCCCCCGGCGCAGACGCGCGTGGTCGTCGCCATGTCCGGCGGCGTCGACAGCTCGGTGGTGGCGGCGATGCTGGCGGCGCAGGGCTATGACGTGATCGGCGTGACGCTGCAGCTTTACGACCACGGTGCGGCGCTGGCGAAAAAGGGCGCCTGCTGCGCCGGGCAGGACATCCACGACGCCCGCCGGGTGGCCGAGCGCATCGGCTTTCCGCATTACGTGCTGGATTACGAGAACAAGTTCCGGGAATCGGTGATCGAGGAATTCGCCGACGCCTATCTGGCCGGCGCCACCCCGGTGCCCTGCATCCGCTGCAACGAGCGGGTCAAGTTCCGCGATCTCTTGCAGACCGCGCGCGAACTCGATGCCGATTGCATGGCGACGGGGCATTACATCCGCCGCTTCGACGGCGCGAAGGGCGCCGAATTGCACATGGCCGCCGATCCCGCCCGCGACCAGAGCTATTTCCTGTTCTCGACCACCCAGGAGCAGCTGGATTTCCTGCGTTTCCCGCTGGGCGGCCTGGCCAGCAAGGCCGAGACCCGGGCGCTGGCGGCGCAATACGGGCTGTCGGTCGCCGACAAGCCCGACAGCCAGGACATCTGCTTCGTGCCGGACGGCAATTACGCCAGCGTGATCGAGAAGCTGCGCCCCGGCTCGGCCGATCCGGGCGAGATCGTGGACATGGACGGCAATGTGCTGGGCACGCATCGCGGCGTGATCCATTACACCATCGGCCAGCGCCGCGGCCTGGGCATCGGCGGCCTCGGCGATCCGCTCTATGTCGTGCGGCTGGAGCCCGAGACGCGGCGGGTCGTCGTCGGCCCCAAGCAGGCGCTGGCGACGAAGATCGTGCCGGTAACCGAGGTGAACTGGCTGGGCGACGCGCCCTTCGAGGGCGAGATCGCCATCACCGCCCGCATCCGCTCGACCCGGCCGCCGCGGCCGGCAATCCTGCGCGTGACCGGCGAGCGGCGCGCCGAGGTCGAACTGCTGGCCCCGGAAGAAGGCGTCAGCCCCGGCCAGGCCTGCGTGTTCTATGCCACCGAGGGCAGCCGCGTGCTGGGCGGCGGCTGGATCTCGCACCGGCGCGGCGGCTGACAGTCGGGTTCAGGCCGCTGCGGCCAGCAGCCGGATGCGCTCGACCATGGCGCGCAACCCGTTGGACCGCTGCGCCGAAAGATGTTCCTCCAGCCCCAGCCGGCCAAGCTCGGCGCTGGCGTCGATCGCCGGCACCTCGCGCACCGGCACGCCGGAATAAAGCGCGTGCAGGATGGCGATCAGCCCGCGCACGATCAGCGCATCGCTGTCGCCCTGGAAATCGAAATGGCCGCCCTCGATCCGGGGCATGATCCAGACCTGGCTGGCGCAGCCCTCGACCTTGGTGGCGGGCACCTGCAGCGAGGGGTCCATGGGCGGCATCGCCTTGCCCAGCTCGATGACATGGCGATAGCGCTCTTCCCAGTCCTCGAGAAAATCGAAGGTCTCGGCGATCTCTTCAAAGGCGGGCGTGGCCATCGGGGCATCCTCTCGCGTCGGGCGATCTTGCATAGCGCGATGGGTCGGCGAGGTCAAAGAGGCTTTCGCCCCCGCGCATCTTGGCCTATCACTGCCGCAAAGAAGCGGGAAAACGGGGGCAGGCTTCATGCGGTCAGGAACCTTGGGCATTCTTGCCTGTGCGGCGCTGGTGCTGGCGGGCTGCGGCCGCATGGGAGACAGCAGCTGGAACCCGATGCGCTGGTTCGGCAGCGCGCCGCAGACGCAGACGCTGGAGCCCGAGGGCGGCTATCCGACCACGGTGAATGACGGCCGCGTGCCGCTGGCCCATGTCACCGGAGCGAGGTGGGAACCGCTCTACGAGGGGCGGATGCTGGTCGTGACCGGGCTGGCCGCCAGCAAGGCCTGGTGGGACCTGGCGCTGGTGACCGAGGTTCCCATGCCCAAGGGACGCATCCGCCCGGACGAGAACGGCGTGCTGCGCCTGCGTCTGGTCGGCAAGCCGCCGCAACCCGACACCTTCGCCGCGGCCAACCCGGCCAATCCGCTTGCCGATGCGGCAACGGTGGCGCTGGTCATCCCGAATGCCGTCCTGCCGGATCTGCGCGAGGTGGTGATCTCGGGCGCGAGCAATTCCGTAAGCCTGCGGCGCTGAGGGTCACAGGCGGAGCGGGCTGCGGAGCCGGAAACACCGGCAGCCGCGGGTTTTGCGGCACGGTCGCGACATGGTATTTATGAAACAGAGAAAGCCCGGGTAGGGCACAACTGCGCCGCAGCTTGGGACGGCGGGCTTCCGGCAGGGCCGAGCCGGTCTGATCGAAGCCTTGACGGACCGTCCGGGTCAGGCCAGATGGCGGGCCCGATTTCGGGTGCGGCGAGGGACAAGGCGGATGCCGGCCGGCCCTGCCGGTCTTGATGCCTGGCCTCCCCCGGGACAGCGGGCGGCCCGGGCCGCATATTCCCGGGCTGGGGTGAAACGGCCGGACGCCCCTGGGTGATGCAGGATTGGTCGTTTCGCGCTGCTGCGGCGGAGGCCGGCACGCGCAGTTGCTCGGGGCAATGGCGCCGGCAGGGGGGCACCGCAGAGGAGGGCTATAGCGATTGCGGAACAGCCTCCTCCGGCCGGCGCGCTTCGGGGCCTTGCGGGCTGTTTTGAGACGCGCTGCTGCGACGGAAGGGTGGAAGAAAGCTCCGCTGGTGATGCCGCGCGCTCTTCGGGCCAAAAGGCGAGAAGATGTTTGCCGAGCTTTGAGCCCGCCCCGGACAAGGGGATGCCCCTTGGAGAGCGGCCAGTCCGGGCCGGAAAGCCCGTGCGAACAGCCGCACGCGCCCCGGCCCTGCTCGCAAGGCCGGGGCCTAATTGCCCGACCCGGCCTTCGCGGCGCGGGCAGGCTTCTGCGCGCGCCACGCGGGCTTGGCGGTCAGGACATCTTGCGCAGATAGGTCCAGGTCGGTACCCGCGCATCGCGTGCCACCGACCAGCTTTCGGCATCGCCGAGATATTCGAAGCCGCAATTGGTGAGCACCCGGGCCGAGCCGGGATTGTCCTGGAACGCCTCGGCGAACAGGGTGCGCGAGCGGTGCGGGTTCGCCTCGACCAGGGCCGAGACCGCCTCGGTCGCGAAGCCGGTATTCCAGAACCCCGCGCCGATCCAGAAGCCCAATTCGGACTGTTCCTTGTCGATCCGGGTCAGCGAGACCACGCCCAGCAGCTCGGCCAGCTTGTTGGCCGAACCGTCGATGGCCCAGACATCCTCGTCCCGGTCGGCCGACATGGCGCGGCGGACATAGGCTTCGGCCGCGCCGGGCGGCAAGGGGTGCGGGATCGAACGGGTTCCCTCGGCCACGCGTCGATCGGCAGTGTAATGCGCGATGAGCCCCGCATCCGACGCCCGAAGCGGGCGCAGGACGAAACGCTCGGTCACGATCTCGATCTGCCGCGCATCCGAGGCAATCAATTCGTTCATGTCTCTATTCTCCCCCAATTACTCGCAATGATATGGGTGCGGATTCCGAAAACGCGAAGGGGACCGGCTGCGGCCGATCCCCTTTTAGCACCCGAGTGTTAAAATCGGCTTACTCGGCGGCCTCGACATTGGCGGGAAGCACGGAAATGAAGGTGCGGCCCTTGAGGCCCTTCTTGAAAGTCACCTGGCCGTCCGTCAGCGCGAACAGCGTATGGTCGCGGCCCATGCCGACGTTCTGGCCCGGCCACCAGGTGGTGCCGCGCTGACGCACGATGATGTTGCCGGCGACGGCCTGCTGGCCGCCATAGAGTTTCACGCCGAGACGACGACCGGCCGAATCGCGGCCGTTGCGGGACGAACCGCCTGCTTTCTTATGTGCCATGGCTCAGTCTCCTTCTGCCTCAGTTGGCGTCTTCGGCCGAGGCTTCGGCTTTCGACTTCTTGGCTTTCGCCGGTTGTTCGGCCGCCTCGAGCTTGGTGCGGGCGCCGACGGCAGGTTTCACATCGGTCTTGTCGCCGCCCTTTTCAAGCAGCTCGGTGATGCGGACCAGCGTCAGCTGCTGGCGATGGCCGCGGGTGCGCTGCGAGGAATGCTTCCGGCGGCGCTTGACATAGGTAATGACCTTGTCGGCCTTGATGGTGTCGATGACCTCGGCCTGCACGGCCGCACCCGCGACCAGCGGCGCGCCCACGGTGGCGCCGATCATCAGCACGTCGTTGAACTGGACCTTGTCGCCGGCTTCGGCGTTCAGCTTTTCGACGCGCAGCACGTCGCCGGCCTGAACCCGGTACTGCTTGCCGCCCGTCTTGAGAACTGCGAACATTCCGTCTTTCCTTGCTCTGCCGCGTCCTTCGGCCCCGCATCGCGGATGTTGATGGGGCCAGGCCCCGCCTTCGGACAGCGCACCCATTCCCGGGTGAGATTCAAAATATGATGCCGGCAACGGACATGCGCCCGGCCGGTCGCGGGTATATCGCGGATTCGGCCGGGCAAGTCAACAGGAATGGCGGCTCAGCGCCACAGATCGCGCGCCTCCTCCGCCGAGAGCCGCCGCCCCTCGCGCAGGCTGGCCGGCTCGCGCAACAAAAGCGGCGCCGGGCGCGGATCATCGCCCAGATAGGCCCCGCGCGCCCGGTTATGCGCATGGCTCGGCGCCTCGGCGATGGAGAGCACCGGAGCGGCGCAGGCATCCGTCCCCTCCAGCTCGGCCGCCCAGTCGTCGCGGCTGCGTGTGGCGATCCGCGCCGCCAGGGTCTCGCGCAGCGCGGTCCAGTTCGCCGGATCGCTACGGTCGGGCAGATCGGCTTCGGAAAGCCCCAGACGCCGGACCAGCTCGGCCCAGAACTGCGGCTCGATGGCGCCGACGGCGAGGAAGCCGCCGCAGGCGCAGGGATAGCAGCTGTAATAGGGCGCGCCGCCGTCCAGCAGGTTCGCCTGGCGCTCGTCGCGCCAGAGCCCGTTGACGCGCAGCCCCGAGATCATCGCCATCAGATGCGCCACCCCGTCGGTGATGGCGGCATCGACCACCTGTCCCCGCCCGGTCTCGCGCGCCCGCAGGATCGCCGCCAGCATGCCGGCGACCAGATACATCGAGCCGGCGGCGAAATCGCCGACCAGGTTCAGCGGCGGCACCGGGTGATCGCGCGGGCCGATGGCGGAAAGCGCGCCGGTGATCGCCAGATAGGTCAGGTCGTGGCCGGCGGAATGCGCCAGCGGGCCGGTCTGCCCCCAGCCGGTCATCCGGCCATAGACCAGCCGCGGGTTTTCCGGGAAATCCCCGGGGCCGAGGCCCAGCCGCTCCATCACGCCGGGGCGCATGCCCTCGATCACCGCATCGGCGCGCAGGATCAGGCCGCGCGCGATCCCGCGGCCCTCGGGCGATTTCAGGTCCAGCTCCAGCCAGTCACGGCCGCGATCCAGCACGTCCCGCTTCATCGGAAAGATCTGCGGCGAGCCGGGCCGGGCGATGCGGACCACCTGCGCGCCGTGATCGGCCAGCCACATGGCAGAAAAGGGCGTGGGGCCGATGCCGGCGATCTCGACGATGCGCAGGCTGGACAGGGTTCCGCTCATGGCCGGGCTCCGGGAGAGTGGTGGGCGGTGAGGGACTCGAACCCCCGGCATTCTCGGTGTAAACGAGACGCTCTACCAACTGAGCTAACCGCCCCCGAGCCGGCTGATAGCGCGATCCCCGCGCCCTTGGCAAGCGCGGGCGTCACTTGCGCAGCCTCGCGATCAGCGACGAGGTGTCCCAGCGCCCGCCGCCCATGGCCTGCACCTCCTTGTAGAACTGGTCGACCAGCGCCGTCACCGGCAGGCTGGCGCCGGTCTCGTCCGCGGCGGCGAGGCAGATGGCCAGGTCCTTGCGCATCCAGTCCACCGCGAAGCCGAAGTCGAAGCGGTTCTCGGCCATGGTCTGGTGACGGTTCGCCATCTGCCAGCTGCCGGCGGCGCCCTGGCTGATGACCTCGACCACCTCGGGGATCGACAGCCCCGCCTTCTCGGCGAAATGCAGCGATTCCGACAGGCCCTGCACCAGCCCGGCAATGGCGATCTGGTTGCACATCTTGGTCAGCTGCCCCGCGCCCGAGGGGCCCATGAGCCTGCAGATCTTGGCATAGGCGGCGATCACCGGCTCGGCCTGGGCGTAATCGGCCGGCGTGCCGCCGCACATCACCGAAAGCTGGCCGTTCTCGGCCCCCGCCTGCCCGCCCGAGACCGGTGCGTCGACGAAGCCCAGCCCCGCCTCGGCCGCCAGCGCCGAAAGCTCGCGCGTCACCGCCGCCGAAACCGTGGTGTGATCGACGAAGACCGCGCCCTTGCCCATGCCGGCAAAGGCACCGGCCTCGCCCAGGCAGACCTGGCGCAGGTCGTCGTCATTGCCGACGCAGGCCATGACGAATTCCGCGCCCTCGGCCGCCTCGCGAGCGGTGGCCGCCACACGGCCCTTGTGGCGCCCGGCCCAGGCCTCGGCCTTGGCGGGGCTACGGTTCCAGACCGTCACCTCGTGCCCGGCGGCGGCCAGGTGCCCCGCCATGGGAAAGCCCATCACCCCAAGTCCCAGAAATGCCACGCGTGCCATCAGATTCTCTCCCTCATCTGGTAAAGGCGCGTTGATCCGGCACGCGCCCTGCCCTATTCACCCCGATGAATTTCATCACCCGGCGCGGGGGTCAACCTCTCGCGCCCAAGCTCGGGACCGCGCCTTTTCATGGTGACACTTTTCCGCTGGCTTGTGCGCCTGACGGTCGGGCTGATCTTTCTGACCGTCGCGCTGGTGGCGCTGGCCTGGTATTTCGCCATCCGCTCGCTGCCCGATTACGACGGCAGCTATGCGGTCCAGGGCATCTCGGCCCCGGTCGAGATCGTGCGCACCACCGAGGACGTGCCGCATATCTTCGGGGAAAGCGACCGCGACGTGTTCTTCGCGCTTGGCCTTGCCCATGCGCAGGACCGGCTGTTCCAGATGACCGTCCTGCGCCGCGCCGCGCAGGGCCGGCTGGCCGAGATCTATGGCATCGGCGCGCTTTCGGCCGACGACCTGGCGCGGCGGCTGGGGCTTTACCGCAACGCCCGCGCCTCGCTTCAGGCGCAGGACCCCGAGGTGCTGGAGGCGCTGCAGGCCTATGCCGAGGGCGTCAATGCCTGGATCGAACAGGTCAACCTGGGCGCGCGCGGGCGCGGCGCGCCGGAATTCTTCCTCTATCCCGAGGATATCGCCTATTGGGAACCGGCGGATTCGCTGGCGATCCTGAAGCTGCTGGCCGCCTCGTCCAGCGTGCAGATGCGGCGCGAGGTGCTGCGGGCGCGGCTGTCTCTGGCCGTCCCCGAACGCGGGCAGGAGCTGGTCGCGATGCGCGGAGAGCCGCCCCTGCCGGCCTATGCCACATTATTCCCCGGCGCGCGATTCGCCGCGCCGGAACGCGGCACCGGGCCACGGGACTGGACCGCGACGCTGGCGGGCTACCTCGCGCCGGCGGCGGGCGCCTCGGCCAACGGCTTTGCCGCCGCGGCCGGGCGCACGGCGGCGGGCGGCGCGCTTCTGGCCAACGACCCGCAATTCGCCCTGACCGCGCCGGGCCTGTGGTATCTGGCGCGGATCGAGCTTCGCTCGGGCGGGGTGATCGGCGGCACCATCCCCGGCATTCCCGCCGTGCTGTCCGGGCGCAACACCGGCCTTGCCTGGGGCATCACCTCGGCGCAGATCGACGACCAGGACCTGTATATCGAGGAAGTGCAGCCCGGCGACCCGAACCGCTATCGCGGCGCGAGCGGCTGGACCGAATTCACCACCCGGCGCGAGACCCTGCGCATCCGCGGCGCCGAGCCGCAGACCATCACCCTGCGCGAGACGGAAAACGGCCCGGTCATTCCCGGCGCGCATCTGGACATCGCCACCATCCTGCCCGCCGGCCATGTCGCGGCGCTGGCCTGGACCGGCGGCTATGGCAACGACCGCAGCATGACGGCGCTGATCGGGCTGATGCGGGCGCAGGACCGGCAGGCGGCGGCCGGGGCGCTGCGCGAGATGATCGCCCCGGCCCTGACGGTGACGCTGGCCGACGCGCAAGGCGTGGGCGAGGTCCTGGCCGGCGCCGTGCCGCATCGCCCGCCGGGCCACCAGACGGCGGGACGCCTGCCCGCGCCGGGCTGGATCGCCGAGAACCGCTGGCAGGGGCTCAGCCCCGCCCCCGCCGAGCTGACCCGGCTCAGCCCGGAAAGCGGCATCGTGGCCGCGACCGGCGCGGCGCCGCCGGGCGCGGGCGGGCTTGGCCATGACTGGGGCGACGGCCACCGGCTGAACCGGCTACGCCATCTGATCGACACGCGCGAGGTGCATTCCCGCGACAGCTTCATCGCCGCGCAGAACGACATCGTCAGCCCGGTCGCCCGCGCCCTGCTGCCGCTGGTCGGCGCCGAGCTGTGGTTCACCGGCGAGCCCGCCGCCCAGGGCACGCCCGAACGGCTGCGCCAGGACGCGCTGGCGCTGCTGGCCAATTGGGACGGCGCCATGAGCGAGCACCTGCCCGAGCCGATGATCTATGCCGCCTGGATGCGGGCGCTGCAGGACCGGCTGGTGCGCGACGATCTCGGGCCGCTGGCCGACGCGCTGACCCAGCTCTATCCCGATTTCATCGACCGGGTATTCCGCGACATCGGAGGCGCCTCGGCCTGGTGCGACATCCGGCAATCCGCCCCGGTCGAGACCTGCACCCAGATCGCCCGGCAGGCGCTGGACGCGGCGCTGCTGGATCTGGTCGCGCGCTTCGGGCCCGACCTCGCCAGCTGGCGCTGGGGCGACCTGCACCGCGCCCGGCACGTCCATCCGGCGCTGGGGGACATGCGCGGCATCTCTTACATCGTGAACCTGATCCAGCCGACCTCGGGCGGCAGTTCCACCATCGCCCAGGCCGGGTTCCTCGGCCATGGCCGCAATCCCTGGCTGAACGTAACGGGCGCGGCCTATCGCGGGGTCTATGACCTGGCCGATCCCGACAGCTCGGTCTTCATCATCTCGACCGGGCAGTCCGGCCATCCGCTCTCGCGCCATTACGACGACATGGCCGAGCTGTGGCGGCGCGGCGAATATGTGGTGATGTCGCTCGACCCGGCGCTGGCGCGCGCGGCAGCTGCGGGCATCACCCATCTGCGGCCGGCCGGCGGCTAGAAAGGGGGCTTGCATCCCGGCTCCGGCCGGGCTTCCCTGCCCCCGCAAACGCAGCAAAGGGAAACCCATGGCGCGCAAGATCATCATCGACACCGATCCGGGCCAGGACGACGCGGTCGCCATCCTGCTGGCGCTGGCCAGCCCCGAGCTGGAGGTGCTGGGCCTCAGCGTGGTCGCCGGCAACGTGCCGCTGCACCACACCGAGCGGAACGCCCGGATGGTCTGCGAGCTGGCCGGCCGCCCGGACCTGCCGGTCCATGCCGGCTGCGACGCGCCGCTCAGCCGCCAGCTGGTCACCGCCGAGCACGTGCACGGCAAGACCGGGCTCGACGGCGTCACCCTGCCCGAGCCGGCCATGCCCCTTGCCCCGGGCCATGCCGTGGACTTCCTGATCGAGACCCTGCGCCGCGAGAAGCCGGGCAGCGTCACCCTGGTGCCGATCGGCCCGCTGACCAATATCGCCACCGCCTTCCGGCGCGCGCCCGACATTGTCCCGCGCGTGCAGGAGATCGTGCTGATGGGCGGCGCCTATTTCGAGGTCGGCAACATCACCCCCACCGCCGAGTTCAACATCTATGTCGATCCCGAGGCGGCAAAACTGGTCTTTGCCAGCGGCGCGCCGCTGACGGTGATGCCGCTGGACGTGACGCACCGCGCCCTGACCAGCCGCGCCTGGGTCGAGGGCATGCGCGCCATGGGCCGGGTCGGCCAGGCGGTCGCCAGCTGGACCGATTTCTTCGAGCGTTTCGACCGCGAGAAATACGGCAGCGAGGGCGCCCCCCTGCACGACCCCTGCACCATCGCCTGGCTCCTGAAGCCCGAGCTGTTCTCGGGCCGCTACATCAATGTCGAGATCGAGACTCAGGGCGAATACACGCTGGGCATGACCGTCGCCGATTGGTGGCGGGTCAGCGGACGGACCCCGAACGCCACCTTCATCCGCGATGTCGAGCCGCAGGGCTTCTTTTCCCTGCTGACGGAACGCATCGGCGCGCTGGACCGCCGCGTCGGCTAGGTCCGCGTTCCGGACGCCTGCCGCCCCCGGGGCCGGAATGCGGCAGAAAATCCGCGCCTCGCCATTGCCCCGGCCCGCCGGTCGGCTCCGGCCGCAGCCGTAGCGGCGAGGCTGGACATCCGCCGCCTACTGCTCCGCCGCCTCGGGCGTATCCGGCGCCTCCGGCTGCGGGCCGCCCTCCCCGGGCGCTTCCGCAGGTGCTTCGGCCGGGGCCTCGGCAGGCGCTTCGCCGGGCGTGGCGGGGTCCGGCGCCTCGCTTTCGGCCGGCTCATCCAAGGGGCCCGGCCCCACCTCGCGGTCCATGCGCTCGATCAGCAGCTCGGTGACGTCGATGGCTTGCGCGGCGACGAAGATCGCGCGCTGGTCCAGAACCACCACCGCGCCCCGCTCGCGCATCAGCGCCGCCAGCACCGGCAGCGCGGCACGGAAGAAGGCCTGGCGTTCCTCATCCGCCTCGGCCTGCAATTCGCGGGCGGCGGCGTCGCGGGCGCGGCGGACCTCGACCACGCGCTTGTCGAATTCGTCGGCGCGCTGGCGGAACTCGTCTGGCGGCAGGGTCTGGCGCAGGGCGGTCAGCTGCTGCTCCTCGGCCGAGAATTGATCGGCCAGACGGTCGTTTTCGGCCGCGATCTCGCGCCCGCGCTGCTCCAGCTCGTCCTGCACGCGCTGGCCCCATTGCGACCGCAGGTAAAGCGTATCCTGGTCCAGCGTGAGCACCGGCAGCACCGCATCGCCGTTGGGCGGCGGCGTGTCCACGACGATGGGCGGCACCGAACGGCCGGGAGAGTCGGCAGGGGGCGGCGATGCGCCCTGCTGCTGGGCCAGAGCGCCGGGCCCGGCTGCCAGCAGGGCAGCCAGCGCCAGGAACGCCGCGATGCCCCGCCGCCGGAGCATCAGAACCGGGTCGAGATGGTCAGGTCGAAGGCCTGCTCTTCGTCATAGTCCTCTTTCTTGAGGGCCTTGGCGAAGTTGAAGCGCAGCGGCCCGATCGGCGTGGTCCAGAAGACCGAGGCGCCGATCGCGGCGCGGATCTTCATGCCGTCGTCGACCTCGACGCCATTGGCGCCGATGCGGTTGTCCAGCCCCCAGACCGAACCGGCATCGGCGAACAGGCCGCCGGTGATGCCGTATTCCTCGGGCAGGCCCAGCGGGAACTGCAGCTCGGTGCGCAGCGCCCAGAAATAGTTGCCGCCAAGCGCGTCCTGGTTCGGCGCCTCGAGGTCGCGCGGGCCGAAGCCGTTCGGCTCGAAGCCGCGGACCTTGCTGTTGCCGGTAAAGCGGTTCATGAACCGGCTGCTCTGGTCGTCCAGCATATGCACGGCGCCCGCCTCGAACTCGGCCAGCATGGTCACGCTTTCGCGCCAGGCCCGGCTTTCGACGCCCGCGTAAAGCGTGCTGGTGACCGATTTCACGTCGCCGCCCAGGCCGGCATAATCCTGGCTGAAGCGCAGCCGATAGCTGGTCAGCGGATCGAGCCCGGCGATGCGGCTGTCATAGCTGTAGGTATAGCCGACCGCCGAGGTGAAGAAACCGCCCTGCTCGTTGTAGAGGATCGGCGACGAGCCGGCGATGCGGCCGCTTTCCGGATCGACATGGATCGGGTCCACGTCGAAGAGCGTGTCCTTGCTGAGCTTGTAGCGCAGTTCGAGCCGGCCGTTTTCCGAGATCGGGAACTCCATCCCGGTCAGCACGCCCACGGTGCGGGTGTTGTAATCCGAATTCAGCCGGTCGGTGGTGTTGTACCAGACCTGCGCCCGCGCCTTGAGGTTGCGGCCCAGGAAATACGGCTCGATGAAGGTCAGGCCCGAGGATTGCGTGCCCGAGCCGGTGGCGAAGGACAGGCTCACCTCCTGCCCGCGGCCCAGGAAGTTCTTTTCCGACAGCGCGGCGTTGAAGCCCACGCCGCTGGCCACGCCGTAGCTGACGCCGAAGCTCAGGCTGCCGGTCGGCTGCTCCTCGACGTTCACGTCGACGATGACCTGCTCGGGCGACGATCCGGGACGGCTTTCGGCCTGCACGTCCGAGAAATATTCCAGCGCCCGCAGCCGCTCGGCGGAATTGCGGATCTCGCGCGGGTTGAAGGGGTCGCCTTCCACCGTGGTGAACTGGCGGCGGATCACCTCGTCAAGCGTGGTGGTGTTGCCTTCGATGTCGATGCGCTCGACGAAGACGCGCTGGCCGCGGGTCAGGGCGAAGGTCAGGTCCAGCGTCTGGTTGCGCTCGTTGCGGGTGATGCGCGGCTCGATATTGACGAAGTCCAGCCCCTTGCGCAGCGCCAGCGCCTCCATCCGGCGGATGGTGGTGTCGATCACGGTGGGGTTGTAGACGGCGCCGCGCTTGACCCGGTTCTGGGCCCCGAACTCGGCCGCATCGACGCCCGGAATCTCGCTGACGGTGGTGACATTGCCGAAGGTATAGCGCGGGCCTTCCTGGATCTGGAAGGTGATGTAGAAGGCGTCGCGTTCGCGCGCCAGTTCGGGCGCCACGGCCTGGACGCGGAAATCGGCATAGCCGCGCGAGCGGTAGAAATCGGTCAGCAGCTTCTCGTCCAGCGCGATGCGGTCGGGGGCGAAGGTGTCGCGGCGGATGAAGGTGCGCAGGATGCCGGCCTGCTTGGTCTGCAGCACGTTGCGCAACCGGCGGTCGGAAAAGGCCCGGTTGCCGACGAAGCCGATGCGCTCGATCTCGGTCACGTCGCCTTCGCGGATCTCGAAGACCAGATCGACCTGGTTGCTGCCGCGGCGGATGATGCGCGGATCGACCCGGGCGGCCAGGCGCCCCTGCGAGGCATAGACCTGGCTGATCGCGGCGGCGTCGGCCTCGGCCTGGGCGGGCGAATAGACCCGGCGCGACTGGGACTTGACGATCTCGGCCAGGTTCTCGTCCTTGAGCCGCTTGTTGCCCTCGAAGGCGATGGTGTTGATGGTGGGATATTCCGCCACCCGCACCACCAGCGTGCCGCCCGAGGGCACCAGCTCGACCGTCTCGAACAGGCCGGAATTCTGCAGCCGCTGCAGCGCGTCGTTCAGCGCCCCCGCCGAAACGTCCTGGCCGCGCGGCAGGTCCAGATGGGACAGGATGGTCGCGGGTTCGATCCGCTGGTTGCCCTCGATCCGCACGTTGCTGAAGACATAGGCCGAGGCGGGCACGGCCGTCATTGCGACAGGCGCGGCCACTGCCAACGCCGAGATCAGCGCCAGTGCGCCCTTGCCGAGTTTCCTGTCCGTCATCGCCGCCCCTCGCGAGTAATGCGTTGCCCGGCGGGTTGGCCCCACCGGATTTGCCCCGATGGATACAGCGAAGCGGGCGGGACTGTCAAAAGGTCAGGGCCGGTCAGGGGCAGAAAAGATCGTTGGTGAGGCCCAGAACCATCAGCGACAGCACCGCCGCCAGCCCCAGAGCCGACAGGATGTCCATCACCCGGTCCGACGGCCGCCGGCCCGCCACCGCCTCGTAGAGATAGAACATCAGGTGCCCGCCATCCAGCACCGGCACCGGCAGCAGGTTCAGGAAACCGATGGCAGCCGACAGCACCGCGATCCACCAGATGAAATTGCCGCCGCCCGCCGAGGCCGCCTGCCCCGTGGTCTCGGCGATCGAGATGGCGCCGCCGAGGTTGCAGCTGCCGATCTGCCCGCTGATCATCGCCCAGAGCCCCGAGACCGACGAGGCGATGATGTCCCAGGTGCGCGCGGCGCCGATCCCCAGCGCCTCGGCCAGGCCGGCCGGACGGGTCGCCGGCTCGAAATAGGTGCCGCCGCCGGTCACGCCGATCAGCCAGCGCCGGGTATAGCCGTCATCCGTGGGCAGGTCCTGCTCGCGCGCGGCCAGGGTATAATCGGCCACGCCCTCGCCCTCGCGCCAGACCTTCAGCAGCACCGGCCGGCCCTCGGCCTCGGCCACATGCGCCCGCAGCTCGTCGAAGCGCGAGACCGGCGCGCCGTCGATGGCCAGGATCACGTCGCCCGGCTTCAGCCCCGCCGAGGCCGCCGGGCTGCGCGGCGCGATGCCGGTGACCAGCGGCGGCATGGGATCGGGGCCGGGCACGGTGATTTCGGCGCCGTCGCGCAGCACGGTCCAGTCATGGACGGGCTGCGAGGGCAGCTCGGCCGCCGCCGCGCCCAGATCGCGCCAGCTCGCGACCGGCCGGCCGTCCAGCGCCAGGATGCGGTCGCCGGGTTGCAGCTGCATCTCGACCCCCGGAGGGGTCGGGTGCAGGCGGCCGACCTCGACCTCGTCGACCGGCAGGCCCTGCCAGATCGCCATGCCGGCAAAGACCAGGATCGACAGGGCGAAGTTGAACGCCGGCCCCGCCGCCACGGTGGCGAAGCGCGCCCAGAGCGGCGCGCCGGTCAGGCTCTGGCGCGCGCGGGCCGGTTCGACCGGCACCGAGCCGGCGCTGGCCGCATCGGCATCGCCCAGAAAGCGCACATAGCCGCCCAGCGGGATCGCCGCCACCTGCCAGACCGTGCCGTGCCGGTCGCGCCGCGCGGCGAGCCGGGGCCCGAAGCCCAGCGAAAACACCTCGGCCTTGATGCCGCAGAGCCGGCCGATGATGTAATGGCCGTATTCGTGCACGGTGACGATGACCGACAGCGCCACGATGAAGGCCGCCGCCGTCCACAGGAAGCCGCCCATCATGTCCAGAGCCACGCTCATGCCGCCCCCTGCCATTGCGCCGCCGCCCGCCGGGCGAAACCGTCCCAGTGCAGCACCTCGCCGAGATCGCGCGGGCTTCGGGCGAAGCCGGGCTCGCGCGCGGCCTGTTCCAGCGCGTGCTCGACCGCCGGGGCCATGTCGGTAAAGCGGATGCGGCCGGCGATGAAGTCGTCCAGCGCCTGCTCCTTGGCGGCGTTCAGCACCGCACCGGCAGCGCCGCCGGCGGTGATCGCCTCGCGCGCCAGGCGCAGCGCCGGCCAGCGCGCCTCGTCCGGCTCGGCAAAGGTCAGGCTGCCGAGCGCCGCCAGATCCAGCGCCGGCACCGGCAGGGCGGCGCGCGCCGGCCAGTTCAGCGCATAGCCGATGGCGTGGCGCATGTCCGGCGCCCCCAGATGCGCGATGCTGCCGCCGTCGCGATGCGTGACCATGGCGTGGATGATCGATTGCGGATGCACCAGCACCCGCAGCCGGTCAATGCCGAGGCCGAAGAATTCATGTGCCTCGATGACCTCCAGCGCCTTGTTGAACATGCTGGCGCTGTCGATGGTGATGCGTTGGCCCATGTCCCAGTTCGGATGCCGGCTGGCCTCGGCCACCGTGGCCTGCGCCAGCCGCTCCAGCGGCCAGTCGCGGAAGGCGCCGCCCGAAGCGGTGATGGTCACATGCTCGACGGAATCGAGATCTTCGCCCTGAAGCGCCTGAAAGATCGCGGAATGTTCGGAATCGACCGGCAGGATCCGCGCGCCGGTCTCGCGGGCGCGGGCCATAACCAGCGGCCCGGCGGCGACCAGGGTTTCCTTGTTGGCGAGCGCCAGCGTGCCGCCGCGCTTGAGCACCTCCAGCCCCGGCGGCAGGCCCGCCGCGCCGACGATGGCGGACAGCGTCCAGTCGGCCGGACGGGCGGCCGCCTCGGCGACGGCGTCGGCCCCGGCCGCGGCCTCGATGCCGCTGCCGGCCAGCGCCGCGCGCAGCGCGGGCAGGCATTCCGGCCAGGCGGTGACAGCGATCCCGGCCCGCAGCGCCCGAGCCATCTGGGCCAGGCGCGCGACATTGCCGCCGCCGGTCAGGGCGATGGTGCGGAATCGCTCCGGCCCGCCGGCCCGCATCAACAGATCGAACGCGCTTTCGCCGACCGACCCGGTCGCGCCCAGCACCGATATGCTGCGCATCGTCTCAGCCTCCGATCACTGGCAAGAGATTGACGACCAGCAGAACCAGCGCCACCAGCAGCGCCCCCGCCATGGCGTCGAACCGGTCCATGGCGCCGCCATGGCCGGGGATCAGCTCGGAACTGTCCTTGACCCCGACCCGGCGCTTGAGCCAGCTTTCCGCGATGTCGCCGAACTGCCCGGCCACCGCGATCAGCGGACCGAGGATCAGCACCGGCCAGGGCGCCTGCCCGGCCAGCACCAGCGTCAGAGCCAGAGCCAGCGCGCCGGCCCAGCCGGCCACGGTGCCGCTCCAGGTCTTCTTGGGGCTGATCGCCGGCCAGAAGCGCGGCCCGCCCAGCTTGCGGCCGGCGAAATAGCCCAGCAGGTCGGACAGCACCACGGTGCCGACGATCCAGGCCAGGGTGGGCAGGCCCATCACCTCGCGGATCACCACCAGCGCATAGCCCGAGCCCAGGATCGCCAGGGTGAACAGCAGATAGGCCGGCCGCTCGTGCTCATGCGTGCCGTGCCAGCCGGCCAGCATCGGCACCAGCGCCAGCGCCAGGGGCCAGTCGCCGGGCAACACCAGCATCGCCACCATCACCAGCCCCGACAAGATGCCGATCAGCACCGGATGGCGCGGGCTGTGGAACTCGGGGTGGCGCCAGCCGGTCAGCCGCGCCAGCTCCCACATCATCACGCCGATGACGGCCGAGACGCCCAGCCGGATCCACAGCCCCGAGGACAGCAGCAGCAAGAGCCCCAGCACCGCCAGCACCGCGCCCGACAGGACGCGCGGCCAGAGGTCGGCCCATTTGTCGCGCCCGCGCTGCAGGGCGCCGCGCAACCGGCCCGGCTGTGGCCCCTTGCCGCTCATGCGCCGCCGAAGCGCCGCTCGCGCAGCCCGTAGCGGTCCAGGATCTCGGCCAGGTGGTCGGGCGTGAAATCCGGCCAGAGCGTCGGCGTGAACTCATATTCCGAATAGGCGGCCTGGAAGGGCAGGAAATTCGAGGTCCGGGTCTCGCCCGAGGTGCGGATCACCAGATCGGGATCGGGATGGCCGGCGGTGTCCAGGCAATCGGCCAGATCGGCCTCGGTCGGCTCGGCGATCTCGCCGCGGGCGATGCGGGCCGCCAGCCGCGCTGCCGCCCGGGTCAGCTCGTCCCGGCCGCCGTAATTGATCGCCACGGTCAGGTTCAGCCGGGTGTTGCCGGCGGTGCGCGCCTCGATCCCGTTCATCAGCCGCTGCAGCTTGGGCTCCAGCCGCTCGCGCCCGCCGATGAAGCGCATGCGCACGCCCTCGGCGGAAAGCCCGTCGGCCTCGCGCTCGATATAGCGGGCGAAGATGGCCATCAGGCCCAGCACCTCCTCGGTCGAGCGTTTCCAGTTCTCGGTCGAGAAGGCATAGACCGTCAGCCAGTTCACCCCGAGATCGGGGCAGGCGCGGACGATCTGCTTGACGCGCTCGGCGCCGCGCCGATGGCCGACGAGGCGCGGCCAGCCCCGGTTCTTGGCCCAGCGGCCGTTGCCATCCATGATGATGGCGACGTGACGGGGCCGCTGTCCCTGTCCCTCGGACTTCGCCAGGCTGGCTGCGATCTCGGCCATGCGATCAGACCTGCATGATTTCGGCTTGCTTCGCCTCGAGCGCCTGGTCGACCGAGGCGATCATCTTGTCGGTCAGCTCCTGCACCGCGGTTTCCCAGAACTTCTGGTCGTCTTCGGACATGCCCGAGGACTTGGCCTTCTTGATCTGGTCCATGCCGTCGCGGCGCACGTTGCGGATGGCGACGCGGGCATGTTCGGCATATTGCGCGGCGACGCGGGTCAGCTCGCGCCGGCGCTCCTCGTTCAGCTCGGGGATCGGCAGCATGATGATGGTGCCGTTGAGCTGCGGGTTGATGCCCAGGCCCGATTCGCGGATCGCCTTCTCGGCCTTGCCGACCAGCGCCTTGTCCCAGATGTTGATCGTGACCATGCGCGGCTCGGGCACGTTCACCGTGCCGATCTGGTTGATCGGCGTGGGCGAGCCATAGGCATCGACCATGATCGGCTCGACCATGCTGGCCGAGGCGCGGCCGGTGCGCAGCGACGCGAATTCATGGCGCAGGGATTCCATCGCGCCCTTCATGCGGCGTTCCAGGTCGTCGGTATCGATCTCGATCTCGTCGGACATGCTCGGTCATGGCCTCTGTGCTGTGGTTTTCAGGGCTTTTAGCCGAGCCACGCCCGCATGGCAAAGCCTATACGGGGATTTTACCCGTGCACGCGCGTATATGTGCCGCTGCCGGCCAGAATCCCCCGGAAACCGCCCGGCTCGTCCAGCGAGAAGACGATGATCGGCAGGTCGTTGTCGCGCGCCAGCGCGATGGCCGAAGCGTCCATGACCCCCAGATGCTTCTGCAGCACCTCGTCATAGGTCACGTCCTCGTAGCGCTTGGCATCCGCGAACTTGTTCGGGTCCTTGTCATAGACGCCGTCGACCTTGGTGCCCTTGAAGATCGCCTCGCAATTCATCTCGTTGGCGCGCAGGGTGGCGGCGGTGTCGGTGGTGAAATAGGGGTTGCCGGTGCCGGCGGCGAAGATGCAGACGCGCTTCTTTTCCAGGTGGCGGACGGCGCGGCGGCGGATATAGGGCTCGCAGACCTCGTCCATGCGGATGGCCGAGATCACCCGGGTGTGGATCTTCAGCGCCTCCAGCGCCGCCTGCATGGCCAGCGCGTTCATCACCGTGGCGAGCATGCCCATGTAGTCGGCGGTCGCCCGCTCCATGCCCTGGGCGCTGCCCTGCAGCCCGCGGAAGATGTTGCCGCCGCCGATGACCATGCAGATCTCGATGCCCATGTCATGGACGGATTTGACCTCCTGCGCGATGCGGGCGACGGTCGGCGGATGCAGGCCGTAGCCCTGGTCGCCCATCAGCGCCTCGCCCGAAATCTTCAGCATGACGCGCGAATAGCTTCCGGGGGTCTTGGACGCGCTTTCCGACATGGGTTCACCTTTTTCGCGGGAGTTTCATCGGCGCGCAAAATGTCGCAAACAGGCCCCATGTTCAACCGCCGCCGACGGATGCCGAAATGACCCTGCGTCACCAGATCCTGGCCGAGCTCGATCCCGCGCGTCATGTGCTGATCGCCGGGCCGACCGCCAGCGGCAAATCCGCGCTGGCGCTGCAGATCGCCGAGACGCAGGGCGGCACCGTGGTCAATGCCGATGCGCTGCAGGTCTGGTCCTGCTGGCGGGTGCTGACCGCGCGTCCGCCGGCCGAGGACGAGGCCCGCGCGCCGCATGCGCTCTACGGCCATGTCGCGCCGGGGCGGCTTTATTCCGTGGGCGAATGGCTGGCCGAGGTCGCGGCGCTGCGCGGCCGGCTGATCGTGGTCGGCGGCACAGGCCTATACCTGAACGCGCTGACCCGCGGGCTGGCCGTCATCCCGCCCACCCCGCCCGAGATCCGCGCCCGCGCCGACGCGCTTCTGCGCGAACCCGACGGGCTGGCGCAGATGATCGCCGGGCTCGATTCGCCGACCCGCGCGCGCATCGACCTGCAGAACCCGGTGCGCGTGCAGCGCGCCTGGGAGGTGCTCAGGACCACGGGCCGCGGCATCGCCGCATGGCAGGCGGAAACGCCGCCGCCACTGATCGCGCCTGACGCCGCGCATCGGCTGGTGCTGCAATCCGACCGCGACTGGCTGGCCGGGCGCATCGCCCGGCGCTTTCGCCTGATGCTCGACCAGGGCGCGCTGGAGGAGGTGCGGGCGATGCTGCCGCATTGGACCCCCGACGCGCTCTGGGCCAAGGCCATCGGCGCGCCCGAGCTGGTGGCGCATCTGCAAGGCGCGCTCGACCTCGACGAGGCGGCAGAGCGGGCGATCACCGCCACCCGGCAATATGCCAAGGCGCAGCGCAGCTTCTTTCGCGGCCGGATGCGCGACTGGCGCTGGATCGAGACCGGCCGCTGAGCCGTCACGAAAAAGAGACATATTAAACTTTTGGCAACCATAAGCTGTGTAAACGCTTCGGGAACCCGCGCCCGGAGTCTAGGTTGTGTTTATGGATTTGCTGAAAGCCGCGCCCTTATGAACAAAGCCTTTCGCGCCTTCGACAGCACCGATTCCGATCCCGCGGCGGCCCGGCTGCTGGCGGCCGGCATCACCGCGCCGGGGATCATGGAACCGGCCGAGCACGACCCCCGGTTGCAGCGCGAATCGCAGCCGGCGGCGGCGCAGGCGCAAAGGCCCTCGGTCCTGGCCCCGACCGTCGCCGGCACGACCGAGGCCGCGCCGGACCGGCCTGCTCCGCGCGCCCTGCCCCGGGGCCGGCCCGGCGACGGCTTGCGGCTGATTCCGCTTTCCGGCTTCCATTGGGGCGGCGCCACGCGCAGCCGGACCGCCCCGCCCGCCCCGCGCGTCCGCGGCGATCATGTGCTGATCCGGCCCGGCTCGGGCATGGTCACGGTGCAGTTTCCGCGCCACAACCGCCCCGTCACCGGCGGGCGCCTGGCCTTCATTCCCGCCGGCACCGCCTTTTCGCTGAAGCCGCCGCCGGATGTCGCGGGCCAGGCGCTGCTGATCCCGCCCGACTGGTTCCGCGACCAGCCTCTGCCCCGGGGCTTTCGCTGCGGCCTGCCCGCGCCCGAGGATGCCGGGATTCTGGGCCCCGCCATCCTCGCCCTGGCCGAGGGAGCGGCGCGCCATCCCGGGGGCGACGAGGCGACGCGCCATCAACTGGGCCTGATCGCGGTGGCGCTGTCCCGGCTTGAGGACCGGCCGGGCCGGCCCGAACCGCGCGGCGACAGCATCGCCGAGGCGCGGCCGCTGACCGAACGCTTCCTGCAACTCGCCCGGCAAGAGCTCGACCGCAGCCAGACCATCGCGGAAATGGCCGGGCGGCTGGGCTGCACGCAGGCGCATCTGGACCGCGCCTGCCGCCAGAGCCGGGGGCGCGGCGCGCTGGACCTGCTCTACGACCTGCGGCTGCAAGCCGCGACCGAGGCGCTGCGCGCCAGCGCCAAGCCGATCCCCGAGATCGCCGAGGAGCTGGGCTATGCCGGGCTTGGCCATTTCATGCGCGCCTTCCAGGCCGCGACCGGCCGCACGCCCGAAGCCTATCGCGCGCTGATGCGGGACGCCCGCGGCGTCCCGCCCGGCGATCCCGGCTGATGGGGCCGAAAGGTTCGGAACCGCCTCTCCGCCATCCCGGGGCCGCTGCGCCATCACGGTCGCCCGCCGGCGTGCAGCACGGAACGCGGCACGGGGCCCATGCGCCAAAGAGCGCGTCGCGCCCGAAGCCGCACCGCAAGCCGCGCAAACCTGCCGAAGCCGGAGCGGTGGAGTCAGGCGAACCGGCTTGTCCAGCCCGGCCTTTCCCCGCCTTGATGAACCCTGCCAGTGCCACGATTGTCGGCTGCCTGGCTTGCCGGCGCGGAACGGACAAGCCCGCCCCCGGCCGCGGGGGATGCCTGCCGCTTCGATCCGTTGCGGGGCCGCTTCGGCACGCGCCGGACACTCAGACCGGATCCCCCGGCCTGTTGCCTTGGACGACGCCATATCCGGCGCCGCCGTGCTCGAACCCCGCGCCTCCGCGAATCTCGCGGCGCGGCACAGCCGCCTCAGTCCGGATCAGCCGGCCCGCCCTCTGGGGCAGCCTCGTCCCCCCGGCCCCGGAACCCTTGCGCCACCACGAATTTCTCCGAGGAATCCGAGCGGCTGGCCGGCGGTTTCACATTCGCCACCTTGCGGAAATTGCGCTTGAGCATGGCCTGCATCTCGGTCTCGGCCCCGCCCGCCAGCACCTTGGCGACGAAGGTGCCGCCCGGCTCCAGCACGTCGAAGGCCAGCTGCGCCGCCGCCTCGACCAGCGCCACGATGCGCAGGTGGTCGGTGCCCTTGTGCCCGGACGAGGCCGCCGCCATGTCCGACATCACCACATCGGCGCGCCCGCCCAGCCAGGCCTTGACCTGCTCGTCCGCGCCGTCCGACAGGAAGTCCAGCTGATGGATCTCGGCCCCGGCGATGGGATCCACCTCCTGCAGGTCCACGCCCAGCACCCTGCCGACCTTCTTGCCGGGCTTCTCGCCAAGCGCGTTGACGCGCGCCACCGCCACCTGGCACCAGCCGCCGGGCGCGCAGCCCAGATCGACCACCCGCGCGCCCGGCACCAGGAAGCGATACTTGTCGTCCAGCTCCAGGATCTTGTAGGCGGCGCGGCCGCGATAGCCCTCGCGCTTCGCCCTCGCGACATAGGGATCGTTCAGCTGCCGCTCCAGCCAGAGCGTGCTCGACAGCTTGCGCCCCTTGGCCGATTTCACCCGCACCCGCAGGTCGCGCTGGCCGCGGCCCGAGCTCTTGCGTCCCGAACCCGGCTTCTTGTCGTCGCTCATCTCATGCCACCCCGTTCATGCCATCCGGGGCCAGCACCCCGTCCTTGACCATCTGCGCATAAAGCAGCCCCTCGCGCAGGCCGCGATCCGCGACCGACAGCCGCGTCGTCGGCCAGACCCGCATCAGCGTCTGCAGGATCGCGGCGCCCGACATGATCAGCGCGTGGCGCTCGCGCCCGATGCGGGGATCGGCGCGCCGCCCCTCGGGTCCAAGCGCCAGGTAGTCGCGGATCACCCGGTCGATCTGCGCCGAGGTCATGGTCAGCCCGTCCACCTTGGTCCGGTCATAGCGGCGCAGGCCCAGATGGCTGGCCGCCACCGTCGTCACCGTGCCCGAGGTGCCGATGATCTGGAAGCCTTCCTCCATGGTCTGGGCCAGGGAATAGGGCGTGAAATCCGCCAGCATCTCCTCGAAATGCCAGGACATCAGCGCGAAGCGGCCCTGATCGTCCTCGACATCCTCGAACTGGTCGCGCAACGTGGCGACGCCCAGCGGCACGCTGATCCAATCCACCACCCGCGCCCCGCCCGGCAGGGGATCGCGAAAGCCGTCGCCCAGCCGCATGATGGCGCGCGACCGTTCCTTGGGCTCGACATCCTCGAGGTCGATCCAGACCAGCTCGGTCGAGCCGCCGCCGATATCGACGACCAGCAATTGCTCGGTGCGCTGGCTGACCAGCGGCGCGCAGGAGATCACCGCCAGCCGCGCCTCCTCCTCGGCGTCGATGATCTCGACCGGCAGCCCGGTCTCGCGCCGGATCATGCGCAGGAAGTCGCGGCTGTTGCGCGCCCGCCGGCAAGCCTCGGTCGCGACCAGGCGCATGCGCGTGACCTTGTGCGCCTCGAGCTTGCGCCGGCACACCTGCAGGGCATGCACCGTCCGCGCCATCGAGGGACGCGACAGCCTGCCTGATGCCTCGAGGCCGTGGCCCAGCTGGACCGGCTTCGAGAAACTGTCGACCACCTGGAACTGGCTGCCCGCGGGGCGGGCAATCAGCATCCGGCAGCTGTTCGTGCCAAGATCCAAGGCCGCATAGAGCAGCCCGTCCTCGGCCGGGCGGGTGGCGAAAGGCTCGACCGTTTTTCTCGGGAACGCGTCCGCACCCGCAGGACGCCTGGGCGCCATGGTCACGCCCTCCGATAACAAGTTGGTCCGAAAGTAACCTGCGCCCGCCACGCCTTCAAGGGGGGCGTTCAGGGGCCTGCCCCTCGACAGGGGCGCGGGGGCGGGCTATGCCCTGCCCCATGATCGTGATCGCCGCATTCATCCTTGGCGCAGCGATCGGCTGGATGCGCGCCGCGAAAGCCGGCGGCAGCCGCGCCGACAAGCTGCAATATGCCGCCGCCCATGCCCTGGCGCTGACCGTGCTGGGGATATTCCTCACCATATTCCTCAGCCGGATGGGCTGATGTTCCGGCCCTTCCTCGACAGTCTGCGCCGCCATGGGGTGCCGGCCAGCCTGCGGGAATACCTGGACCTGCTCGCGGGGCTGCAGGCCGGGCTGTCGGACTGGACGCCCGAGGGCTTCTATCACCTCGCCCGCGCCACCCTGGTCAAGAACGAGGCGCATATCGACCGGTTCGACCGCGCCTTTGCCGAAGCCTTCTCGGGCCTTGACGAGATCCCCGTCGAGGCGCTGGTGAACGAGGTCTCGATCCCGCGCGAATGGCTGGAAAAGCTGGCCGAGAAGCTCTTGACGCCCGAGGAGCGCGCCGCGGTCGAGGGCGCCGGCAGTTTCGAGGAGCTGATGAAGCGCCTGCGCGAACGGCTGGCCGAGCAGCAGGGCCGCCACCAGGGCGGCAACAAGTGGATCGGCACCGCCGGCACCTCGCCCTTCGGCGCCTATGGCTACAACCCGGAGGGCGTGCGGATCGGCCAGCACGAGAGCCGCCACCGCCGCGCGGTCAAGGTCTGGGACAAGCGCGAATTCCGCGATTTCGACGATTCGGTCGAGCTTGGCACCCGCAACATCAAGGTGGCGCTGAAGCGGCTGCGGCAATGGGCCCGCCACGGTGCGCTGGAGGAGCTGGACCTGCCCGGCACCATCCGCGCCAGCGCCGAGCACGGCTATATCGACGTGCAGACCCGGCCCGAGCGACACAATGCCGTGAAGGTGCTGCTGTTCCTGGATGCCGGCGGCAGCATGGACGACCATTCCCGGCTGGTGGACGAGCTGTTCTCGGCCGCCCGCGCCGAGTTCAAGCACCTGGAGCATTTCTATTTCCACAACTGCGTCTATGAAGCACTGTGGAAGGACAACCGCCGCCGCTGGACCGAGACGACGCCGACCTGGGAGGTCATCAACCGCTTCGGCCGCGACTACAAGGCGATCTTCGTCGGCGACGCCTCGATGTCGCCCTATGAGATCGCCATCCCCGGCGGCGCCAACGAGCATTGGAACCCCGAATCGGGCGAGACCTGGCTGCGCCGCCTGCGCGAGACCTGGCCCGACCATGTCTGGCTGAACCCGGTGCCGCGCGCGCATTGGGGCCATACCCGGTCCATCGCCATGATCCGCGAGATCTTCGAGGACCGCATGCAGCCCCTGACGCTGGAGGGGCTGACCCAGGCCATGCGCCTCCTTGGCTGATCCCGCCACACCCCCCATATTGGCGGCATGCTGAAGCTCACGCCGATCCTGCTGATCCTGCTTTATGCCGCCGCGATGTGGTTCTTTTCCGCATGGCGGCTGAAGGCCGAGCTGAACGCCAAGTCCACGCCGCTGCGCCATCCCCGGCTGCTGCCGATGCTGGAGCGGCTGGGCCGGGCCATGGACCTGCCCGAGGTGCGGGCCCATGTCTACGAGGTCGGCCATGTGAACGGGCTGGCCGCACCCGACGGCCGCATCTTCCTGACCCGCGGCTTCCTCGACCGGCTGGACCGTGGCGAGGTGACCGAGGCCGAGCTGGCATCGGTCATCGCGCATGAGCTGGGCCATGTCGCCCACGGCCATACCCGTCGCCGCATGGTGGATTTCGCCGGCCAGAACGTGGTGCGCATGGTGCTGGCGGGCGTGCTGGGCCGCTTCCTGCCCGGCATCGGCGTCTGGATCGCCAATATCGCCGCCAGCGCCATCGCCGCCCGGCTGTCGCGCCAGGACGAGTTCGAGGCCGACGCCTTCGCCAGCGCGCTGATGGTCAAGGCCGGGCTGGGCACCGCGCCGCAGAAAAGCCTGTTTCGCAAGCTGGACCGGCTGGCGGGCGGGGGCCGGGCGGGCGCACCGGCCTGGCTGCTCTCGCACCCCCCGGCCGAGGCGCGCATCGCCGCCATCGAGAAGCTCGAGGCGCGCTGGGGCGCGGCCTGACTTGCGGGCCCGCGCGGATGGGCTATTCTGCCTGCGCAAGCAAGCGTTTATTTCATGACCCGCCCCTTTCGCCGCCGCGTGCTCTACATCCCGGGCTATGACCCGATCCCGCCCCGCCGCTATCGCGAGCTTTACAAGCGCGAGGGGGCAGAACAGGCACGCATCTCGGGCTACGGGCTGACCTTCGGCCCGCGCCGCGACCGCAACGGCTTCGGCTGGGGCGTCCTGGGCGATTTCGCCGGCCGGCAGGCCGAGGCCGAGTTCGAGGTGCTGGTCTGGGCCGACATCGTGCAGGGCTCGATGGGCCAGGGCATCCTCGCGACCTATGGCCAGCTGTTCCGCACCGCCTGGGCCTATATCGGCTCGGGGGCGCTGTTCCGGCTGATGCGGCTGCGTCGCGGCCCGGTGATCGCGGCGCTCTACCCGGTGGTTGTGCTGCTGGCGCAGCTGCTGGTCTCGGCGCTGGCCGGGGCGCTGATCGGCTGGGCGCTGGGGCGACTGACCGGGCTCGGCTGGTGGCTGGGCGGGCCTGTCATGCTGGGGCTGACCTGGGCCGGGCTGCATCTGTGGCGGCGCATCGACGGCAAGATCTTCGCCTGGTATCTGATGCATGACTATGCCTTCACCGCCCAGGGACAAGGCGCCTATCCCCCGGCGCTCGAGGCGCGGCTGGCGCAATTCGCCGACCGCATCGCCGAGGTGCTGGCGGGCGACTGGGACGAGGTGCTGGTGGTCGGCCACAGCTCGGGCGCCTATCTGGGCGTCTCGGTGCTGGCGGACCTGATCCGCTCGGGCCGGGTGCCGGCGTCAGGGCCCCGCCTCTCCTATCTCTCGCTGGGCCATGTCGTGCCGATGGCGTCGTTCCTGCCGCGCGCGAACCGGCTGCGCGCCGACCTGCGCTTTCTCTCGGCGCGCGAGGAACTGGACTGGGTAGACGTCACCGCGCCGGGCGATGCCTGCTCGTTCGGCCTCTGCGATCCGGTCGCGGTCTCGGGCGTCGAGCCGCCGGATCGCCGCCATCCGCTGGTGCTTTCCGCCGCCTTCACCCGCACGCTCTCTCCCGAAAAGCGGCGCGCGCTGCGCGGGCGCTGGTTCCGGCTGCATTTCCAGTATCTCTGCGCCTTCGACCGGCCGGGCGATTACGACTATTTCGCCATCACTGCCGGGCCCTTGACGCTTGGCCGGCGCTTCGCCGGGCGCGGCCATTCGCCGGGCCGGATCGCGCGGGCCGTGAACCGCTGGACGATGACATGATCCCGCCCAAGCCCCCGGCGCGGCAGGGCCGCGGTTCGGTCTGGCGCTTCATCCGCGACTTCCGGCGCGACATCCTGTCGGCGCAATCCGACCGGCTCTATCGCGCCTGGATGGCCGAGTTCCGCGGCCCCTTCATCCACAGCTTCACCTGCAACGATCCGGCGCTGGTCGAGCTGATCCTGAAGAAGCGGCCGATGGACTTCCCGAAATCGCCGCGCATGGCGGCGGGGCTGCAGCCGCTGCTCGGCAATTCCAGCTTCATCTCGAACGGCGAGACCTGGCTGCGCCAGCGCCGCATCATCGACCCCGCCTTCGAGGGCGGAAGGCTGCGCGAGGCCTTCCCGGCGATGTGGGATGCGGCCCAGGCCGGCGTGGCCCGGCTGGCGCCGCTGGCCAACGGGACCGAGATCGACATCGAACCCCAGACCAGCCATGTCGCCGCCGACGTGATCTTCCGCACCCTGTTCTCGATCCCGATCGAGGATGCGACCGCCGCCCAGGTCTTCCAAGCCTTCCGCGAGCATCAGGAGGCGCAGCCGATGGTCAACCTGGGCGGGCTGATGGCCCTGCCCCGCTGGGCGCGGCTGCACACCCGCCGGGTGCGCGAGACGGCGCGCCGCATCCGCGGCCTGATCCGCCAGCTGGTCGCGGCCCGCGCCGCCGAGATCGCCGCCGGCACCGCGCCGCCAGACCTCGCCACCAAGATCATGACCACCCCCGACCCGCAGACCGGCCGGACCTTCAGCGAAGCCGAGATGATCGACGAGGTCGCGACCTTCTTCCTCGCCGGCCACGAGACCGGCGCCTCGGCCCTGGCCTGGGCGCTTTACCTGCTGGCGGAAAGCCCGGACTGTCAGGACCGGCTGGCCAAGGAGGCGCGGCAGAACCTCGCCGCCGATTTCGGCACGGTCCGCAACCTGCCGCTGGCCCGCGCCGTCTTCCGCGAGGCGCTGCGGCTCTACCCGCCCGTCGCCATGACCGTGCGGCAATGCGCCCGGGCCGAGAGCCTGCGCGGCCGCAAGGCCCCCCAAGGCGCGCAGCTGGTGCTGTCGCCCTGGCACCTGCACCGCCATGAACGGCTATGGGACAATCCCGACCGGTTCGACCCCGGCCGCTGGGAGACCGAGAACGGCAAGGCCTGCCAGCGCGACGCCTTCATCCCCTTCTCGGCCGGCCCGCGCGCCTGCCCGGGCGCCGGCTTCGCGATGATCGAGGGGCCGCTGATCCTCTCGGCCCTGGTCGGGGCCTACCGGCTGGAACCCGGACCCGAAAGACCCGTGCCGATCATGCGCCTGACGCTGCGGGGCAAGAACGGCATCCACTTGCGCCTGTCGAAACGTTGAATGAGTACTTGAAAAACGGTGAAAGCCAAGGCGCTGCGGCCCTCCTTCACCGTTTTCCAAATACTCTAGCCCAAGCTCAAAGCCGGTAGATGGCCGAGAATTTCTCCTCCAGGTAGTCGAGAAGCGGCTTCTCGCTGACATCGGCGCCGGTAGCGCGCTCGATCAGCTCGCGCGGCGGATAAAGCCCGCCATGGCGCTGCATGTTCTCGCGCAGCCATTCCACCGCCGGGTCGGCCTCGCCGCGCGCCAGCGCCTCGTCGAGATCGGGGACCGCGGCGCGCAGCGCGGCATGCAGGCAGCCGGCATAGACATTCCCCAGCGCATAGGTGGGGAAATAGCCAAACAGCCCCACAGCCCAATGCACGTCCTGCAACACGCCATTGGCCGGCCGGTCCACCGCGACGCCGAAATCCTTGAGGAAACGGGCGTTCCAGGCCTCGACCAGATCCTCGACATCCAGCCGCCCGGCGATCAGGTCGCGTTCGATATCAAAGCGCAGCATGATGTGCAGATTGTATTGCACCTCGTCGGATTCCGTGCGGATGAAGCCGGGCGTGACGCGGTTCACCGTGGCATAGAAGGCATCCGCGTCCGGCAGCGACAGGCCGCCGAAGGCATCCGACATGCGCCGGTAGAGCCAGCCGGTAAAGGCGCGGCTGCGGCCGATCTGGTTCTCGTAGATCCGGCTCTGGCTTTCATGCGCGCCCATCGAGACGCCGCGGCCCAGCGGCGTGAAGGCATAATCGGGGTCGATGCCCAGCTCGTAGCTGGAATGCCCGACCTCGTGGATGGTGGAATAAAGGCAATTGAACGGGTCGGTCTCGACCACCCGGGTGGTGATGCGGCTGTCCTGCCAGCGCCCCGAGCTGAACGGGTGGACGGCGATGTCCATGCGCCCGCGCGTCCAGTCGTAGCCGAAGGCGGTGGCGCAGGTGCGGGCCAGGCGCAGCTGGGTTTCCTGCGGGAAATGCCCGGTCAGCGGCTGCGGCTGGTAGTCGGCGCCCAGCACGTCCTCGCGCAGCGCCACCAGCCGCGGCCGCATCGCGTCGAAAAGCCGCGCGATCTCGGCCTGGGTGGTGCCCGGCTCGTAATCGTCCAGCAGCGCGTCGTAGAGATCGCCGCCATCGGCCAGCGCCGCCGCCTCCTCGCGCTTGAGCATCAGGATGTCGTTCAGCACCGGCAGGAAATCCTCGGGCGCGTCCTTGGCACGGGCCTCGGCCCAGATGCCCTGCGCCAGCGAGGTCTGCCGCGCCAGTTCCGTCGCCAGCCGCGCGGGAATGCGCGAGGCGCGGCGATGATCGCGCGCGATCAGCTCGATGATGCGGGCATCCTCGTCATCCTCGGGCTCGGCCTGGTCCAGCCATTCGCCCAGGCGCGGATCGGTGCGCCGCTCGTGCAGCACCGATTCCATCGCCGCCATTTCCTCGGCGCGCTGTTCGACGGCGCCGCGCGGCATCACGGTTTCCTGGTCCCAGGCCAGCCGCTCGGCAACCGAGGACAGCGCCTCGGTCTGGCGCTGGAAGGCGAGAAGTTCGTCGAAGGCGCTCATCGGACAGTCCCCCGGACCGAGGTTTCAAAAGGATAGCGCGCATGGTGGCGCGCGCGCAGGATCAGCGTAAACAGTGCCACGGCTCCGATCTGATGCGCCAGTGCCAAAGGCAGCGGCGAGGCGTGCAGCACGTTCATGATGCCCAAAAGCACCTGCACCGCCAAGGCGGCCAGCATCGCGGCATAGGCGCCGCGCGTCACCGGATGCGGCGAGCGGCGGGCGCGCAGGAACACCACCACGGCGAAAATCGCCAGCAGATAGCCGGTCATGCGGTGGATGAACTGCACCAGAGCCGGGTTTTCGAAGAAATTCCGCCAACCCAGGGCCGCGTCCCAGATCGCCGACGGAATCCATTCTCCGCCCATGGTCGGCCAGCCGGTATACATGCGCCCGGCATCGATCCCCGCGACCAGCGCCCCCAGCAGGATCTGGACGAAGGCCAGGTGCATCAGCCCGGTGGTCATCGAGAAAAGCTTCGCCTCGCCCGCCCGCCGGGCGCGCAGAAGCGCCGCCTCGGAGCGCGACAGGGCCAGCACATACCAGGCGATCAGCCCGAGAATGGCGAAGGCCAGCCCGAGATGCGTCGCCAGCCGATAGGAGGCCACCCGCACCATCTCACCCGACAGGCCCGAATGCACCATCCACCAGCCGATGGCCCCCTGGGCGCCGCCCAGCACGCCCAGCAACAGCAGCCGCGGCGTCCAGCCCGCGGGGATGCGCTTCGTCGCCAGGAAGAACAGGAAACCCAGCGCCCAGACCAGCCCCACCAGCCGCCCCAGCAGCCGGTGCGACCATTCCCACCAGTAGATCCGCTTGAAGCTGGCCAGGTCCATGTCGGAATTGACCAGCTGGAACTGCGGGATCTGCCGGTATTTGTCGAACTCGGCCTGCCAGGCGGCGGCGTCCATCGGCGGGATCGCGCCGGTCACCGGCTTCCATTCGGTGATCGACAGGCCCGAGCCGGTCAGCCGCGTCGCGCCGCCAAGCGCGATCATCGCCGCGACCATGACAAACAGCACGATCAGCCAGATGCGGATCGCGCCGCGCGCGCCCTTGTTGCCGGCGTCGATCATGCCGCCTGCGGGCGGCGTGCTCTGCGGGGTCGTCTCGGTGACTTCCTGAAAGACGGGACGTCTTGCCATGTCAGCTTCCTTCTCGATCGGGCGCGACCTTGGCCCGCGCGCGCCCGGAAATCAATCAGCCGCGACGGATCAACTGCCGCAGCATGCCGTGGAAGATGCGCGTGTCTGCCCGGGTCAGCGGCAGGCGCGACCAAAGGTTGCGCAGCGTCAGCTTCATCGCCGGCGCCTTCTCGGGCGGGAAGAAGAAGCCGGCCTCGACCAGCCGCTCCTCCCAGTGATCGGCCAGACGCTCGATCTCGAGCCGCGTCGCGGGCGCCTCGCCATCGGGACGGCGGCCCTGCGGGGCGGGCTGGGGCGGCAGGCTGTCCTGCGCCCATTCATAACCGGTCAGCAGCACCGCCTGCGCCAGGTTCAGCGAGGGAAAGGCGGGATTGACCGGCACGGTGATGATGGCATTGGCCCGCGCCACATCCTCGTTCTCCAGCCCGGCGCGCTCGGGACCGAAGATCACCGCCACCCGGCCGCCCTGCGCCACCCGCTCGCGGGCATCGGCCATGGCCGTGGCCGGGGTCAGGACCGGCTTGGTCAACTCGCGCCCGCGCGCGGTGGTGGCATAGGCGTGATCCACGTCCGCCATGGCCTCGGCCAGCGTGGCGAACACCCGCGCCCGGTCCAGCACCCGGCCGGCGGCGCCCGAGGCCATGGCCACGGCGCGCGGGTTCGGCCAGCCGTCGCGCGGCGCCACCAGCCGCATGTCGGTCAGGCCGAAATTCAGCATGGCGCGCGCGGCCGCGCCGATGTTTTCGCCCATCTGCGGGCGGACGAGAATGATCGCGGGTTCCATGCGCGCGGCCATATCCTTCCGCAGACCTACTGGCAAGGCGCGCGGCGCTGCGCTATCTGCGGACGGAACACGAGGGATGACAGCGCCATGACAGACCAGCCCAACACGCCGCAACTCTACCTGATCACCCCGGTCGGCGCTGCCGCCTCGACGCTGGGGCCGATGCTGGCCGAGGTCATGGACCGCTTTCCCGTCGCCTGCCTGCGCATCCCCGGCGCCGGCACCGAGGAGGAGCTGGGCCGCATCGCAGATCTCGCGCGCGAGATCGCCCATGCCCGCGACGTGGCGGTGGTGATCGAGGACCATGTGCAGCTGGCGCAACGCCACGGGCTGGACGGCGTGCACCTGAGCAACGGCGCGCGCGGCGTGCGCCATGCCCGCAAGGAGCTGGGCCAGGACGCCATCGTCGGCGCCTTCTGCGGAACCTCGCGCCATGACGGCATGAACGCGGCCGAGGCCGGGGCGGATTACGTCAGCTTCGGCCCCTGCGGCGCCACGGCGCTCGGCCAGGGCGAGACGGCGCCGCTGGACCTGTTCCAGTGGTGGTCCGAGATGATCGAGATCCCGGTGGTCGCCGAGGGCGCCCTGACCCCGGCGCTGATCGGCCAGTTGGCGCCGCTGACCGACTTCATCGCCCTGGGGGCAGAGATCTGGGCGGAACCGGATCCGGTCGAAGCCTTGGGGCATCTCTGGCGCTGAAGGTGCCGGTGGCAGCTCTTGCCGGGGGTATTTGAAAAACAGAGAAGACGACTGGCCCCGACTGGACCGCACCGTCGGTAGAGGCGCGACGGCCGGCCTTCTCTGTTTTTCAAATACCCCCGGCGGCGCTGCAGCCGGCGATGCGTCAGCCCTCTTGCGAAGCGCATTGCCGCGGCCTAAAGCCTTGCCATGACCCAGCATCAGCGCCTTCTCATCATCGATTTCGGCTCCCAGGTCACGCAGCTGATTGCGCGCCGCCTGCGCGAGCTGAACGTCTATTGCGAAATCCACCCGTTCAACGCGGTGGACGACGCCTTCCTGAAAGACTTCGGCCCGCAGGCCGTGATCCTGTCGGGCGGTCCCGCCTCCGTCACCCAGGCGGATTCGCCGCGCGCGCCGCAGAGCCTGTTCGAGCTGCAGGTCCCGGTCTTCGGCATCTGCTATGGCCAGCAGGTGATGATGGAGCAGCTGGGCGGCCGCGTCGAATCGGGCCATCACGCCGAATACGGCCGCGCCTTCATCGCACCCGCCGAGGGCCACAAGGGCGACGGCATCTTCGCCGGCCTGTTCGACACCGGCCGCGAGGAAGTCTGGATGAGCCACGGCGACCGGGTGACGCAGCTCGCGCCCGGTTTCGAGGTCATCGGCACTTCGCCCAACGCTCCCTTCGCCATGATCGCGGACGAAGCGCGCAAATTCTTCGCCGTGCAGTTCCATCCCGAAGTGCATCACACCCCGAACGGCCGCCGCATGCTGGAGAATTTCGTGCGCATGGCCGGCTTTACCGGCGACTGGACCATGGCCAGCTATCGCCAGGAGGCGATCCGCAAGATCCGCGAGCAGGTGGGCGACAAGCGCGTCATCTGCGGGCTTTCGGGCGGCGTCGACAGCTCGGTCGCCGCGGTGCTGATCCACGAGGCGATCGGCGACCAGCTGACCTGCGTCTTCGTCGATCACGGGCTTTTGCGGCTGAACGAGGCCGAGGAAGTCGTGACCATGTTCCGCGACAATTACAACATCCCGCTGATCCATGCCGACGAGAGCGAGCTGTTCCTGTCCGCGCTGGAGGGCGTCGCCGACCCGGAGGTCAAGCGCAAGACCATCGGCAAGCTGTTCATCGACGTGTTCCAGAAATACGCGAGCGGGATCGAGGGCGCGGAATTCCTGGCCCAGGGCACGCTTTACCCGGACGTGATCGAATCGGTCAGCTTCTCGGGCGGCCCCTCGGTCACCATCAAGAGCCACCACAATGTCGGTGGCCTGCCCGAGAAGATGGGGCTGAAGCTGGTCGAGCCCTTGCGCGAGCTCTTCAAGGACGAGGTGCGCGCGCTCGGCCGCGAGCTGGGCCTGCCCGAGAAATTCATCGGCCGCCACCCCTTCCCCGGCCCCGGCCTCGCCATCCGCTGCCCCGGAGAGATCACCCGCGACAAGCTGGACATCCTGCGCAAGGCCGATGCGGTCTTCATCGACCAGATCCGCAAGCACGGGCTTTACGACGAGATCTGGCAGGCCTTCGTCGCCATCCTGCCGGTGCGCACCGTGGGCGTGATGGGCGACGGGCGCACCTATGACTATGCCTGCGCGCTGCGGGCGGTGACCTCGGTGGACGGCATGACGGCGGATTACTATCCGTTCAGCCACGAGTTCCTGGGCGAGACCGCGACGCGGATCATCAACGAGGTCAAGGGCATCAACCGCTGCACCTATGACATCACCTCGAAGCCGCCGGGCACCATCGAGTGGGAATGATCCGGCGTCTGGCAAAGTCAGGCACCTGACGGCATAAAATGCTCTGAAGCCCGCGTAACTGCGGGCTTTTTTGTATTTTATTCTGGCAGGGTCTGGCAACAGAAGGAAGTGTCAAGCACCGCTTGAGCATGGCATTAAAGCTGGTACTATCGGCTGGCGATACCATGGCAGATGCCGATACCATGCTGAAGTTTTTTGTGAGAGCATGGTATCAAAACTTAATAACCCATTGTTTTATATGGAGAAATGGCGCGTTTTTTCGGTGTTTTTCAGCATGGTATCAAAATTGAGAAAGGAGAAGGACAATGCTGACTGATACCAAGCTGCGCAACCTCAAGCCTCGGGACAAGCTCTACAAGGTGAATGATCGGGATGGTCTTTATGCGGCTGTGACTCCAGCCGGCTCGATCTCCTTTCGTTACAACTACTCTGTGAACCGGCGTGCAAAATTGACCCCGTAACGGGGTAATCGGCTTCCAAAAATGACCCCCTTACGCTGATGGTCATGATGCCTCCGAGGCTATCGGGGGGCACAGTGTGGGATGCTGGTTGTGGAGACGATTGCGAAGATCCGCCGGGCGTATTTCCAGGACAAGAAGTCGATCAAGCATATCTGCCGAGAGCTGCGGGTATCGCGGAACACGGTTCGGAAGGTGATCCGGTCCGGCGCAACGGAGATGACTTACGAGCGAACCGTCCAACCGCAGCCGAAGATCGGTCCCTGGAAAGGCAAGCTCGACGAGATGCTGGCGGCGAATGCGCGCAAGCCGAAGCGCGAGCGGCTGACCCGCATCCGGATTTTCGAAGAGCTCAGGGCCCTCGGATATGACGGCGGCTACGACGCGGTCCGACGCTATGCGGCTTCGTGGTCGCAGGCGGAGCAGGAAGCGTCAGCCGCCGCCTATGTGCCACTGAGCTTCGATCCGGGTGAAGCCTACCAGTTCGACTGGAGTCACGAGGTCGTTCTGATCGACGGCGTGACCACCACGGTGAAGGTGGCTCACGTCCGGCTTTGTCATAGCCGGATGCTATTCGTCCGGGCCTACCCGCGAGAGACGCAGGAAATGGTGTTCGATGCCCATGACAAGGCCTTTGCCTTCTTCGGCGGCGCCTGTGCGCGTGGGATCTACGACAACATGAAGACGGCGGTGGACACGATCTTCGTCGGCCGCGACCGCGCGTATAATCGCCGGTTCCAGCAGATGTGCGGACACTACCTTGTCGATCCCGTCGCCTGCACCCCCGCGTCCGGCTGGGAGAAGGGACAAGTAGAGAACCAGGTTGGCGTTGTCCGGCGGCGGTTCTTCGTGCCGCGGCCGCGCTTCAAGAGCTACGCGGAACTCAACGCCTGGCTTCAGGATCGCTGTATTGCCTGGGCCAAGGCCCATCCGCACCAGGAATTGCGTGATCGGACAATCTGGGACGTGTTCCAGGATGAGCGGGCGAGCCTGGTGCCCTACGTCGGCCCTTTCGACGGATTCCATGCCGTGCCGGCCTCGGTGTCCAAGACCTGCCTCGTTAGGTTCGACAAGAACCGCTACTCGGTCGATGGTCGCGCCGTCGGCCGTCCGGTCGAGATCCGCGCCTATGCCGAGCGGGTCGAGGTCTGGCAGGACGGCAAGATCGTCGGCCGGCACGACCGCGCCTTCGGGCGCGACAAGGCCATCTATGACCCGCTGCACTACATCCCGGTGCTGGCCCGCAAGCCCGGCGCCCTTCGAAACGGCGCTCCCTTCAAGGAATGGGAACTGCCGCCGGCGATACGACGCGTCCAGCGTAAGCTGGGGCGCGTGCCGAACGGTGACCGTCAGATGGTCCAGATCCTGAGCATGATCCCAACGGATGGACTGGAAGCCGTCGAGGCTGCCTGCGTCGAGGCCCTGACCGAAGGCGCCCCGGCGGCATCGGTCGTTCTGAACATCCTGGCCCGACATCGCGAGCCACCACCTCCGTTGACCATCGCCACGCCGGACGCGTTGCGCCTGACCTGCGAGCCCGTGGCCGACTGCAAACGCTACGACAGCCTCAGGAGACCCCGCCATGGAAAGATCACAGGTGCTGGACGCGATGGGCCAGTTGAAGCTCTACGGCATGAAGGCCGCCTACGATGAGATCATCGCCACGGCGGTGAAGCGACAGCACGAACCGCAGCAAATCGTGGGCGACCTGCTGAACGCCGAGATCAGCGAGAAACAAGCTCGCTCGATCAAATACCAGATGACCATCGCCAAGCTGCCCTTGGCCAAGGAAGTCGACGAGTTCAGCTTCGAAGACACGCCCGTAAACGAAACGCTGGTGCGCGATCTGGCCTCCGGAGAGTTCCTCGAGCATCAGCGTAACGTCGTCCTCATCGGCGGCACCGGGACCGGCAAATCCCACCTTGCCGTCAGCATCGCCCGGGCCTGCATCCGCCGTGGCAAGCGCGGCCGCTTCTTCAACGTCGTGGACCTGGTGAACAAGCTGGACGCCGAAGCCCGCGCCGACCGACAGGGACGCACTGCGGATCTCCTGTGCCGCCTCGACTTCCTGATCCTCGACGAGTTGGGATATCTGCCGTTCGCCCAGACGGGTGGCCAGCTCCTGTTCCACCTCATCAGTCGCCTTTACGAACGCACCTCGATCATCGTGACGACGAACCTCGACTTCGGCGAATGGCCGACCGTCTTCGGAGACGCGAAGATGACAACGGCGCTCCTCGACCGACTGACCCATCACTGTGACATCGTCGAGACCGGCAACGAGAGCTGGCGCTTCAAGACGCGGGAATGACCGAGACGCCGCTGGCCCGATCCGGTTGCGCTGTATGGAGGCTACACCGCATCGGGCCAGCTACCCGTGCTGACCAAGCGGGGTCATTATTGGGCGCCGAAAGGGGGTCAAAGTTGCGTGCCGATTGACAGTCTGGGGAGCGAAAGCCAGAAGCGCGCCAATGATGACCTGTTCCATACCCTGAAACAGCAGCAAGATGCGCTGCAATCAGACGCCCGCACACTGGAACGTCTCCAGCACAGCGCGCAGGGTGCGGACGGACAAATGCAGGCCCTCGGCTATGCCAACCAGCTTGCCAGCCAGCAGGCCAATCAGCTCTTGCAGATGCGTGCCATGTTGCTTGCACAGCACCAGGTCATTGCAACACGGATGCAAGCCGAGGCCGACCTCGATGCGAAACAACAGGCTGCCCATGCCGCTTCCACCGAATCGCGGATAGCGCCGACCAACAGTCCCAAGAACTGGCTCGAACTGGCCCGCTGACAAGGAGAGGCACCCATGAACAAATTAACTATTCCGATGCTGGCAGGCTTCCTTCTCGCCATCACTGGCTGCGACAACACCCCACCCGCCCCGACCATGCCGGAGGTGAACGATGCCAACTGCCAGATGGGAGAGATCATGAAGATCCAGGACAAGACAACTCGGGAGACATTTGCCGGGTTGTGCTCGCGCCGGCCGGCAGGCAGCGGCATTGCCCCCACAGAGCAGCCGCTTAACTGGCTGGAGTTGACCGAGCCGCAACATCGGGAGGGCAACTGATGAAGACCATGACTAGAGCAATCCTGAGCGGCGGGGTCCTGGTGCTGCATTCGAGCCTCGCCAGTGCAAACCTGACCAACCAAGGGATTCTCGACCAGGTAGTAACCGATTACGCCACCCGAGCAGCCAGTTGGCAGCACGTGATTATCGATGCTGCGTCGTGGCTGTTCTGGACGCTGGTGGTGATCTCGATGGTCTGGACGTTCGGAATGATGGCCTTGCGCAAAGCAGACATTGGCGAGTTCTTCGCGGAGCTGGTCCGTTTCATCATCTTCACTGGCTTCTTCTGGTGGCTGCTGGTCAATGGGCCGGCGTTTGCCAACTCGATCATCCAATCATTGGCCAGAATCGGTGAGCAGGCGGCTGGCGTGTCCTCGGTCACGCCGTCCGGCATCGTCGACGTAGGCTTTATGATCTGGAAGCAAGCCGTCAACAACCTATCAGCTTGGTCGCCGGTCGATAGCCTGGTGGGTGCGGTGCTAAGCGCGGCGATTATGCTTCTTCTGGGTCTGGTCGCCGTCAACATGCTGCTGATGCTTGTTGCGGCCTGGCTAATGGCCTACGCGGGCATCTTCTTCCTGGGGTTCGGCGGATCGCGCTGGACTTCAGACATGGCGATCAACTACTACAAGACCGTCCTTGGCGTTGCCGTTCAGATCATCACCATGGTGCTGCTGGTTGGCATTGGTAACGACATGCTGTCGACCTTCTACACCAGGATGAACCAGAACGTGCTCAACTTCGAAGAGCTGGGCGTCATGTTGGTGTTCTGCATGGCGTTGTTGTCACTGGTTAACCGGGTGCCACCGATGGTAGCCGGAATTGTCACCGGGTCCAGCATCGGGTCTGCCGGCGGCATCGGCAACTTCGGTACTGGAGCTGCGGTAGGTGCCGTTATGGGGGCGGCTGGAATGGCAGCGGGCGCAGCAAGCGTGGCAGGTTCAGCCGTCATGGGTGGTGCTGCAAACCTGGCGGGTGGCGGTTCAGCCATCAAGGCGGCGTTCGATAAGGCACAAGCCTCGATGTCGAGCGGAGGCGACATGCCCAGCATGGGAGGAATGTCGAGCAGCAGTGTTGGTAGCGGTGGAGCTAACTCAGGAGATGGCAGCGATACCGGCAGTACACCGTTTGCTCAAGCGGCTGGCTTTGGTGGTAACGCCGGCAGCCCTGGTGGCGGCATCAAACAGGCAGCAAGCCTTTCTGCGGGGGCAGTCGGAAATTTGGTCAAGGGCGCTGGCTCGATGATGGCTGAGAAATTCAAAGAACGTGTGGCTGATACAGTCGGTGGTCGTTTGGCATCTACGATCCGTGAAAGCTCGCATTCCTTTGGCGGTAATAGCTTGGGCGGTGAAAGCGACGGCAACACTAAGCGGGAGGTGTGACCGACGCGCCTCTTTTTCCTGAATCTCGTTGACCTGCCGAGTCGACTTGTCGACAATGCCTCAAGGTCCGATTAGATATATTTGAGAGGTGCCTATGGCCGACAACATAAAACCTAGAAAAATCATAGGGGTCAGCATGACTCCCTCCCTGGCCTTGAAGGTCAAGGAGGAAGCTGTTCGTGAGGGAATATCCATTCGCAAGCTCTTTGAGCGCATGTGGGACGCCTATCAAAAGACTAAGAAGATGCAGAATGCCGGTTAACCTTGATAAGCCTCATCTCTGGAAGGCTGACATAGCGCGTTCAGTTGATATGTACAATGACTGGTTCATAAATTTCGCGCCGACTGCCTTTAGGGAAACTCGTATCCAGACCACTAAGGACGTCGAGGAGACTCTTAAGTCTACCGAGAACTTGACCAACATTCGTCCTGAAATTCTTCGCAAATGGCCGGGTGTCCTGCCGACTTTGCGGATGTCAACTTGCCCCCCATTAGCTGTGGATAGACTTATCGGGCTGGCAGGCGTGTCCAGCAGTATGGTCAAAAGGATGGAGAAAGAAAAACAGCTTCCTGTTCGGATGGCTGCCGCTGATATTGATCGCGAACTGGTAAAGATGGCAGCCGTCATCGAACGACTGGCTGACCCCGACATTTTTGTGTGGATGAAGCGTTCAGCCCCAGCGACTGAAGTCGAAATCCATCGCGCTGCTACCATCGTTGCCGACCGTCTTTGTGGCTCTGTAGCAAACCCGATCATCCGCAATGCTCAGGAACAAAGGCAGCTTGCCTATATCGCTAATTGGCTAGAGGAGCGAGGATATTCCCAGCTCCCTGCACGGTCGAATGTCACTTTCGACACTATGCCCCCAGGGACCTACAGTTTCCGCATGAATATACCAGTAACCAACGGTGAAGGCGGCGATGCAAGCATTAATATCCCCGTTGACACTGTGGTTATGCGGAAGTCTGCGACAAAGGGCGATTATCCGCTGTTGATCGAAGCCAAGTCTGCAGGTGACTTCACCAACACCAACAAGCGCCGTAAGGAAGAGGCCCAGAAGGTCAACCAGCTCCGTGCAACCTACGGACATATACGACCGATAGAGTTCATCCTCTTTTTGTGCGGATACTTCGATAGTGGTTATCTTGGTTACGAGGCTGCTGAAGGTATTGATTGGGTGTGGGAGCACCGTATCGATGATCTGGAGGGGTTTGGTTTATGACCGAGTGGGATAGGATTGAGGCTAAGCGGCTCAATCTTCAAGCCTTGCTTGATGAACAGAAAACCTCTGAAGATCGCAATCGCATGGGCCAGTTTGCTACCCCGACTACGCTCGCGAGGGAAATTGTTTCCCATGGCGTTAACCTTCTTCCACCGGGTGAGCGTGTTCGTTTTCTCGACCCCGGAATTGGTACCGGCTCATTCTATTCCGCTTTGCTTGCTACGACGCCAGCCGAGCAGATTGAGCGCGCCACCGGCTTCGAGGTCGATTCGCACTATTATGGCCCTGCTCAAGAATTGTGGAAGGAGCATGCCTTAGACCTGAGGCTTGGTGACTTTACACAAGCGCAACCAGGAAGGCATGAGAGGGCGAACGTCATTATCTGCAACCCGCCCTACGTAAGGCATCATCATCTTGATTCCGAAACTAAGACCCGTCTTCAGCTCGGCACCGAAGCAGCCTGCGGCGTCCGGATCAATGGGCTTTCCGGTCTTTACTGTTATTTTATGGGGCTATCCCATCCTTGGATGGAGGAGGGGGGTGTCGCTGGTTGGTTGATTCCCAGCGAGTTTATGGACGTGAATTATGGCAAACAGGTCAAGCAATACCTTTTAAATAAGGTGACTCTCCTGCAAATTCATCGTTTTGATCCGGCCGACGCGCAGTTCGCGGATGCGCTTGTCTCATCCGCTGTTGTGTGGTTCCGGAACGCGAAGCCGCCCAAAAACCATGAGGTCCTTTTCAGCTACGGTGGCACGCTGGCTGCCCCTGCCATGCAGCGAAGAGTTTCTGCCGCTTTGCTCCAGCTAGAGCCCAAATGGACCCGTTACCCGATGGCGGACGGTGCTGCTGCTAAAGGGCGCACTACTATTGGTGACTTGTTTGAGGTGAAGCGCGGCCTGGCAACGGGCGATAACAGTTTCTTCATAATGACCCGCTCCCAAATTGATGAGAGGGGCTTGCCTTTCGAATGCTTTACGCCGGTTTTACCGAGTGCCCGTTATCTGCCCAACGATGAGATACTGGCTGATGAGGACGGCATTCCGATGCTCGAAAAGCAACTTTTCTTGCTCGATACTCGTCTTTCGGAGTCCGAGATCGCATGTCGATATCCCGCCTTGAAAGCCTATCTCGACAAGGGAACCGTTGGTGAAAAGCCTGTTGCAGAAGGCTACCTATGTCGTTCACGCTCACCTTGGTATGCGCAGGAGAAGCGACCTGCCGCGCCCTTTCTGTGTACGTATATGGGTAGGCAGAAAGAGGGAAAGCGACCCTTCCGGTTTTTCCTCAATCACTCGCGTGCTACTGCCTGCAACACATATCTACTTCTTTATCCGAAGCCGAGCTTGGCGAGTCTTCTTGATTCTGATTTAGACCTGAAGCGAAGCATCTGGGAGTTTCTCAATGCTATTACCTCAGAGGAGCTACTTGGAAGCGGTCGAGTTTATGGCGGTGGGCTTCATAAGATGGAGCCAAGGGAGCTACGAAGTGTCAGTGTCGATGGACTGATTCGCTGCCTACCTCAACTCGCTCCTCAAGGGAAGCAAGTGGAGATGTTTGAGCCTGCCTTTCTGGACGATGAGAGCTTAAGTACCGACCTGCCGGCGTTTATCTCAACGACTAACGCTCGCGAGCTGTATGGACTACGCGAGGGTGAAGCTGTTTCCGAAGCGATAGCTCGAAATCGGAAAGATCGTGAAGCGCAGCTTTTTAATGGTAAAGCTGAGCATGGTATTTCTCGTGGTACCGGGTAGGCTTGCCCACGTACAGCTCTGAAATAAAAGTATTTTTTAACGCTATTTATAATAGAGTGGGAGTGACCCCGAAGGGCAGCCGAGGGGCTGCCCTTTTCGTTTCGGGGGCCGCATCCGGCGCAAGGCGCGGCTTTGCAAATTGACAAGGCCGGCTTAATGCCGCCCGATAAGGTTGCCGCCGCTAACGGCTTCGGCCCCGGGAACGCTGCCGGTTCCCCCCGGCCTGCCATTGCGGCAACCGTTCACAACAAGGATCCTGCCATGAGTTGCGCCTGCGGACATAACCACAACCCCGCCCCCCCTGTGGCTTTGGGCGGCGAGGAGATCCGGCTGGACCGGCCGCTGGTCTCGCTTTCGGGCCGGCTGATCTGCCAGGACGCCGCGCAGATGCTGCTGGCGCTGGACCTGCTGACCGAACATGCCGAACTGAGCCGGGCCGAGCCCGGCAACCTGCGCTTCGACCTTGCCCAGGCCGAGGATCCGCTGGTCTGGGAACTGAACGAGCTTTATGCCGACGAGGCCGCCTTCCAGGCGCATCGCGACCGGTTGAAGGACAGCCGCTGGGGCCGCGAGAGCCATGGCATCCGGCGCGATTTCACCCGCAGCGAACCGATGCCGCGCCTGCGGGCCGAGATGGCGCATGACCGCGCCGCCGTCTCGGACCTGCTGACCCGCGCCTTCGGCGGCGAGGACGAGGCGCGCCTGGTCGAGGCTTTGCGGGCCGAGGGCAGCCTTGCCCTGTCGCTGGTCGCCGAGGCGGGAGGCACCCTCGTCGGCCATGTCGCCCTGTCGCCGCTTCGGGCCGAGGCGCCGGCGCTGGCGCTGGCGCCGCTGGCCGTGCATCCCGCCGTGCAGTCGCGCGGCATCGGCGAGGCGCTGGTCCGTGCCGCGCTTGCCGCATTCGACGGCCATACCATCGTGGTCCTGGGCGACCCGGCCTATTACGGCCGCTTCGGCTTTGCGCCGGCCGAGCTGGATTCGCCCTATGCCGGGCCGCATCTGATGGCGCTGGGGCCGCAGCTGCCCGCAGGCAGCCGCATCGCCCACGCCCCGGCCTTCGCCGCGCTCTGACGCTTCAGCTTTCGGTCTCGGCCGGCGGTGGCTCCTGCTGCGGCAGCCGGAGCCGCACGCGCTTGACCCGGCGCGGATCGGCGTCGACGATCTCGAATTCGGCGCCGCTTTCATGCGGGATCACCTCGCCGCGCACCGGCACGCGACCGGTCAGCATGAAGATCAGCCCGCCCAGCGTGTCGATTTCTTCCTCTTCCTCGTCGGTGGCAAGGCGCAGCCCGGTCTGCGCCTCGACATCCTCAAGCGCGGCGCGGGCCTGGATCAGCCATTGCCCGGGCTTTTCCTGGATGACCAGGCCGCCCTCGATCTCGTCATGCTCGTCCTCGATCTCGCCGATGACCTGCTCGATCAGGTCCTCGATGGTGACCAGCCCGTCCACGCCGCCATATTCGTCGATCACCAGCGCCATGTGGATGCGCTTCTGCTGCATCTGCTGCAGGAGCACGCCGATGGGCATCGAGGGCGGCACGTAAAGCAGCGGCCGCAGCATCGGGCGCAGCGCGAACTTGACCGGGACCTGGGCGCCGAAGCCGTATTTCAGCGCCAGATCCTTGAGATGGATCAGCCCCAGCGGACTGTCGAGCGTGCCGCGAAACACCGGGATGCGGGAAAAGCCGTGCTCGCGGAACATCTCGACCAGCTCCGGCAGGCTGGCGGTCACCGGGGCGGCGGCGATTTCCGCCTTGGGAATGGCGACGTCATCGACGCGCATCCGCCGCAGGTTGACCATGCCAGGCACGCCCGCCGGGGCGGCGGCCGGCCCCTTGTCGCGATCCTCGGCGCCTTCCGGCTCGGGCTCTCCGCCGCCCAGGGCGCCGAGGATGCGCCCCAGAAAGCCGCGCGATTGCGGCAGGTCACGCCCGTCCCCGCCGATGCCATCCGCCCATGAGGCGGGTTCGGCAGAGACGGGCGTGTCGGGACTTCGGTCGTTACTCATGTCTCGTGTTCCAGATAAGGATCGGGGATGCCCAGCCTGCCCAGGATCGAGCGTTCGGCATCCTCCATGGTTTCGGCATCCTCGTCGTCGATATGGTCATATCCTGCAAGATGCAGCATTGCATGGACAAGAAGATGCGTGGCGTGATCGGCGAAGGGCTTGCCCTGCGCCTCGGCCTCGCGCAGGCAGGTGTCGTAGGAAATGGCGATATCGCCCAGCTCCTCGTCCCCGGGCGGCTCGGGGCGGGCGCCCGGGGCGCGCGGCTCGAACTCGGTCGAGGGCCAGCTCAGCACATTCGTCGGCTTGGGCTTGCCGCGGAACTCGGCGTTCAGCGCGGCGATGCGGGCGTCGTCGCAGCCCATGACCACCACCTGGAACGCGCCCAGGTCCAGCCATTCGCCCACGGCGCGGGCGGCGCGCTCGGCCATGGCGGGCAGGCCGGCATCCTCCCAGCGGTCGTCCTCCAGCACGATGTCGACGATCTCCGGCGCCTCGTCGCGGGCGGTTCCGGCCTCAGGCATCGCCCGCCCCTCCTGCCATGCCGCCGCCCGCCAGCCGCGGCTCGCGGCGGGGGATGCGCTGGCCGCGCTCGTCGAAGATCTCGCCGCGGGCCAGCGCCGCCTCGGCCTCGGCGTCGTAGGCCTCGATGATGCGGGCGACCAGCGAATGGCGCACCACGTCCTTGGCGGTGAAATAGCTGAAGCTGATGCCCTTGATGTTCTTGAGGATCTTCTCGGCATCGACCAGGCCGGAATGCACGCCGCGCGGCAGGTCGATCTGGGTGCGGTCGCCGGTCACGACCATGCGCGAGCCCTCGCCCAGCCGGGTCAGGAACATCTTCATCTGCATGGTGGTGGCGTTCTGCGCCTCGTCCAGCACCACGAAGCTGTTCGACAGCGTCCGGCCGCGCATGAATGCCAGGGGCGCGATCTCGATGCGCTTTTCCTCCATCAGCTTCTGCATCTGCTTGCTGGGCAGGAAATCGTTCAGCGCGTCATAGAGCGGCTGCATGTAGGGATCGACCTTCTCCTTCATGTCGCCGGGCAGGAAGCCCAGCCGCTCGCCCGCCTCGACGGCCGGGCGCGACAGGATGATGCGGTCGACATGGCCGCCGATCAGCATGGTCACGCCCACCGCCACCGCCAGATAGGTCTTGCCGGTGCCGGCCGGGCCGATGCCGAAGGCCAGCTCGTTGGCGAAAAGCGCGCGGACGTATTCCTTTTGCGCGTCGGTGCGCGGCTCGACGGTCTTCTTGCGGGTGCGCAGCTCGATCGGGCCGGTCTGGAACATCTCCAGCTGCTCGGCCGGGCTGGGCCCTTCGGTCACCGTCTCGCTGCCCATGCGCAGCGCCGCCTCGACCTCGGCCATCTCGACCGGGCGGCCCTGTTCCAGCCTGGCGTAAAGCGCGCGCAGCACCTGCGCCGCCTCGGCCTGGGCCTCGACGGGGCCGACGACCGACAAGAGGTTGCCGCGTCGCAGGATATGCACCTTTAGCGCCTCCTCGATGCGGGCGAGATAGCGGTCATGCGGGCCGCACAGGTCGATCAGCAGCCGGTTGTCGTGAAATTCCAGCAGGGTTTCGCCGGGGGTCGCGGTCGCGGGATGCGTAGGGGTCAGACCCAAATTCGTCTCCGAGGTGGGATTCTCAGTAACTCATGGTTGCAACTGCGCGGGATTCGCACAAGGGGGGCGGCCCCGCTGTTTTGGATTTGCAGCCGATTCGGCGGAAAAACGGGCATCACGCGCCGGGACCCCGCGCCATGGGGCGGGCCCGGCCTGCGACGAAATCCCGCAGGTAGTCGTCCTCGGCCGCGTCCATTTCGGCGACCCCGCCCTGCCAGCGGACCCGCCCTCGGTCCAGCAGCGCCACGCGGTCGGCGATGCTGCGCACCGAGCTCATGTCATGGGTGATGGTGATGGCGGTGGCGCCGGTCTCGTCCACGATGCCGCGGATCAGCGCGTTGATCGCCGCCGCCCGGATCGGGTCCAGCCCGGTCGTCGGCTCGTCGAAGAAGATCACCTTCGGGTCGGCGGCGATGGCGCGGGCCAACCCGGCGCGCTTGCGCATGCCCCCCGACAGCTCGGCCGGGTAAAGATCGGCCACCTCGGGGCCAAGGCCGACGCGGGCCAGCTTTTCCACGGCGATGGCGCGGGCGCGTGCCCTGGGCATGGTCCGCAGCAGCCGAAAGGCGACGTTGCGCCAGACGGGCAGGCTGTCGAACAGCGCCGCGTTCTGGAACAGCATGCCGAAATGCTCCATGAACGCGCCCCGCTGCCCGGCCAGCGGCCGGCCCTGCCACAGGATCGCGCCGGCATCGGGCGTCTCCAGCCCCAGGATACAGCGCAGGAGCACCGACTTGCCGGTGCCCGAGCCGCCGATGACCACCAGGCTTTCGCCCTCGGCCAGGTCCAGGTCCACGCCGTCCAGCACCCGCTTGGCGCCATAGGCTTTGCACAGGCCGCGCACCGAGAGCATCAGAAGAACAGCCCCGTCAGCGCGAAATTGGCAGCGAGGATGCCAACCGAGGCCGCGACCACGGCATTGGTCGTCGCCCGTCCGACCCCGGCCGCGCCGCCGGCGGCCGTCATGCCGAACCAGCAGCCCGACAGCGCCACGATCAGCCCGAAGACCGCGCCCTTCAGCAGGCCCGAGACCACGTCCCAGCTTTCCAGATAGGCCCAGGAATTGGACAGGTAGAGCGCCGAGTTGAACCCCAGCGCATTCACCCCGATCAACCAGCCGCCCATGATGCCGATCACGTCGCCGACGCCCACCAGAACCGGCACGCACAGAAGCGCCGCCCAGAGCCGGGGCGAGACCAGCCAGCCCATGGGATCGGTGGACAGCGTCACCAGCGCGTCGATCTGCTCGGTCACCCGCATGGTGCCCAGCTCGGCCGCGATGGCGCTGGCGACCCGGGCCGCGACCATCAGCCCGCCCAGCACCGGGCCCAGTTCGCGCGCCATGCCGATGGCGACGATGGCGGGCACCACGTCCCCGGCCTGGAAACGTTCGCCCCCGGAATGGATCTGCAGGGCCAGCGCCGCGCCGGTGAACAGCGCCGTCAGCCCCACCACCGGCAGCGACAGCCAGCCGATCTGCATGACCTGCCGCGCCAGCTCCGCCGGGTGCTGCCCGGCACGCGCCAGCCCGCGGGCGGCAAAGATCGCCACCCGGCCCGTCATCCGGGCAAGGCCGATCGCCGCCCTGCCGGTCAGCCGGATCGGGTTCACAGCCAGCGACGCTCGTAGCGCCGGCCGAGCGAGGTCAGGATCTCGTAGCCGATGGTGCCGGACAGCGCCGCCAGGTCGTCGACGCCCTGCCGGGCATTCAGGATCTCCAGCGCCGGCGGCACGTCGGGCAGGTCGGTCACGTCGACGGTGATCAGGTCCATCGAGATGCGGCCGATCACCGGGCAGGCGCGCTCGCCGGCCCAAAGGCTCAGCTTGCCGTCCCGCGCCAGGGCCCGCGCCAGCCCGTCGGCATAGCCTGCGGCCACCGTCGCCACCCGCGACGGGCGCGCGGCGGTCCAGGCATAGCCGTAGCCCACGGATTCGCCGGGTTTCACCTCGCGCGTCTGGATCACCGGCAGCGCCAGCGTGACCACCGGCTGCGCATCGCCAAAGGGCTCGCCGCCGTAAAGCCCGATGCCGGGCCGCACCAGGTCGAAATGATAGTCCGGCCCCAGCAGGATGCCCCCCGTCGCCGCCAGCGAGCGCGGCGCGGCCACGCCCTCGGTCATGGCGCGGAAGGCGGCGAGTTGCCGGGCATTGGCCGCATGGTCCGGCTCGTCGGCGCAGGCCAGGTGCGACATGATCAGAGCCGGCCCGCCGGCCAGCGCCTCGGCCCGGACCGCGGCCCATTCGCCGGGCTCGAAGCCCAGCCGGTTCATGCCGCTGTCAAGCTGGATGCCGAAGGCTCCGCGCGGCCGCAGCGCCCGGTCGCGAAAGAACTGCTCGGGGCTGTTCAGCAGCGGAATCAGCCCGGCCAGGTCGGCGCCCTCCATATGGCCCGACAGCACGAAGATACGCGCATCCTCGGGCAGAAGCGGCCGGATCGCCTGTCCCTCCGAGGCCAGAGCCACGAAGAAATCCCGCACGCCTGCCGCATGAAGCGCCGGCGCCACGCGATCCGCGCCCAGCCCATAGGCGTCGGCCTTGACGACGGCCGCCGCCCGCGCGCCGGGGGCCTTGGCCGCAAGCGCCTTCCAGTTGGCCACGATGGCCGGAATATCGATGACGAGTCCCATGGCAGCGGCATGGCTCTTGCCCATGGCGGCGTCAAGGCTTTTGCCAATTTTGCTATTTGCAGCGCAATTGGCTAGCATATTTTGCAAATTTTCGCCTTTCTGCTTCCCGCATGGGCGCCGAGCCGATAGTTTGCGCCAAACCCAAAGGGAGACGGCTCATGAAGGACATCCTCGGCGAACTGGAATCGCGCCGCCGCGATGCGCGGCTGGGCGGCGGGCAGCGGCGCATCGACGCCCAGCACGCCCGCGGCAAGCTGACCGCGCGCGAGCGGCTCGAGCTGCTGCTGGACGAGGGCTCCTTCGAGGAATTCGACATGTTCGTCCGCCACCGCTCGACCGATTTCGGCATGGAGGAGGACCGCCCCTATGGCGACGGCGTCGTCACCGGCTGGGGCACGATCAACGGCCGCATGGTCTATGTGTTTTCGCAGGACTTCACCGTCTTCGGCGGCTCGCTGTCGGAAACCCATGCGCAGAAGATCTGCAAGATCATGGACATGGCGGTGCAGAACGGCGCCCCGGTGATCGGGCTGAACGATTCGGGCGGCGCGCGCATCCAGGAGGGCGTGGCCAGCCTCGCCGGTTACGCGGACGTGTTCCAGCGCAACATCATGGCCTCGGGCGTGGTGCCGCAGATCAGCGTCATCATGGGCCCCTGCGCCGGCGGCGCGGTCTATTCGCCGGCGATGACCGACTTCATCTTCATGGTCAAGGACACCTCCTACATGTTCGTGACCGGCCCCGACGTGGTCAAGACGGTGACGAACGAGGTGGTGACGGCCGAGCAGCTGGGCGGCGCCTCGACCCATACCAAGAAATCCTCGGTCGCCGACGGCGCCTTTGAAAACGACGTCGAGGCGATGTCGGAAATCCGCCGGCTGGTCGACCTCTTGCCGCTCAACAACCGCGAGAAGGCGCCGACCCGGCCGTTCTTCGACGACCCGAACCGGATCGAGCCCAGCCTCGACACGCTGATCCCCGACAACCCGAACCAGCCCTATGACATGAAGGAACTGATCCTGAAGGTCGCGGACGAGGGCGATTTCTACGAGATCCAGAAGGATTTCGCCGCCAATATCATCACCGGCTTCATCCGCATCGAGGGCCAGACCGTCGGCGTGGTCGCCAACCAGCCGATGGTGCTGGCCGGCTGCCTCGACATCGACAGTTCGCGCAAGGCGGCGCGCTTCGTGCGCTTCTGCGACGCCTTCGAGATCCCGATCCTGACCTTCGTCGACGTGCCGGGCTTCCTGCCGGGCACCGGGCAGGAATATGGCGGCGTCATCAAGCACGGCGCGAAGCTGCTCTTTGCCTATGGCGAGGCGACGGTGCCGAAGGTGACCGTCATCACCCGCAAGGCCTATGGCGGCGCCTATGACGTCATGGCCTCCAAGCACCTGCGCGGCGATTTCAACTATGCCTGGCCCACGGCGGAAATCGCGGTGATGGGCGCCAAGGGCGCGGTCGAGATCCTGTATCGCAGCGAGCTCGGCGATGCCGAAAAGATCGCCTCGCGCACCAAGGATTACGAGGACCGCTTCGCCAATCCCTTCGTAGCCGCCGAAAAGGGCTTCATCGACGAAGTGATCCAGCCGCATTCGACGCGCCGCCGCGTGGCGCGCGCCTTTGCCAGCCTGCGCGGCAAGAAGCTGTCGAACCCCTGGAAGAAGCACGACAACATCCCGCTGTAACGGCGGACGACCGAGGGAGGAAGCATGTCGGGACTTGCGGCGATCGGCTTTGCGCTGGTGCCTCCGGCCGTTCTGGCCGGGGCAGCGGGCGCTGCGCTGGCGCAGGATACCGCGGGCGACATCACCCTGCCCTCGGGCGCCGTGGTGCGCTGGCAGGAGACGCGGCACGACGATGCCGGCGGCTTCGGCCTGACCTATCGCTTCCGCTTCGTCATGCCCGACCTGGCGCAGCGCGTGCCGGCGACCAGCGGCCCGGCCACGGATTTCGCGGATGACGAGGCCCGCGGCCCGATCGAGATCGACACCGAAAGCGGCGAGACCGGGGGCGCCGAGCCCGATGACGGGCTGATCGACCCCGCGGCGCTGGAGGATCTGACCGAGGCCGATATCCCCGACGAAGCCGACGAGCAGGCCGCGGACGCGCTGATCGGCGAGCCGGTGCTGCCCGCCGCGCCCGATGTGCTGGCCCAGGACCCGGTGCATGACGATATCGTCTGGCTGTGCGAGAACTGGGCCCTGCCCCGCATCGCCGCGCCCGCGCCGCGGCCCAGCCAGATCATCATCAGCCTTTCGGATCGCGAACTGCCCTTCGGGGCGCTGGACCCCGAGGCGGTGCAGCTGTTCGAGGCCTTCCGCCTGCCTCCCGACCGCGACGTCTGCGAATGGGAGCCGTGGTGATGGCCGTTTCCCCGCGCCCTGATGCAAGCCTGCCACAGCCGCCCGCAGCAGCGCCCGCCTGCCTGCGGGGTGCCTGTCGGCACTGCGCGGCGCTGGCTATGATGGCGCCGCGGCCGCATGGGGCGGCCGAATCTCAACCGAGCAGTCGGGACGCAAGCGTCCCGCATTACAGGAGCACGACGACATGTCGAAGAAGCTTGCACTGGCCCTCGTTCTCGTTGGCCTCGCCGCGGCCTGCGCCAAGAAAGAGCCCGAAGTCACCCCGATTCCGGTCCAGCCCGAGCCGGTCTTCCAGGGCAAATACGGCGCCAACTGAGCCATTGGCCGCGCGCGGGCTGCAAGGCGGCCCGCGCCATCCGCGTCCCGCCCGCCCCCCGCGCGATCACGCAATCATCCAAGGGGGCAAGACATGCTGAAGCATCGCGGCTTTCCGGGCCGCCTTCCCGGCACCGATTTCCAGTTCACCATCCGCCGCGCCAACAAGAAGGGGGCGACCCCCCTGGTCCGGCGCGAGCGCTATCGCGACCGCAAGCCGGCCGACCGCCGCGCCGATACCGCCTTTCTGGCCGCGCTGATCGAGCATTTCGGCGAGGAACCCTTTCAGCGCGGCAATCTCGACGCCGGGCGGCTGTCCTGGCTGATCGGGCGCGAGGTGGTGCCGGTCGGCAAGCTTGATCCCACCGATTACGACCAGCTGCTGCGCGTGGACCTGAAGCGCGCCGAGGCAGGCTTTCCGGAACTCTTCGCCGAGGACGCCCCGGAATTCGACTGGGACGAGGCCGATTGGGACGACGAGGACTGGGACGACGAAGACGAGGACCCGCGTCGATGATCGGCCAGGGAACGGACGGGCCGCGGATGGGCGGATTGCCGCGTAGTGACGCGTTTTCACACCGTTGTCAGTTTCTTCCCGAAATGCTGCATGCAATATTGTGGGCACCTCTCTCATCAACGGCCCGTAACCGGGTCCATAATACAGGCAAAAAGCTATGCAAAAATCCGTCATCCTCCGTCTTTCCGGCGCGGTCCTGCTGGTCGCCGGCCTTGCCGCCTGCGAACAGGGCTATGGCGGCGGCGCGACCCTCTCGCCCGACGCGCAGCGCGCGGCCGGCGGGGCGCTGGCCGGTGCGGCCGTGGCAAAGATCATCGACGGTGACGTTGCCACCGGCGCGCTCATCGGCGCGGCTGGCGGCGCGCTTTGCGACGACGCTGGCGTCTGCCAGCGCCGCTACTGATTTCAACAGGGCCGACAGCGCAGGGCAGACCGCCCGCGCCGCAGCCCGCATCCCGGAGCAAACGAGATGTCCAAGAAACTCGTCCTCGCGCTCGGCCTTGGCCTGTTCGGCCTGGCCGGCTGCACCCAAGGCATCAACCCGACCGACATGGACCGCGGCCTCATCGGCGCCGGCGTCGGCGCAACCGCTGCCTATGTCGGCGGCCATAACGTCGCCAAGGGCGCGGCCATCGGCGCTGCCGCCGGCGCGCTTTGCGACGACGTCCGCCTCTGCGAGCCGAACCGCCGCTACTAAGCCGCGCGGCCATAACCCATTGCCGTTTTCAGGCCGTCCCGGCACCCTGCCGGGGCGGCTTTTTCACGTCCGGGATCTGCCCCAAGGGAAAGAAGCATGTTCAAGAAAATCCTGATCGCCAACCGGGGCGAGATCGCCTGCCGGGTCATCAAGACCGCCAAGAAGATGGGCATCCAGACCGTCGCCGTCTATTCCGACGCCGACCGCAACGCGCTGCATGTCAAGATGGCCGACGAGGCTATCCATATCGGCCCGCCCCCCGCAAACCAGTCCTATATCGTGATCGACAAGATCATGGAGGCGATCCGGCAGACCGGGGCCGAGGCGGTGCATCCCGGCTACGGCTTCCTGTCCGAGAACATGAAATTCGCCGAGGCGCTGGAGAAGGAAGGCGTCACCTTCATCGGCCCGCCCTCGCCCGCCATCGAGGCGATGGGTGACAAGATCACCTCGAAGAAACTGGCGCAGGAGGCCGGGGTCAGCACGGTTCCGGGCTATATGGGCCTGATCGCCGATGCCGATGAGGCGGTGAAGATCTCGGGGCAGATCGGCTATCCGGTGATGATCAAGGCCAGCGCCGGCGGCGGCGGCAAGGGCATGCGCATCGCCTGGAACGATCAGGAGGCGCGCGAGGGCTTCGAATCCTCGAAGAACGAGGCGGCGAACAGCTTCGGCGACGACCGCATCTTCATCGAGAAATTCGTCACCCAGCCGCGCCATATCGAGATCCAGGTGCTGGCCGACAAGCACGGCAATTGCGTCTACCTGCACGAGCGCGAATGCTCGATCCAGCGCCGCAACCAGAAGGTGATCGAGGAAGCCCCCTCGCCCTTCCTCGACGAGGCGACCCGCAGGGCCATGGGCGAGCAGGCCTGCGCGCTGGCCAAGGCGGTGGGCTATACCAGCGCCGGCACGGTCGAATTCATCGTCGATGCCGACAAGAACTTCTATTTCCTGGAAATGAACACCCGCCTGCAGGTCGAGCATCCGGTGACCGAGCTGATCACCGGCATCGACCTGGTCGAGCAGATGATCCGCGTCGCGGCGGGCGAGCCCCTGCCCTTCGCCCAGGCGGACCTGAAGATCAACGGCTGGGCCATCGAAAGCCGGCTCTATGCCGAGGATCCCTATCGCAACTTCCTGCCCTCGATCGGCCGGCTGACCCGCTATCGCCCGCCGGCCGAGACCGCCGCCGGGCCGATGGTCGAGGCCGACCGCTGGGTGCCCGCCCATCCCGGCGACCATCCGCCGGTCGCCGCGACCGGGGTGCGCAACGATACCGGCGTCTACGAGGGCGGCGAGATCAGCATGTATTACGACCCGATGATCGCCAAGCTCTGCACCTGGGCACCGACCCGCGAGGCCGCCATCGAGCAGATGCGGCTGGCGCTGGACGAGTTCGAGGTCGAGGGCATCGGCCACAACCTGCCTTTCCTGTCGGCGGTGATGGACCATCCGAAATTCGTCTCGGGCGACATCTCGACCGCCTTCATCGCCGAGGAATATCCCGACGGCTTCCTGGGCGCGACGCTGCCCGATGCCGAGATCACCCGCGTCGCCGCCTCGGCCGCGGCCATGCATCGCGTGGCCGAGATCCGGCGCGCCCGCATTTCGGGCCGGCTCGACAATCACGAGCGCCATGTCGGCGAGCATTGGGTCGTCTTCGTCGCCGGCAAGGAGATCCCGGTGCGCATCACCGCCGACCGCCAGGGCTCGACGGTCGAGATCGACGGGCGCAAGCTGCGCGTCGAAAGCGACTGGCTGCCGGGGCAGTCGCTGGCACGGCTGTCCGTCGACGGCTCGCCGCTGGTGATGAAGGTGGACCGGCTGCCCTCGGGCTTCCGGCTGCGGGTGCGGGGCGCGGACCTGAAGACCTATGTCCGCCGCCCGCGCGCCGCCGAGCTGGCGCGGCTGATGCCCGAGAAACTGCCGCCGGACACCTCGAAATTCCTGCTCTGCCCGATGCCGGGCCTGATCGTGCGGATCAATGTCGAGACCGGCGACGAGGTGCAGGAAGGCCAGGCGCTGGCCACGGTCGAGGCGATGAAGATGGAAAACATCCTGCGCGCCGAAAGGAAGGCGGTGGTGAAATCCGTCAACGCCCAGCCGGGCGAAAGCCTCAAGGTCGATGACGTGATCATCGAGTTCGAGTGACAGGCAACCGCCGGGCGCCCGCCAGCGCCCGGCCAAGGGATCGGGGATCATGCCGGTTTTCGACGACTATCTCAGCCCCCATGCACAGCAGGCGGTGATCGCCGGGCTGTTCATCGCCACGGGCTGGTGGGTCGTCGCCTTCCAGAACCGCCGCCGCGATGCCAAGCTGCGGGCCGAGCGGGTCGATGACATGCAGCGCGCGCTGCTGGCCGAGGTGCGCGCCCATGTCGTCGCGCTGGAGCGCCAGGTGCAGGACGGGCGCTTTGACACGCTGCTGTCGCAGATCGAGGAAGGCAATGCCGGCCTGGTCATCGCCCATAGCGGCAACGACCGCATCTTTCGCGCCGTGCTGCCGGACATCCACCTGCTGCCGGGGGGTGTGATCGACCCGGTGGTCATCTATTACCGGCTGATCGCGGTCATGGATTCCATGGCCGAATCCATCCGCCGCATGGCCCGCAGCCGTCCCGAGAGCGCGGCCGACATGATGCTGGACTATATCCTGCTGAACCAGGAAGCGCGCGAGGCCGGGCTGGACGTCCTGGAAGTGCTGACCGCCAGCCTGCGCGGCGGCGAGGCCGAGATCCAGGCCATGCTGCGCAAGCAGCGCGAGGATGCGGCCCGGCTGATCGCCGCCACCTTGCCCGGCGAATTGGCCGGGCTGCGTGATCGCCTCAATAGGCGATCTTCGGACCGGAGCGGCCTCTGATGGGCTTCAGGCCGATGACGCTGGTGATTTCATTCGCGCTGCGGGTGCGGCGCAGCCGATCGATCACCTGTTCGGTGGCCGTGTCCGGCTTGCGCGGCCGGGGCGGAGCGGCCTCGTCGGTCACGCGCGTCAGGGACGATTTCGCCATGGCACAGCTCCTTTGCAGCGGGCAGCACGTCTGCCCTGGCCTCAAGATAAGGCGTCAAGCCCCTTGTCGCAATGAAGGAGTTGCGATTTTCGCAACATCCTATGGCAGCCCGGCCCGGCCGATCTCGCGCAGGCGCAGCGGGAACTTGTCGATGGCGCGGGTGATCTCGCGCACCGACCAGGGCACGGGCTTGCGCTGCTTGACCTGGCCGTCCTTGTCCATCAGCACCAGCGAAAACCCCTCGGGGCGCAATTGCCGGCGCCAGACGCTGGCCGTGGCCGGGTCGGTATCGGTCACCACCACCACGTCGCGGGCCAAGAGCGGCGCCGGATCGCGCTGCAGGGCGGTCAGCTGCTCGACGAAGGCCGGGTCGGCCGCCGTATCGGCAAAGATCACCACCGGCCGGGCCTGCCACATGAATTCCGCCGGGTCGGCCTCGGCCGCCGGCAGCACGGTCAGTTCGCGCTCTGCCGGCCCGGCGGGCGCGGCCGTGCCTTCGCTGCGCGCGGCGGGCACTTCGCCGCGGACATACGGGCGATGGCCGTCGGCCTCGCCCTCGGGCCTGGGCCCCATCGCCGCCAGAAGCGGCACCGCCGCCAGAAAAATCAACCGTTTCAGTTTCATCGCCCCCTCTACTCTCTCTTCATATAAGAGCAGAGGGGCCATGGGAAAGGATGCAAGATGAGCGAAAACACGAAAGCCTCCCTGGAGGAATGGCGCAGGCTCGCCAGCAAGGAGCTGAAAGGCGCCGATCCGGACAGCCTGACCTGGCACACGCTGGAGGGAATCGAGGTCAAGCCGCTCTATACCGAAGAGGACGTCCGCGACCTGCCGCATCTGGGCAGCCTGCCCGGGATCGAGCCCTATACCCGCGGCCCGCGCGCCACCATGTATGCCGGCCGGCCCTGGACCATCCGGCAATATGCGGGGTTTTCCACTGCCGAGGAATCGAACGCCTTCTATCGCAAGGCGCTGGCGGCGGGCCAGCAGGGCGTCTCGGTCGCCTTCGACCTGGCCACGCATCGCGGCTATGACAGCGACCATCCCCGGGTCGAGGGCGACGTGGGCAAGGCCGGCGTCGCCATCGACAGCGTCGAGGACATGAAGATCCTGTTCGACGGCATCCCGCTGGATAAAGTTTCCGTGTCCATGACCATGAACGGCGCGGTGATCCCGGTGCTGGCCAATTTCATCGTGACGGGCGAGGAACAGGGCCATTCCCGCGCCGTGCTGTCCGGGACCATCCAGAACGACATCCTCAAGGAGTTCATGGTCCGCAACACCTATATCTATCCGCCCGAGCCCTCGATGCGGATCATCGCGGACATCATCGAATACACCTCGAACGAGATGCCCAGGTTCAACTCGATCTCGATCTCGGGCTATCACATGCAGGAGGCGGGCGCGAACCTGGTGCAGGAGCTGGCCTATACGCTGGCCGACGGGCGCGAATATGTCCGTGCCGCTTTGAAGGCCGGCATGGACGTGGACCAGTTTGCCGGGCGGCTGTCCTTCTTCTTCGCCATCGGCATGAATTTCTTCATGGAGGCGGCCAAGCTGCGCGCCGCGCGCCTGCTGTGGACGCGCATCATGAAGGAGTTCGACCCGAAGAAGCCGGGCAGCCTGATGCTGCGCACGCATTGCCAGACCTCGGGCGTCAGCCTGCAGGAACAGGACCCCTACAACAACGTGGTGCGCACCGCCTACGAGGCGATGGCCGCGGCGCTTGGCGGCACGCAGTCGCTGCACACCAACGCGCTGGACGAGGCCATCGCGCTGCCGACCGAGTTCAGCGCCCGCATCGCCCGCAACACCCAGCTGATCCTGCAGGAAGAGACCGGCATCACACATGTCGTCGATCCGCTGGCGGGTTCCTATTACGTCGAGAGCCTGACCCATGAGCTGGCCGAGAAGGCCTGGGCGCTGATCGAGGAGGTCGAGGCCATGGGCGGCATGACCAAGGCCGTGGCCTCGGGGATGCCCAAGCTGCGCATCGAGGAAAGCGCCGCCCGCCGCCAGGCCATGATCGACCGCGGCGACGAGGTGATCGTCGGGGTGAACAAGTATCGGCTGGCCAAGGAAGACCCGATCGACATCCTCGACATCGACAACATGAAGGTGCGCGAGGCGCAGATCGCCCGGCTGCAGGCGATGCGCGCGGCGCGGGACGAGGCGAAATGCCAGGCGGCGCTGGACGAGCTGACGCGCCGGGCCAAGGAAGGCGGCAACCTGCTCGAGGCGGCGGTCGAGGCCGCGCGCGCCCGGGCCAGCGTGGGAGAGATCAGCATGGCGATGGAGAAGGAATTCGGCCGCCACCGGGCCGAGGTTAAGACGCTGGCCGGCGTCTATGGCGCCGCCTATGAGGGCGACGACGATTTCGCGCAGATCCAGCGCGACGTCGAGACCTTCGCCGAGCAGGAGGGTCGCCGCCCGCGCATGCTGGTGGTCAAGATGGGCCAGGACGGCCATGACCGCGGCGCCAAGGTGATCGCCACCGCCTTCGCCGATATCGGCTTCGACGTCGATGTGGGGCCGCTGTTCCAGACCCCCGAGGAAGCCGCGCAGGACGCCATCGACAACGACGTGCATGTGGTGGGCATCTCGTCTCAGGCGGCGGGCCACAAGACCCTGGCGCCGAAGCTGATCGCGGCCTTGAAGGACCAGGGCGCCGGCGACATCATCGTGATCTGCGGCGGCGTCATCCCGCAGCAGGATTACGATTTCCTGAAGAAGGCCGGGGTGAAGGCGATCTTCGGGCCGGGGACCAACATCCCCTCGGCGGCGCGCGACATCCTGAGCCTGATCCGCGAGGCGCGGGCGGCCTAGGCGCCCCGCCGGCAACGGCGCCTCTTGCCGGCGCCGTTGCATGGGTATTTGTGAAACAGAGAAGATGGCCAGCCGCCGCGCGAGGGATCGGGCCGCGGCTTCCAACCGGAGCAAGCCCATGATCATCCGACCTGCCGAGGAGCGCGACCTGGCCGCCATCCTGGATTTCTGGAATCCGCTGATCCGCGAGACGACGGTCACCTTCTCGAGCGAGGAGAAGACCGCGGAGGGGCTGGCGCGCATGATCGCCGGGCGCCGGGCGGCGGGGCGGGCGTTCCTGGTCGCCGAAGAGGCGGGCGAGGTGCTGGGGCTGGCGAGCTATGACCAGTTCCGCAGCGGCAACGGCTATGCGCATTGCATGGAGCACACCATCATCCTGGCGGCGGCCGCGCGCAGGCGCGGGGTCGGCCGGGCGCTGATGGCGGCGCTGGAGGATCACGCCCGCGCCGCCGGCGCGCATGGCATGATCGCCGCCGTCTCGGCCGAGAACGAGGCCGCGATCGCCTTTCACCGCGCCATCGGCTATGGGCCGGCCGGGCTTGTGCGGCAGGCCGGGCGCAAGTTCGGCCGCTGGCTGGACCTGGTGCTGCTGCAGAAGATCCTCTGACCGCGCCTTGCCTGTCGCCGGACGCTGTGGAACACTCGCGCCCGGAACGCGGAGGCAGGATGGACAACGGACGGGGCAGGCGGATCACCGGCATCACCGGCGAGGGAGACCCGGTGCGCGATCCATCCGTCGGGGTCCTTCCCCCGGCCCCGCGGGACGCGGGCCGAGGCCGCAGGCCCCCGCCCCCCGGCCGCATCGGTGGGCCATGGCGAGGATAGGCGCGCCGCCCGAGACCCATTACACCCTGCCGCCGGATTTCGCCGCCGCGCTGGGGCAATGCGTGGCGAATTTCGGCTGGCTGGAGGAGATCATCAAGCGCACCATCTATGCGCTCGACCGCGCCCGGCTGGCCGACGACCTGACCGAGGCCGAGCTGCAGACCTGGCTGACCCGCATGGGCGCCGTCGCCGATGATTCCATGGGCACGCTGATCGAGCAGCTGGACGCCGCCATGAGCCGCTATCCCGGCTTGCGCGACCGCAGCCGCATCACCGACCGGCTGGCCGAGATCCGGCTGCTGCGCAACCTGCTCTGCCATGCCTCCTGGCGTCCGACCGAGCATCGCGGGCGCTGGCATCCGGCCTTCGTCAGCACCAGGGGCGAGGTGCAGCGCGATCCGCTGGGCATCGACGACCTGAACCGCATCCGCGAGGAGACGGTCGAGATCGGCACCCGGGTGCTGCGGGTGATGCGCGCCACCGGCGTGCAAGGCTATTGGGCCGGGGACGACGAGGCGTAAGCCTTGCGTTGCAAGCCCGCGCGCCATCCGCTAACACCGCTTCGTCCATAGATAAGAGTTTCATATGTCCGCCCAGAACCAGGGGCAAAACGCCTCTCCGCTTCGTCTCGGCATCGCTGGTCTCGGGACGGTCGGCACCGGCACCGTCAAGATCATCCAGAAACACGCCGCCCTGCTGGGCCTGCGCGCCGGCCGGCCCATCGCCATCACCGCCGTCAGCGCCCGCGACCGGATGAAGAACCGCGACCTGGACCTGTCCGGCTATGCCTGGGAAGACGACGCCCGCGCCCTGGCGCTGCGCGAGGACGTGGACGTCCTGGTCGAGCTGATCGGCGGCGACGAGGGCATCGCCCGCGAGGCAGTGACCGCCGCGTTGCGCGCCGGCAAGGATGTGGTGACCGCCAACAAGGCGCTGCTGGCGATCCACGGCCAGGAGCTGGCGGAACTGGCCGAGGCCCATGGCCGGGTGATCCGCTTCGAGGCCGCCGTGGCCGGGGGCATCCCGGTGATCAAGACCATGACCGAGTCGCTTTCCGGCAACGAGATCCGCCGCGTCATGGGGGTGATGAACGGCACCTGCAACTATATCCTGACCCGGATGGAAAGCGCCGGCCTGCCCTATGAGACGGTCTTCGAGGAGGCGCGGCAGCTGGGCTATCTGGAGGCCGACCCGACGCTGGACGTGGGCGGCATCGACGCCAGCCACAAGCTGGCCATCCTGGCCGCCATCGCCTTCGGCACCCGCCCCAGCTTCGACGCGGTCGAGATCGAGGGCATCGAGCGGGTCAGCATCGACGACATCCGCCGCGCCGCCGACATGGGCTATCGCATCAAGCTGCTGGGGGTGGCACAGATGACCGGGCGCGGGCTGGAACAGCGCATGTCGCCCTGCCTCGTGCCCGCCGACAGCCCCTTGGGGCAATTGCAGGGCGGCACCAACATGGTGGTGATCGAGGGCGATGCGGTCGGCCAGATCGTGCTGCGCGGCGCCGGCGCCGGCGAGGGCCCGACCGCCAGCGCGGTGATGTCAGACGTGGTCGAGATCGCGCGCGGCGTCAGGATGCCGAGCTTCGGCCAGCCCGCCGAGACGCTGGCCAGCCCGCAACCGGCGCGCACGGCGGTGCCGGCGGCCTATTACATCCGCCTGCAGCTGACCGACAAGCCGGGGGCGCTGGCCAAGGTGGCCTCGGTGCTGGGCGACAGCGGCATCTCGATCGACCGCATGCGGCAATACGGCCATTCCCACAGCGAGGGCATCGCGCCGGTGCTGATCGTCACCCACAAGACCACCCCCGAGGCCATCGACCACGCCATCGAGGCCCTGCCCCGCACCGGCGTCATCGCCGGCGAGCCGGTCGAGCTGCGGATCGAGGAGGTCTGATCCGGCGCCGGCCGCGCCCGCCCGCGCTGCCGGATTCGGGGATTTCTGTAACGAAGAAATGGCCGCGCCGGGTTCAGGCCGTGCCCAGGTGGCGCAGGCCGTGGGTCACGTCGGCCCGGACCGCCAGCCGCAGCCCCGGCTCGTCCCCGGCGCGCAGCGAGGCCAGGATCATGCGGTGATGGCGCGGCGGCTCGTTGCGCTTGACCCGGCCGTAGAGCGCGCGCATGGTCGGGCCGAGCTGCAGCCAGACCGTCTCGACGATGGCCAGCATCGCCGGCGCCTGGGCGCGCAGGTAGAGCAGCCGGTGGAATTCCAGGTTGGTGCGGATATAGCCGATCGCGTCATGGCTTTCCGCCGCCTCGCCGATGGCGGCGTTGATCACCGCCATGCGCTCGATCAGCGCCTGATGGGCGCGCGGCAGGGCGCGGGCGGCCAGTTCCGGCTCGATCAGCCCGCGCAGCGCCGCCAGTTCCTCGATGCGCTCGACCGAAAGCTCCGGCGTGGTGATCCGCCCCGAGGAGGAGAGCGACAGCGCCCCCTCGGCCACCAGCCGCCGCACCGCCTCGCGCGCCGGGGTCATCGAGACGCGATGCTCGGCGGCGATGCCGCGCAGGGTCAGCGCCAGGCCGGGCGGCAGTTCGCCCAGCATGATGCGCTGGCGCAGGTTGCGATAAAGCCGCTCATGGGCGGAACTTTCCGAGGAACGCGAAGCAGTCATGCGCCAGCTGTGATCACAAAACCGGGCGCCGTCAAGTCCGCACGTCAGAGGCGGAACCGCCAGGCCAGCAGCTCGTGGCCGTGCCTGCGCAGCCAGGCGCGGTGGCGCGCGTAATCCGGCATCAGCCGCCCGGTCGCGGCCCAGAAGGCCGGCGAATGGTCCATATGCGCCAGATGCGCCACCTCATGCGCCGCGACATAGTCCAGCACCTCGGGCGGCGCCATGGCGAGGCGCCACGAGAACATCAACCGCCCGTCATGGGTGCAGCTGCCCCAGCGCGAGCGCGTGTCGCGCAGCGCCAGCGCCCGGAAGCCACGCCCCAGCGCCGCCGCGTGGCGGTCGCAGGCCGCGACCAGCCGGGCCTGCGCCAGATGCTTCAGCCAGACTTCCACCACCACGCCGGCCGGCCGGGCCTGCGGCACCAGCAGCGCCTCGTCGGTCAGCTCGACCCGGCGCGTGCCGGCCGGGGTGATGCGGCGCAGCCGCCCCTCGACCGGCAGCAGCGCGCCATGCTCGGCAAGCTGCAGCGCCGGCATTTCGGCCCGGGTGCGGCGCAGCCACTCGGCCCGCGACTCGGCAAAGGCGCGGCCGTCCGAAAGGCTGGTGCGGCTGGGCAGGGTCAGCACCACCTCGCCCCCCGCCCGCGCCACGCGCAGCGTCATGCGCCGCGCCCGGGCCGAGCGCCGCAGCGTCACCGGAATGTCGCCTCCGACCAGAATCCTGTCCATCTTGTCCCGCATCTTGCGATGGTCCGCCTGTTGCCCCATCTTTCCCCTGCACCGCCACCCGCCCGCAAGGGGAAAAGGCTTTGACAGCCCCGCGCGGCTATGGCAGGGGACAGCGGATTTACCTGAACGCGGCAGAAAAAGAGAATACCATGCCCAAAGAGGAATGGGGCACGAAACGCCTTTGCCCCCATTGCGCCACGCGCTTCTACGACCTGAGAAACGACCCGATGACCTGCCCCGCCTGCGGCGCAGAATTCACGCTGGAAAGCCTGACCAACGGCCGCTCGCGCTCGCTGATCTCGGAAAAGACCGCGGCGCGGGAAGAGGACCAGACCGATCTGGTCGATGACGAGGATCTGGACGACGACGCCGATACCGGCGATCTGGACGACGATCTGCTGGACGACGACGACGACGGCGACATGTCGCTGGACGACATCGCCGACGTGCCCGAGAGCGACGACGAATAAGCCCTCGTCCCGACTGGTCCAGGCCCCGGAACGCGACCCGCGGCCGGGGCCTTTCCTTTGGCGGCCGAAGATGCGGATCATCGACAGACAGGCCATGCGCGCCATCTTGCTGACCCCGGACGACCGGGTGCTGCTGATGCGCGTCGATTACGGCACCGGCGACTGGTGGATCACCCCCGGCGGCGGCGCCGAGCCCGGCGAGACCGCCGAGCAGACCCTGCGCCGCGAACTGGCCGAGGAACTGGGCTTCGCCCTGCCCGCGCTTGGCCCGCTGGTCTGGCGCCGCCGCGTCGCGATGACGCTGCGGCAGCGCCGCTGGCGGCAGTCCGAGGACTATTTCCTGATCGAGACCCCGGATTTCGTGCCGGTGATCCGGAACGCGCCCGAGGCCGGCGCCATCCGCGAATTCCGCTGGTGGAGCCTGCCCGAGATGCGCCATACCGGCGAGCGGCTGGCCCCGGCCGCGCTGCCGCGTATCGTGCTGGACTATCGCGCGAACGGGCCGCCCGGCAGCCCGCCCGAGATCGAGATCGTCGAGGATTGACCGTCAGGCCGCGTAGACCTCGTCGAAAAACGCCCGTTCCAGCGTGACGGCGCGCCGGAAGAAGTCGCGCGCCTGATCCACCGCTCCGGGCCCGGCCCGGTCGAACTCCTCGCGCAGGAAGCCGACGAAATCCCGGAAGAAGGCATTGTCGTGCAGCGTGATCCATTCGGCATGGACGAAACGCTCGGGCAGCGGCTGCGGCGCGCGGCTGGCCCAGTCAAGGTAAAGCCCCTCGGCCACGTTCAACACCGCCAGCACGGCGGGATAGCTGCGCGTCGCCGCCGCTTCGCGCATCAGCGCCTGGAACCCCGCGGTGGGCGCGCTGTCGGGGGTGGCGGCGCGATCCGCCTCGTCCACGCCGAGCGCCGCGAAGGCGCGCAGGAAATAGTCGTTTTCCTCGCCCGAGACCATGCCGGCGAAACGCCCGAAGCGCAGCCGCGATTCGAAGCGGTCGGCCGAGGCGATGGCCGCGCCCAGAAGCGTCAGGAAGGCGTCGAGAAAGCGGTGATCCTGCACCAGGTAACGCGCCATCGCCGCATCCGCGATGCTGCCGGCGAACAGCTCGCGCACGAAGCGGTGCTCGACGGCGGCGGTCCAGTCCGCGGCGCATTCCCGGCGCAGGGTTTCGAAAAAGCTCTCGGTCATCGGGGCCCTCATGGCTTGGGGCGAGACCGGGTTGCAGTTCGGCCTCGCGGTGAGGCCGGCAAAAGACAGGCGCATCCTTCCCATCCCTTCGCCGGCATGATCCGGATCAGGTTCGAAGGGTCACCGCGCCGCCCGTCGTCGGGTCGATCGAGGCCAGCGGTCTCTCAGCCCCTTGCCGGGACTCCCCTTGGTGGCGCCAGACTAGCGCGCGGCGCGGCGGCTGTCACGGCCTGCCCACAAGATCGTGAGCCGCGAAATCCGGAACCGGCCGGCTGCGGCGCGGCATTGCGTCTTGCAGCCGGGGGCGAGATGTTATCTCGTTGCCGCAGGGCGGGCGCTACCCGCCCGCAGTCAGGACCGGGACCATGACGACGGGCGAAATGCCGAAACCCACGACCGCGACAGAACTGAACGATCCCGCCGCCTCGCGGCAGAGCCCGAAACAGGTCGGGCTGCGCCTGCACCGGCCGCCGCTTCTGACCAATATCTCGGCCGCGCGCTGGCTGCTGCTGGCCATCGTGGCGGCCTCGATCTATTTCTTCCACGGCTTCCTGGTGCCGGTGCTGGCGGCCATGGTGATCGCGCTGGCCAGCTGGCCCCTGCGCGAGCGCGCCGCCCGCCAGCTGAACCTGGGCCGCACCGGGGCGGCGACGGTGCTGGTGCTGGTGCTGGTCTGCTTCCTGCTGATCCCCATCGCCATGGCGCTGATCTATGCCTTCCGCGAGCTGCGCGACTGGATCAACTGGGCGATCGTGGTCAACAGCTCAGGCGCGCCGACGCCGGGCTGGATGGTCGAGCTGCCGCAGGTCGGCGACTGGCTGGACGAGAACTGGCAGACCTATATCGGCCGGCCCGGCGGCATCAGCGAGATCGTGCAGCTGGTCAGCGGCTCGAATATCGGGGCGATCTATCGCGGCGCGGTGACGGCGGGGACGCTGGCCTTCCATCTGGCGCTGACCTTGCTGTTCATGCTGATTACCCTGTTCGTGCTGTATCGCGACGGCGACAAGATCGTGGCGCAGATCGACCAGGTCGGCCGCCGCATCCTGCCCGACCGCTGGAGCAGGCTGTCGCGCGTCGTGCCCGCGACGATCAGCTCGACCGTGACGGGCATGACCCTGATCGCCATCGGCGAGGGGGTGATCCTGGGCGTGGCCTATTGGCTGGCCGGCGTGCCCTCGCCGGTGACCTTCGGGGTGATCACCGGCTTCATGGCGCTGATCCCGGGCGGCGCGCCGCTGTCCTTCACCCTGGTCTCGGCCTATCTGGTGGCCAGCGGCTCGCCCGTCGAGGGGGCGGCGCTGTTCGTCTGGGGCACCTGCGAGCTGTTCGTGGTGGACAAGACCATCCGCCCGGTTCTGGTCGGCGGCCCGGTCAAGCTGCCGTTCCTGCCGACCTTTTTCGGCCTGATCGGCGGGGTCAAGACCATGGGCATCGTCGGGCTGTTCGTCGGCCCGGTGCTGATGGCGCTGCTGGTCTCGATCTGGCGGGAATGGCAGCGCGAGCTTGCCGAAGAAGAGCAGCGGCAGGACAGCAAGCTGATCGGCCTGGAATGACCGGGGCCTGACCGGCCCCCGGCGCATGAACGGCGGAACATGGAAAAAGGCGGGGCGCAGATGCGTCCCGCCTTTCCTGTTGCTGCCGGGCTTCCGTCGGGGCCGGCGTCCCGATCAATCCGCCGGAAGCGGCGCCGGAGGCACCACGGGGTCCTCCTGCGGCGGCGCGGCCAGCGATTCCGGCAGCGGCGTCAGCGTCACGCCGGCACCGGCGCCCAGCGGCTCGCCCTCGCGATTGGTCTCGGTCGGGGCGACGGCCTCGCCGGGTGCGATCGCGCCCGAGCTCTCGGCCTCGGCTTCGTCCTCGTCCGCGGCGGGGGTCGAGGCCGGCCGGGGCACCGGCACCGGATTGGCCCGGTCGGCCCCGTCGTTGCGCAGGTAGTCGAAGAACTCGCCCTGCGGCTGGATCACCAGCGAGCTGTTCTCGCCCCGCAGCGCCCGCTCATAGGAGGTCATCGAGCGGGTGAAGGCAAAGAACTCGGGGTCGCGGCCGAAGGCATCGGCATAGATGGCGTTGCGGCGGGCATCGGCTTCGCCGCGCACCACCTCGGCGCGCTTCCGCGCCTCGGAGGTCAGCTCGACCACGGTGCGGTCGGCGGCGGCGCGGACGCGCTGCGCGGCCTCGCCACCGCGGGCGATCTCGTCGGCGGCCTCGCGCTCGCGCTCGGCACGCATCCGGGCATAGGTCGCGGTCAGGTTCTGCTCGGGCAGGTCGGTGCGGGTCAGGCGCACGTCGATGACGCGGATGCCCAGGTCGCGGGCATCGTCGCGCGACAGGTCGCGGATGCGATTCATCAACGGCGTCCGGTCGTCCGACAGCACCGTGGTCGAGGGCACCGAGCCCAGCACCTGCCGGATCGCATTGGTCACGATCGGCTCAAGCCGGCGCTGCGCGAATTCGATGCCGCCCGCACCCACCGCGCGGCGGAACTGCACCACGTCGGTGATCTGCCAGCGCGCGAAGGCATCGACCACCAGACGGCGGTCGTCCAGCGGCGTGACCTCCATCGGCGGGGTCGGCAGGCCGAGGATGCGGGCGTCGTATTTCACCACATTGTCGAGGAAGGGCACCTTGACGCCCAGGCCCGGCTCCTCGCGCACGTCGACCACTTCGCCGAAGCGCAGGACAAGCGCCTTTTCACGCACATCGACGATATAGAGCGAGGAGATGACCAGGACCGCCACCACGACCAGGAAGGGCAGCGCCAGAAGCGAGATTGCACGGTTCATCACTGGTTCCCCCCGCTGGTGTTGCCCGAATTGGCGTTGCCCGTATTGCGGTTGCCGGAAGCCGGCGCCCCGCTGCGCAACTGATCCAGCGGCAGATAGGGCACCACGCCCGGCCCCGCCTCGCCGTCGAGGATGACCTTGTTCACCCCGCCCAGAACCTTCTCCATGGTCTCCAGATACATCCGGCGGCGCGTCACCTCCGGCGCCTTCACATATTCGTCATAGACCGAGTTGAAGCGCGCGGCCTCGCCCTCGGCGGTGTTCACCGCCTCGGCGCGATAGGCCTCGGCGCGTTCGATCACGGCGGCGGCCTCGCCCCGGGCGCTGGCCAGCACGCGGTTCGCATAGGCGTCGGCCTCTTTCTCCAGCCGGTCGCGTTCCTGCTGGGCGGCCTGCACCTCGCGGAAGCTGTCGATCACCTCGCGCGGCGGGTCGGCGCGGTCCAAGTTGACGCGCAGCACGTTGATCCCCGCCTCATAGGCGTTCAGCGTGTTCTGCACCGCCAGCTTGAGGTCGTCGGCGATGGCGCCGCGGTCGCGGTTCAGGATCGGCGCCAGTTCGGACCGCGCCACGATGTCGCGCATGGCCGATTCCGAAACCGCGCGGATCGTGTCCTCGGGATCGGCGAGGTTGAACAGGAATTTCTCGGGGTCCGAGATGTTCCAGACCACCTGATAGGCCATGTCCACGATGTTCTGGTCGCGGGTCAGCATCAGCCCCGAATCCATCGGCCCCGCGCGGCCGGTGCCGATTTCCGTGGTCCGTTCGCCCGAGACCTGCACCACCTCGGCGGTGACGACCGGCCAGGGCGCGAAGTTGAGGCCCGGCTCGCCGGTGCCGACGGGCTTGCCGAACAGCAGCTCGACCGCGCGTTCCTCGGGCTTGACGGTGTAGAAGCTGGAAAAGGCCCAAAGCGCCACGACGGCAAGCGCCGCGATGCCCCAGGTGCCGCGGTTCATCTGGAATTGCGGGCCCTGCGGACGGCGCGGACCGCCGCCGCGATTGCCGCCGCCCGGCCCCTTGCCGCCCATCAGCACCCGCAGACGGTCCTGGCCCTTGCGCACCAGTTCCTCGATCTCGGGGATCTGGTCGCCCCGGCGCGGCCCCTGCGGACGGTCGTCCTTGCCGCCCCCCGGCCCGCCCCAGGGACGCTGGCCGCCCCCCTGCGGCGGCTCTCTGCCGCCCTTGCCATCATCTCCGCCGCCGCCCCAGGGGCCTTGTCCTGCCATAAATCTCGTGCCTCGCTTTACGTCCGTGTGGTTGAAACTGGTGGCTTCGGCCGGAAAATCAAGCCGATGCGACGGGTTTGTCCAGATTTGCCGCCCCGACCCGGCGGGTGGGCCTGCGCATGGTCACAAGCTCTTCGGCCAGGGTCGGATGCACGGCGATGGCGGCGTCGAAATCGGCCTTGGTGGCGCCCATGCCCATCGGCACCGCGACCATCTGGATCATCTCGCCCGCCTCGGGGCCGAAGATGTGGCAGCCCAGCACCTTGTCGGTTGCGGCATCCACCACCAGCTTCATCACCGCCCGCGCATCCGAGCCGGCGAAAAGCGAGCGCATGGGCCGGAAGCTGGCGACATAGATGTCGGCGGGACCGCAGGCCTCGGCCTCCTCCTCGGTCAGGCCGATGGTCGCCAGCTCATGCGGGCGGGTATAGACCGCCCCCGCCACCAGCCGGTGATCGACCTTGCGGGGCCGGGCGCCGAAGACCGTGTCGGCGAAGCTGTGCCCCTCGCGGATCGCCACCGGGGTCAGGTTCACCCGGTCGGTCACGTCGCCGACGGCATAGATCGAGGGCACCGAGCTTTGCGACCATTCGTCCACCAGGACCTCGCCCTTGCGGCCCAGCCGGACGCCCGCCTCCTCGAGCCCCAGCCCCTTGGTATAGGGCGCGCGGCCGGTGGCGAACATCACCGCGTCGAAGATCTCGCTGCTGTCGTCCTCGAAGGTGGCGCGGATGGCCGCCCCCTCGCGGTCCAGCCGCACCGGATTGGTGTTCAGCCGCACATCGACGCCGATGGCGCGCAGCTGCTCGGTGACATGGCGGCGCATCTCGGCATCGAAGCCGCGCAGCACCGCATCGCCGCGATAGGCCAGCGCGGTGGCGCAGCCGAGGCCCTGCAGGATGGTGGCGAATTCGCAGGCGATGAAGCCGCCGCCCACCACCAGCATCCGGCCCGGCAGATTTTCCATCGTGAACAGGTCGTCCGAGATCAGCCCCAGCTCCTTGCCCGGAATGTCGGGGCGCTGCGGCCGGCCGCCGACCGCGATCAGGATATGCTTGGCCGTCAGGCGCTGGCCGTCCGCCAGCTCGACCGTATGGGCGTCGTGCAGCCGGGCGCGCTGGATATGCACATCGACCCCGGCATTGACCAGCCCCGAGGTATAGGCGCCCTCCAGCCGGTCGAGCTCGCGCCCGAGCTTGCCGTGGAACTCGGCCCAGTCGAAGCGGCCCTCGCTGGCGCCCTGCCAGCCATAGCCGCGCGATTCGGCCGCGGCCGCCCCGGCCTGCGAGGCGAAGATCATCAGCTTCTTGGGCACGCAGCCGCGGATGACGCAGGTGCCGCCCATGCGGCTTTCCTCGGCCAGGCCGACGCGGGCGCCGTATTCGCTGGCCGCGATCCGCGCCGCGCGCACCCCGCCCGAGCCGCCGCCGATGACGAAAAGGTCGTAGTCGAATTTCATGCCATGTCCTCGCGCCGCAGTTCCACCACCGAGCCGTCCGGGCAGCCGATGATCGCAAGCTCGCAGATATTCAGGAAAAGCCCGTGTTCAACCACCCCGGCGATGGAGGACAGCTCGGCCGCCAGTTCCTCGGCGTCCGGGATGGATTCCAGCGCCAGGTCCAGGATCAGGTTGCCCTCGTCGGTCAGCAGCGTCTGCTCGCCGCGCTTGCGCAGCAGGATCGGGCGCCGGGTCAGGTCCAGCCGGTCCAGCGCCCGCTGGATCAGCGTCTTCGTGGCCTGCCAGCCGAAGGGAATCACCTCGACCGGCAGGTGAAAGGCGCCCAGCCTGTCCACCACCTTGCCCTGGTCGGCGATGACCACCATGCGGTCCGAAGCGGTGGCGACGATCTTTTCGCGCAGATGCGCCGCCCCGCCGCCCTTGATCAGGTTCAGGTCCGGGTCCACCTCGTCGGCGCCGTCGATGGTCAGGTCCAGCCAGCCGATATCGTCCAGCTCCTCGACCTTCAGCCCCAGCGCACCCGCCAGTTCGGCCGTCGCCTTCGAGGTCGCGGCGCAGCGCAGCTCGAAGCCTTCCTCCCTGACCCGCTGCGCGAGGCGGCGCACGAAGATCGCGGCGGTCGAGCCGGTGCCCAGGCCCAGCCGCATCCCCGGCTCGACCAGCGCCACGGCGGCACGGGCGGCGGCATCCTTGGAAAGGTCGGCGATGGCGGGGTCGGTCATGGCAGGGGTCCTTGGCAGAATGGCAGGCTCGCGTCCTTATACGCAGAAGCCGCGCCATGGGCTACTGCCGGCTGCGTCTTTTGGCCGCGACGAAACGCCTGCCTTGCGGCGATTGCCTCGGGGCGGCGGCTGACCTAAATCTGGCGGCCATGACGATACCCGCCACATATGCCGCCATCATCACCGCCGCCGGCCGCGGCACCCGCGCCGGAGACGGCCCGCCCAAGCAATGGCGCCCTCTTGCCGGGCAAACCGTGCTGGAGCGCAGCATCGCCGCCTTTGCCGGCTTCCCGCGCATCGTGGTGACGCTGGCGCCCGAGGACATGGCGCGCGGCGTGGCCGAGCTTGCCGGCCCGGTCGTGCTGGTCGCGGGCGGCGCCACGCGCAGCGACAGCGTGCGCGCGGCGCTGGAGAGCCTGGAGGGCAGCGGCGTCACCCATGTGCTGATCCATGACGGCGCCCGGCCGCTGGTCTCGCCCCGCGTGATCGCCGGCGTCATCGAGGCGCTGGAGGCGGGCAGCCCCGCCGCCGCCCCCGCCCTGCCGGTCACCGATGCGCTCTGGCGGGCCGAGGACGGGCGCGTCGCCGCCACCGCCAGCCGCGAGGGGCTGTTCCGCGCCCAGACCCCGCAGGGTTTCGCGCTGGACGCCATCCTGGCCGCGCATCGCGCCCATCCCGGGGGCGCGGCGGATGACGTGGAACTGGCGATCCGTGCCGGCCTGCCCGTCGCCGTGACGCCGGGCGACGAGGACAATCTGAAACTGACCTGGCCCGGCGATTTCGCCCGGGCCGAGCGTATCCTGGGGGACGCGATGGACATCCGGCTTGGCAACGGTTTCGACGTGCACGCCTTTACCGAAGGCGACCATGTCTGGCTTTGCGGGGTAAAGATCCCGCATGACAAGGCGCTCTTGGGCCATTCCGATGCCGATGTGGGGATGCATGCCCTGACCGACGCGCTTTATGGCGCGCTGGCGCAGGGCGATATCGGCCGGCATTTCCCGCCCTCGGACCCGCAATGGAAGGGCGCGGAAAGCCACATCTTCCTGCGCCACGCCGCGATGCTGGCCCGGCAGATGGGCTATGAGATCTCGAATGCCGACGTGACGCTGATCTGCGAGCGGCCCAAGGTCGGCCCGCATGCCGGCGCCATGGCGCTGCGCCTGTCCGAAATCATCGGCGTCGAGCCCGACCGGGTCAGCGTCAAGGCCACCACCTCGGAACGGCTGGGCTTTACCGGGCGCGAGGAAGGCATCGCCGCCATCGCCACCGCCACGCTGGTCGGGGGGTGACGATGGAACGGATGATCGCGAGCTTCTTCGGCATCGGCCACCTGCGCCCCGCGCCGGGCACCTGGGGTTCGGCGGCGGCCGTGGCGCTGGGGGTGGCGGCCCATGAATGGCTCAGCCCCTGGCTGGTGCCGGCCGGCGTGGTGCTGGCGGTGCTCTTGGGCTTCTGGGCGGTGCCGCGGGTGCTGGAGGGCAGCGCCGACAAGGACCCGTCCTGGATCGTCATCGATGAGGTCGCGGGCCAGTGGCTGGCCATGAGCTTCACGGTGATCCCGCTGGCGCGGCACGGCGTTTCGATCCTGGATGCCTGGCCCGGTTTCGTCGCGCCCTTCCTGCTGTTCCGGCTCTTCGACATCTGGAAGCCCTGGCTGGTGGGCCGGGCCGACCGGCGCGGCGGCGCGGCGGGGGTGATGCTGGACGACCTCTGGGCCGGGTTGTTCGCCGGGCTGGTCTCGGTCATGCTGGCCGGGCTTTACCATGCGCTGCTGGAGCCGATGCTGTCGTGACCGATCCCGCGGAAATCCTTGATCTGGCACGCAAGCGCGGGGTGATGATCGCCACGGCGGAAAGCTGCACCGGCGGGCTGATCGCCGGGCGGCTGACCGATGTGCCGGGCTCCTCGGATGCGGTGGACCGGGGCTTCGTCACCTATTCCAACGCCGCCAAGATCGAGATGCTGGGCATCCGCCCCGAGACGCTGGAGACGCATGGTGCGGTCAGCGAGGAGATCGCCGCCGAGATGGCCCAAGGCGCGCTGGCGCGCTCGCAGGCCGGCGTCGCGGTCGCCGTCACCGGCATCGCCGGGCCGGGCGGGTCGGAACACAAGCCCGAGGGCCGGGTCTGCTTCGGCCTTGCCGATGCGGGCGGCGTGCGGACGGAAACGGTGGAATTCGGCCCGCGCGGCCGCGCCGCGGTGCGCGCCGCCACGGTCGAGCACGCGCTGGCGCTGCTGAAGGCGGCGCTGCTCTAGGCCAGCGCCCGCAGGGCCGCGGTCACGTCGTCCAGCCGCGTGTCCCAGCCGCAGACCAGCCGGATCGAGACCGGCTCCTCGCCCTCGGCATCCTGGGTATGCGGCCAGAGGTGATAGCAGATGCCGCTGGCGCAGGCCCGGCCATGCAATTCGCGCGGGATGGTGGCAAAGACCGCGTTCGACTCGACGCGCTGATCGATGCGCACCCCCGGCAGCCGCGCCAGACCCAGCGCCAGCTCATGCGCCATGGCATTGGCATGCCGCGCCAGCTGCAGCCACAGCTCACCCTCAAGCCAGGCCAGGACCTGCGCCGAAAGGAAGCGGTGCTTCGAGATCAGCGCCCCGGCGCGCTTGCGGCGGAACTCGAACTCCTCGGAAAGCGCCGGGTCGAAGATCACCACCGTCTCGACGCCCATGCAGCCGTTCTTGGTGCCGCCCAGCGACAGGATGTCGACCCCCGCCCGCCAGGTCAGGTCGGCGGGCGAGACGTCGAGGCTGGCCAGCGCATTGGCGAAGCGCGCCCCGTCCATATGCACGCCCAGCCCGTGTTCGCGCGCCAGCCCCGCCAGCGCCGCGACCTCGTCCGGGCCGTAGACCGTGCCCCATTCGGTGGCGTTGGTCAGGGTCAGCGCCGCATTGCGCCCGGCATGGACCGCGTCGCGGCCGTGGACATGCAGCGCCTCGGCCAGCGCCTCGGGGGTGATCTTGCCGCCGGTGCCGGGCACCGGGACCAGCTTCGCGCCGGCGGTGAAGAATTCCGGCGCCCCGGCCTCGCTGGTCTGCACATGCGCGTCGGCATGGCAGAAGATCTTGCCCCAGCCGGGCGAGAGCAGCGACAGCGCCAGCGCATTGGCCGCGGTGCCGGTGGGCACGAAATGCACCGCCGCCTCGGGCGCATCGAACAGCTCGCGCACGCGGTCCTGCGCCGCGCGGGTGACGCTGTCGCCGCCATAGGAGGGCAGATGGCCTTCATTCGCGGCCGCCAGCGCCGCCATGATGCGGGGATGCACGCCCCCCGCATTGTCCGAGGCAAAGTTCATGCCAGATCCTCGATGATATACTCGTCCCAGTCGTCCTCGGTCACCGTAAGCTCGCTGACGGTCCAGCCGCGCACCGAGGCGCCGGCGCGGTGCACCGATTCGCGATCCCCCGAAATCAGGTAGTGCCAGTCGTAGAGCGGCTTGCCCTCGGCGCGCAACCTGTAGGCGCAGGTCGAAGGCAGCCACCAGGCGATATCCTTGAGCTTCTTCGGGGTCAGGACCACGCAATCGGGGACGAAATCATGGCGGTTGGCATAGCTCATGCATTGGCAGGACTGGCCGTCGAGCAACCGGCAGGCGACGCGGGTAAAGGCCAGCTCGCCGGTATCCTCGTATTCGATCTTGTTGAGGCAGCACTTGCCGCAGCCGTCGCATAGCGCCTCCCATTCCTGCTGATCGAGGCTGGCCAGCGGCAGCTCCCAGAACCGGGGGCGCATCAGCGGGTCGCCAGGATCTCGCGCGCCTGGGCGCTGTCGCGGTCCATCTGCGCGATCAGCGCCGGCAGGCCGTCGAACTTCGCCTCGGGGCGCAGATATTCGACCAGCGCCACCGAAAGGTGCTGACCATAGAGATCGGCGGCGAAATCGAAGATATGCACTTCCAGATTGGGCCGGTTCTCGCCGAACATCGGCCGCACGCCGAGGCTGGCCACGCCCTTGTAGCTGCCGCGGTCCGGCCCGGTCAGCACATCGACCAGGACGGCATAGATGCCCAGTGCCGGCAGGTGCAGCCCCTCCACCGCCATGTTCGCGGTCGGATAGCCCAGGTCGCGGCCGCGCTTGTCGCCGTGCAGCACCTCGCCGTCGATGCGGTGCCAATGGCCCAGCATGCGCTCGGCCTCGCGGGTACGGCCCTCGGCCAGCGCCTTGCGGATCGCGGTCGAACTGTATTCCACCTCGCCATTGCCGACCAGCGGCGCGACGGTGACGCCGAAGCCCAGCTCTCGCCCCAGCCGCGCCAGGACCTGCGCATTGCCGGAACGCTTGCGGCCGAAGCAGAAATCCGCGCCCACGGTGATATGGCGCACGCCCAGCCCGTCGACCAGCACCTCGCGCGCGAAGCCCTCGGGCGAAAGCCCGGCCAGCACCGCGTCGAAGGGCAGTTCGTAAAGATGGTCCACGCCCAGCCGCGCCAGCCGGTTCGCCCGCGATTCCGCGTTCATCAGCCGGAAGGCGGGGCCTTCGGGCGCGAAGAACTCGCGCGGATGCGGCTCGAAGGTGATGACGCCCAGGGGCGCGTCGCAGGCGGCCCGCGCCGCGTCGATCACCGAGCGATGGCCAAGATGCACGCCGTCGAAATTGCCCATGGCGACGGTGGCCCCGCGGGCATCGAGCGGCAGAGCTTTCCAGTCGTGATGGATGCGCAATCGGGCCCCCGATGGGCCGAAGGCCGGCCCTGTCAGTCGAATTTACGGCTTGGCGCCAGGACGACGGCCTCACCTTTCAGGACGACCGTATCACCGACAAGGCAGCGGGTTGCAAGGGTCACGCGGCGCTTTGTATGGTCGATCGCCTCGACCGTGACCTCGGCGCGCACCAGATCGCCCGGCCGCACCGGAGCCATGAATTTCAGCGTCTGGCCCAGATAGACCGTGCCATGGCCGGGCAGCTGCTCGCCGATCACCGCCGAGATCAGCCCGGCCGTCAGCATGCCATGGGCGATGCGGCCCTCGAAGATGGTGTCCTGCGCATAGGCCTCGTCCAGATGCACCGGATTGCGGTCGGTCGAGACCTTGGCGAACATCTCGATATCCTCGTCGGTCACTACCTTCTGCAGGTAGCGCATCATCCCGACCTCGAGATCCTCGATGACGATCGTGCCGCGCGGCAGGTTGTCCAGCATCATTCAGTGCTCCCGATGAGTGGCTCCATGCTGCATAGCAGCAAAAACACCATCGCGCAACAAAATAACACAGTCACCAGCCAGAAAGACTGATTGTTACCGAACCGTTCAGCGCAGCCGGCCGATGCTGTAGGCCGGATCCTGCGAGCGCAGCGCCAGCCATTCGGCAAGCCGGGCCGGGTCGGGATTCTCGACATCCGGGCCGAACTGGTCGAAGCCGAGGCCCCCGGTCACGAACAGCGCATCCAGCCCCTCGCCCGCGGCGCCGGCGATGTCGGTGGCGATGCCGTCGCCGATGGCCAGGATGCGGGCATTGTCCTCCAGCCCCAGCCGGCGGCGCGCCAGGTCGTAGATCGGCGGATGCGGCTTGCCGAAGTAAAGCGACGTGCCGCCCAGATCCTCGTAAAGCTCGGCCAGCGCCCCGGCGCAGTAAAGCCGCTTTTCGCCCATGTCCACCACCACATCGGGATTGGCGCAAAGCAGCTTCAGCCCGCGTTCGCGCGCCAGCATCAGCCGGCCGCGATAATCCTCGGGCACCTCGGTCAGGTCGTCGAACAACCCGCAGCAGACGATGCCCTCGGCCTCTTCCAGAGGCACGCGGGCGATCGGCGGGGCGTCGCGCCATTCCTCGGGGATATCGGCAAAGAAGCCCTCGTCCTTGGGCTGGGCGATGGCCCAGACGCGGCGGCCGACGGCACCGGCGAACATCGCATCCTGCGCCGCGTCGCCCGAGCTGACGATGGCGTCCCAGGCGTCGCGCGGCACGCCCATGCGGTCAAGCTGCGCGGCCACGTATTGCTGCGGCCGCGGCGCATTGGTCAGCAGCACCACCCGCCCGCCATTCGCGCGGAAGCCCTGCAGCGCGGCGACGGCGGCGGGAAAGGCCGCGACGCCATTGTGCAGGCAACCCCAGAGGTCACAGAACAGCACGTCGTAGTTCAGCGCGATCTCGTCGAGCGCGCGGATGATCTGCGTCATGGAAGGGCCCTTCGGGTCAGACGGCCAGCGCCGGGATGATCTGCTTCTTGCGCGACATGATGCCGGGCAGCACCACCGTGTCGCCCGAGACGGCAGCGTTGAAGCTTTTCTCGGCGACCTGCTTCACGAAGTCGTTCGGCACCAGGAGGGTGGCTTCCTCGTTCAGGATGTCGACGATGAACAGCAGCACCTCGTCGGCGCCGTCGGCGGCGGCCACGGCCGGCATGGCGGCGATCAGCGCGTCCTTGCGATCCAGCAGCACCTGCGGCGCCGTGGTCTCCAGCACCGAGACGCGCAGCTGCTTGCCGCCGAGCGCGTATTCCTTGCTGTCCATGCGCAGCAGCGCCTCCTCGGTAAAGGCCGAGACGTCGGACTTGGCCGCGAACATCTCGGCGGCATAATCGGGGATCGAGACGCCCAGGTCCTTCGCCAGCTTCTCGGCCACGAAGCGGTCATGCGGGGTGGTGGTCGGGCTGCGGAATTCCAGCGTGTCCGACAGGATGCAGGTCAGCATGGCGCCCTTGACGGCGCGGGGCGCGCGGGCCAGGTCCTCGTCGCCGATCAGGTCGTGCATGATCGTCGCGGTGCAGGCCAGCGGCCGGATGGTGATGTTGATCGGCAGGCGGGTCTTGATACCGCCGGCCAGCAGGTGGTGGTCGATGATCTCGATCACATCGGCCTCGGCCAGCGAATCGGGCAGCTCGGCGGGGTTGTTGGTGTCCACCACCACGCATTGCTCGCCCGGCGCCACATCCGCGATGATCTCGGGCTTGTCGAGGCCCCATTTCGCCAGCATCCAGGCGGCTTCGGTGTTCGGCTCGCCCTGCAGCACGGGTTTGGCCGGGGTCTTGCGCACCTCGGACAGATACCAGGCCCAGATGATGGGCGAGCCGGTCGAATCGGTGTCGGGGGCCTTGTGGCCGAAAACCTTGATCATGGGGATCCCCTGAAGCTTGGGCGGAAAATTCGCCGGCGTTATAGGGGCGCGGCCCGGCAATGTCTATCAACCCAGCGAGACCGCCGCGTTCACCGCCAGCGCCAGCAGCACCGTGTTGTAGAAGAACGAGAAGGCGGAATGGAACAGCGTCACCCGCCGCATCCGCGTGCTCTGCGCCGTCACGTCGGCGGTCTGGGCCGCCATGCCCAGCGTGAAGCTGTAATAGAGGAAATCCCAGATCCCCGCATCCCCGCCATGGGCAAGGCCGGGAAAGCCCAGTCCCCGCGCCTCTGTCCCGTCCGGCCCGCGCGCATACCACAGGCTGGCATAGTGGAAGGCCATGACGGTGTGGATCATCGCCCAGCCCAGCGGCACCGAGGCCAGGGCCAGCATCGGGCGCAGCGCGATCCCGGCATGGGGGTCGCGGATCGTCAGCAGGATGGCGGCCAGGCTGATCGCCACCGCGCCGCCCGCCAGCGGCACGATCAGCACCATGCTCTCGTCGTCGCGGTCGGCCTGCCGGCGCAGCTCCTCGGCGCCGATGCCGCGCATCAGCAGCCCGGTCAGCGCCAGATAGGCAGCGCAGAACAGCACCGAGAAGATCAGCAGCCGGTCCACGGCCTGCAGCCGGTAGAAGGCCAGCCCGGCCGCCAGGCCAAGCGCGAAGCTGAGCAGGAAGCGCAGATGCCTGCGCAGGTCCTGCAGCATCAGACCCGGGTCTGCTGGTGCTGAAGGATGCGCCAGTCGCCGGCGCGGCGGATCCAGGTCGTGGTGCAAAGCGCGCGATAGGTCTCGGCCCCGGCGCGGCGGGCGGTGGCGTGATAGGCCAGCACGCAGACCTCGTCGGTCTCGATGCTGGCGCGCTCGGCCATGGTCACCTCTTGCCAGCGCGGGGCGGATTGCAGGGCGGCGACCGCCGCGGCGCGATTCAGGATGCCCGTGGGCGCAAAGGCCATCAGGCAGGACCCGTCCAGCTTGCGCGCCGCCTCGGCCACGCCCGCCAGCCAGAATTCGCGTTCCTCGCGCCAGAGCTCATCCGCCATCGCCTTTCCCCTCCACCGTGATCGGGCTGATGGTCCAGCCCCTGTTTTCCAGCAATCGCAGCACGCCATGCTCGCCCGGCAGGTGCAGCGCGCCGAAGCCGACGACCACGGCCTTGCCCTGCCCGGCCGCCTCGGCCGCTGCCTGTTCAATGGGTTCGATCCAGCTTTCGTTCCGCTGGTCCATCAGCTTTTCCTGCGCCAGCCGCATCTGCCCGTCGATCTCGGCCCGGGTCAGCCCGGAATGGTCATAGGCGTCGAAGCGGCCGAATTCCCAGATCTTCCAGCTGTCGCCGGCGAAATAGGTATCCGCCAGCGTCACCGCGTAATCGTCGGCATATTGCGCGGCGGGCATGGCGGCGCGGATCATGTCCTCTTCCTCCTTGGGGGTCATGCCCTCGAAAAGGGTGAAGACCGTGTCCCAGGGCTCCAGCGCCCGGACCGGCACGCCGGCGGCCTCGGCACGCCCGACCAGAAGGTGATCCAGGCCGCCGGGATCGCCCTTTTCCTCGATCACCCGCATCATGCAGGGCGAGACGCCCAGCATCACCGCCACATACCAGGGCCGCAGCCGGCTGGCGATGACCGCCGGCAGGCCCCGCGCCTCGAGCGCCGCGGCAAGCGATTTCCATTCCGCCTCCGTCAGCCGCTCGGGCAGGGTCGGCCCCTCGGGATCGACCAGCAGGGAGGGGTCCGAGGTCATGGCCTCGGCCAGCCGCGCCTCTTCCTCGGGGCCGGCCTCGACCAGCAGCAGGGCTGCCGCGTCGATCTCGGGGCCGAAATGCCGCATGGTCAGGTCATGGCGCGGATCGGCGAAGTGATAGGTGCCCAGCAGCGTGACCCGCCGGTCGCCCTTCTCGGCGCGCCAGAACAGGCCGTGGCGATAGGGCACGCCCTCGGCCGCGGCGTCCAGCTCGGCCCGCCGTTCCGGCGTCATGCGCTCGAACAGGTTCTGCCCCACGCAGTCCTGCGCCGCCGCGGGCAGGGCCAGGGCGGCGGCGGCAAGCAGGGCGGTCAGGATCGGCTTGAGGCGCATCTGTTCGGTTCCAGCAGCATCGACATGTGGCGGGCAGCATGGCACGGGCGCGCTGGCGGCGCCAGCCTAGCCGGGCAGCGGCAGTTCCTGCGGCGGCGGCGCCCCGGCGGCCACCGCGCGCCAGATGCGCTCGACCTGCGCGGCCTTGGCGGACCAGGTGAAATCGCGCATGACGCGGGCCTGCGCCGCCGCCGCCATCCCCGGCAGCACCGCCGGATCGGCGGCGATGGCCTCGAGCCGCGCGCGCAGTCCCGCCACCAGCTCGGCCCGGCTGCCCATGGGAATGCGAAAGCCGGTCGCCTGATCGACCAGCTCGCCCGGCCCGGCGTAATCCGCGACCACCGGCACCACGCCGAGCGCCATCGCCTCCAGCACCACCCCGCCGCCGAATTCCCGCACCGAGGGAAAGACCAGCAGCTGCGCCTGCGACGCGACGCCCTGCACCTGCTCGTGCGGCAGCCAGCCGTGGAACCGGACCGCCTGCTCCACCCCCTCGCGCGCCACCATCGCGCGCAGGCTGTCGCCCTGCGGCCCGTCGCCGACGATATCCAGCGTCAGCTGCCCGGCGCGCAGCAGCGGCAGCGCCGCCTCGACCGCCATGTCGGCCCCCTTGTAGGGCACGAGGCGGCCGATGAAGCAGCCGCGCAGCGGCAGGGTCCCGGGCTGGGGCGCGGTCAGGCTGAAGCGCGCGGGATCGATGGCGTTCTCGGGCAGCCAGACGGTCTTGTGGCGGTACCGCGCCGGGATCTCGCCCAGGGTGTGCATCGAGCCGCAGATGATCGCCGCGGCATGGCGCAGCATCGCCCCCCTGCCCGGCAGCGCCTTGTAGGCGCCGCGCACATAGGACAGCCATTCCTTTTCCCGCCGCCGCTCGCTGTCGAAGCCCCGGGGCCAGGGGACGCCGCCGTTCAGCGGTCCCAGCACGAAAGGCACGCCGGCGCGGGCGCAGAGCGGCGCGATGCGGCTGTTCGCGGTGGGCGTCAGCGGCGTCACCCGATGCACGACGTCATATGCGCCGGCGCGGATCCGCTCGCCGAAGGCGCGCCAGACCAGCCGCTCGAAATAGCCGTAGCCCAGGGTCGAGACCGCGGTCTTCATGGTCCAGCCAACGCCCTTGCCCATGCTGAGCCGCTCGGCCAGCCGCCACATCGGCGCGGCCAGCTTCTCGCTGTCGATGGCGGTGAAGTCGCGCCCCTCGACCAGGCCGGCGCGCAGGATCGCCTCGCGGTTGCGGACCTGGGTGACGATATGGACATCGGCCACCGCGCGCAGCGCATGGGCCAGCGACCAGCCGACCAGCGGGACCGAGACCCATTCGGGGTTCGCCGCCTCGGCAATGACAAGGGCCTTCAGACGCCGTTCCACCATCAGTTCCGCCCGCGCTGCTTCCCCTTCGGCCTAGCCGCGGCGCAGAAAGCGCGTCAAGCGGATTTCGCGATGAAATTTCCCGATCGTGGACCGTTGACAGCCCGCGCGCACGCGCCTAGATGGGCGTCATTGGCACTCACCGGAGCCGAGTGCCAACAGCTGCAACACTGCAACCTGAAACACCGGAGTGTTCTACAATGGCTTTCAAACCGCTGCATGACCGCGTTCTGGTCCGTCGCGTCCAGTCGGACGAAAAGACCAAGGGCGGCCTGATCATCCCCGACAGCGCGAAAGAGAAACCCGCCGAGGGCGAGATCATCGCCGCCGGCGAAGGCGCGCGCAAGGATTCGGGCGAACTGATCGCGCCCGCGGTCAAGGCCGGCGACCGGGTGCTCTTCGGCAAATGGTCGGGCACCGAGGTCACGATCGACGGCGAAGAGCTGCTGATCATGAAGGAAAGCGACATCCTGGGCATCATCGCCTGATCGTCCCTTCCAGATAACCCATTCAAGGAGCGATTCAAATGGCTGCGAAAGAAGTCAAGTTCAACACCGACGCCCGCGACCGCATGCTGAAGGGCGTGAACATCCTGGCCGATGCGGTCAAGGTGACGCTGGGCCCGAAAGGCCGCAACGTGGTGATCGACAAGTCCTTCGGCGCGCCGCGCATCACCAAGGACGGCGTCTCGGTCGCCAAGGAGATCGAGCTCTCGGACAAGTTCGAGAACATGGGCGCCCAGATGGTCCGCGAAGTCGCTTCGCGCACCAATGACGAGGCCGGCGACGGCACCACCACCGCCACCGTGCTGGCCCAGGCCATCGTGAAAGAGGGCATGAAGGCGGTCGCCGCCGGCATGAACCCGATGGACCTGAAGCGCGGCATCGACGTTGCCACCGCGAAAGTGGTCGAGGCCATCAAGGCCGCCGCCCGTCCGGTCAACGACTCGTCCGAAGTGGCGCAGGTCGGCACCATCTCGGCCAACGGCGAAAGCTTCATCGGCCAGCAGATCGCCGAAGCCATGCAGCGCGTCGGCAACGAGGGTGTGATCACCGTCGAAGAGAACAAGGGCATGGAGACCGAGGTCGAGGTCGTCGAAGGCATGCAGTTCGACCGCGGCTACCTCTCGCCCTATTTCGTGACCAATGCCGACAAGATGATCGCCGAGCTGGAGGATGCCTACATCCTGCTGCACGAGAAGAAGCTGTCGTCGCTGCAGCCGATGGTCCCGCTGCTGGAATCGGTGATCCAGTCGCAGAAGCCGCTGCTGATCGTGGCCGAGGACGTCGAGGGCGAGGCGCTGGCCACGCTGGTCGTCAACAAGCTGCGCGGCGGCCTGAAGATCGCCGCCGTCAAGGCTCCGGGCTTCGGCGACCGCCGCAAGGCCATGCTGCAGGACATCGCGATCCTGACCGGCGGCCAGGTGATCTCGGAAGACCTAGGCATGAAGCTGGAAAACGTCACCATCGACATGCTCGGCCGCGCCAAGAAGATCTCGATCAACAAGGACAACACCACCATCGTCGACGGTGCCGGTGAGAAGGCCGAGATCGAGGCCCGCGTGTCGCAGATCCGCCAGCAGATCGAGGAAACCACCTCGGACTACGACCGCGAGAAGCTGCAGGAGCGTGTCGCGAAACTGGCCGGCGGCGTCGCCGTCATCCGCGTCGGCGGCATGACCGAGATCGAGGTCAAGGAGCGCAAGGACCGCGTCGACGACGCGCTGAACGCGACCCGCGCGGCGGTGCAGGAAGGCATCGTGGTCGGCGGCGGCGTGGCCCTGGTGCAGGGCGCCAAGGCCCTGGAAGGCCTGACCGGCGCGAACTCGGACCAGGAAGCCGGCATTGCGATCATCCGTCGCGCGCTGGAAGCCCCGATGCGCCAGATCGCCGAGAACGCCGGCGTGGACGGCGCCGTGGTGGCCGGCAAGGTGCGCGAATCCTCGGACAAGGCCTTCGGCTTCAACGCCCAGACCGAAGAATATGGCGACATGTTCAAGTTCGGCGTGATCGACCCGGCGAAAGTCGTGCGCACCGCGCTGGAAGACGCCGCCTCGGTCGCCGGCCTGCTGATCACCACCGAAGCCATGATCGCCGAGAAGCCCGAGCCGAAAGCTCCGGCCGGCGGCATGCCCGACATGGGCGGCATGGGCGGCATGATGTAAGCAGCCCCGCCTTTGGCGAAGCATTGGGCCGTCCCGAAAGGGGCGGCCTTCTTCATATCGGCAGCCGGCATCCCATCGCCTCACCCCCGAAAACGCAGCAAAAAGAGCGCCTTCAGGTCGCATCGAGCACGCTGAATCGGGTGTCGGTGTCGGGGGGATCGTCAGCCTCGGCGACCGGGCACGCCAATATCGCCGCCGGTCCGCGGCATCGAAGGGGGCGCTGGTGATCGAGGCCGCCTTGTCTGCCGATTTGTTGGTGGCTGTCGGTCGTGGGCATGACCTGCGCCGGCCGTTCATCAGGCTGACGGGAGCCTGGACGGGAACGACAGATGGGCGGGATCGACCTGACCTTGCACCGTCCTTTCCCTGCCGGACCACGGCGTCACGGAAAACGGCGGGCTGGCCCCGATCACGCCCAAAACCGGCCGCGGCCTATCGCCGGGGCAGCCCGGCACCATGAGGCGGCAGGATTTGCCTGGGTTCTGATCGGATGGGAAGTTCGTGGCTGCGGATCTGCCAAAGCCCCCGGCAGCTCGGCTGCCGCGGGGTGATCCGCTGCCGGGCGAGTCCCTTCGCCCCTTCTCGGCCCGCGGACCGTTGCGCGACGGGAACCCGGCGGTTCGGGGCTATCGCGCCCCGGCTGCCTTGCGGTCGCATTCGGCAACCGCCGAGGCATCGTTCTGCTTGTTCAGGAACATGATCGCCAGCCGGCGCTTGTCCTGATGCCTTTGCGTGATCTTCCTGCGGTTCGCGCGTCTGTTGGGCGTTCTTGCCATTGTCTTGCCTTTTCTTGTGTTATTGGGCAGCCCCACCCGACCCGCGACCCGCAAGGGGCGAAGGATGTCGGGGGGACGAACCACGATCCTGGAAACATTGCGGGCGGGCCGAAACGGCTGCCCTGGCCTGCGCCTTACTTCTTGCGCTTGCCGGTGGGCGCGGAGCCCTTGGCGGCGTCCGAGGCCTCTCGGGCCAGCCGCGCGGCGCGCAGGCTGGCAGTCAGTTCCTCACGGCGCCGGGTCTGCTCGCTGATGATCTGCCGGGCTTCCGAGGTCGTCCGGTCCATCGCGGTCAGCGGCGCCGGCGCGCGGAAAAGCCCTTTCAGTCTGTCCTTGGGTGCCATGCCAGCCTCCGCAGGATGGGCCCGGCCAGGATCGGCCGGTCCCCTTGTCGCAATCGGCTTGCCGAAATCAGGCCAGCGCCAGATCGCGCGCCGACTGGCGGCCGTCGCGGCCGGTCTCGATTTCAAAGGTCACGGACTGGCCGTCGGCCAGATGCTGGATATTCGCCCGCTCGAGCGCCGAGATGTGCACGAACACATCCTTGCCGCCGTTCGCCGGAGCGATGAAGCCGAAGCCTTTGGTGCTGTTGAACCATTTCACGGTGCCGTTGGCCATCGTGATATCTCCTTCATGGATTGTCGCCCGCGACATGCGGCGACCCGGCTTAGTCAGATCGTAACACAGTCTGAAGCCGGAAGGAGACAGGATGCGGAAGAAATAACGTAGCCAGCATTACATGGCGCGCATCGGGCCGAAATGCAAGGGGCGAAACTATCTTTGTTCTCCGCGCCGCCGAAAACCCGCCGGCGCGAAGCCGCTCAGCCCTCGTCGCGGCCGGCCAGCTCCAGCCATTCCTCTTCCGCGGCGGCCAGCGCCTGCTGGCGCTCGGCCAGCCCTGCGCTGGCCTTGGCGAATTTCGCCGGGGCGGTCTGGAACAGGTCGGGCTGGGCGAGGAATGCGGTCAGCTTGCCGATCTCGGCCTCCAGCCGCTCGATGATCGCGGGCAGCGCCTCCAGCCGCTTCCTCTCGGTAAAGCTCAGCCCGGCGCGTTCGGCCGCGGGCTTCAGCGCGGGCCTTGCCGCGGCCGCCGCCGCCGGCTTCGCCGCCTCGGGCGCGGGCGCGGTATCGGGGCGCTGCGCGCGATAGTCCGACCAGCCGCCGGGATAGATCACGGCGCGGCCGTCGCCCTCCATCGCCACGGTGGTGGTGGCCACCCGGTCGATGAAGTCGCGGTCGTGGCTGACCAGCAGCACGGTGCCGTCGTAATCGCCAAGGATGTCCTGCAAGAGGTCCAGCGTTTCCACGTCCAGATCGTTGGTCGGCTCGTCCAGCACCAGCAGGTTCGAGGGTTTCGCCATGATCCGCGCCAGCAAGAGCCGCGCCTTCTCGCCGCCCGAGAGGCTGCCGACCGGCGCCCGCGCCTGTGCCTCGTCGAACAGGAAATCCTTGAGATAGGCGACGACATGGCGCGGATTGCCGCGGACCATGACCTGGTCCGAGCGTCCCGAGACCCGCATGGACGGATCGCCCGCCAGCGCGTCCCACAGCGTCACCGTCTCGTCTATGGCGCTGCGCGCCTGGTCGAAGACCGCGATTTCCAGATTGGTGCCGTGCTTGACGATGCCGGTATCGGGCGCGATCTCGCCGGTCAGAATCTTGATCAGCGTGGTCTTGCCGACGCCGTTCGGGCCGACGAAGGCCACCCGGTCGCCACGCAGCACCCGCAGGTCGAAGGGTTTCAGGATCACCCGCTCGCCGAAGGACTTGGAAATCCCCTTGGCGTCGATCACCCGCTTGCCGGATTGCGGCCCCGCGTCCAGTTCCATGGCCGCGGTGCCCTGGCGGCGGATCTGGCCGGCGCGCTCCTCGCGCAGCGCCGCCAGGGCGCGGACCCGGCCCTGGTTGCGCTTGCGCCGGGCGCTGATGCCCTCGACCGCCCAGCGGGCCTCGGCCTTGATCTTGCGGTCGAGCTTGTGGCGCGCCTCGTCCTCGGCCGCCCAGACGGTTTCGCGCCAATCCTCGAAATGTTCGAAGCCCCGGTCCTGGCGGCGCACCTCGCCGCGGTCGATCCACAGCGTCGCCCGGGTCAGCGCCCGCAGGAAGGCCCGGTCGTGCGAGATCAGCACGAAACCCGCCCTGGTTGCCGCAAGCTGCTCCTCGAGCCAGCCGATCGCCTCGATGTCGAGATGGTTGGTCGGCTCGTCCAGCAGCATGAGTTCCGGCGCCTCGGCCAGCAGCCGGGCCAGCGCCGCCCGCCGCCGCTCGCCGCCCGAGGCGGTGGCGACCGGGCGGTCGGGGTCGAATTTCAGCCCCTCGGCCGCCATCTCGACGCGGTAGCCCTCGGCATCGCCAAGGTCGGCGCGCGCGAAATCGCCCAGGGTGGCGAAAGCCGACAGGTCCGGGTCCTGCTCCATATAGCCGACGCGGGTGCCGGCGGGGGTGATGACTTGGCCGGCATCGGGCTCGACCAGCCCGGCCATGACCTTCATCAGCGTCGACTTGCCCGAGCCGTTGCGGCCGACCAGCGCCAGCCGGTCGCCTTGCTGGACGGTCAGGTCCAGCCCGTCAAAGACGGGATTGCCGCCGAAGGTCAGGGAAATATCGGTGAGTTGCAGAAGCGGAGCGCGTGCCATGGCCCGCAGATAGGCCGCGCCGCTGGCCGGGTCAACGGGGGACGGATGTGGGCGGAAGGGGGCTCTGCCCCCGGCCCTGCGGGCCTCCCCCGGGGTATTTTGAAACAGAGAAGCCGTGCAGGAATCACAGCGCCGCCACCAGCCGGCCGGCCAGCGCGTGCAGGTCGCGGCGATAGCCCGAGCGCGCCGAGGGCTGGTCGGGATCCGAGGTCATGGCGATGGCGACCGGCACGGTCCCCGGAAAGACATAGATCATCTGCCCGCCATAGCCCCAGCCGTAACGCACCGGCCGGCCGGCGATGCGGCTGATGAACCAGCCATAGCCATATTCCTCGCCGTTGAAGATCGAGCGGGTGCGCGGCCGCCAGCTTTCCGCGATCCAGCCCGGCGGGATCACCCCCTGCCCGCCCGCGGCATAGGCGGCGCCGAAGGAGAGCAGGCTGCGGGTGCTCATCGCCATCTGGTTGCCGCCCAGATGGATGCCCTGCGGATCGCGGTCCCAGGCGGCGATGGAAAAGCCGGGAATCTCCAGCCAGTCGCGCGCCAGCGCCA